>CAZMSZ010000625.1:0-2519 GCA_964569055.1 uncultured Planctomycetota bacterium | reverse complement strand
CCTACCCGATCCCCTCCAGCGCGCCGAGCACCTCGTGCGCGTTCTGGGGGCGCTGCGCGGGGTCCTTGGCCAGCAGGCGCTGGATCAGGCGGGCCAGGCCCGGGTCGCACTCGGGGCGGCGCTCGCGCGGGTCGGGGATCGGGGCCTCGACGTGCGCCATGATCAGGCTGACCGTGTCGCGCCCCTCGAAGGGGGGGCCGCTGGTGAGCGCGTAGAACAGGGTCGCCCCCAGGCCGTACAGGTCGGCGCGGGGGTCGACGGGCAGGCCCTGCGCCTGCTCGGGGGACATGGTGTAGGGCGAGCCGTACAGCGCACCCGCGGCCTCGTCGTCGGTCGAGCCGACGCCCGCCTCGCAGGCCAGGCCGAGGTCGGTCAGCTTGGCCACACCGTCATTGCCGAACAGCACGTTCTGCGGCTTCACGTCGCGGTGCACCAGGCCCGGCTCGTGGATCGCCGCGAGCCCGCGCGCGAGGTCGCCGGCCAGGCGGTGCACCTCGCTCAGCGGCAGGGCGCCGCGCGCGCGCAGCACCTCCATCAGCGTGGAGCCGTCCACCAGCTCCATCACGAAGTACACCCGGCGGTGCACGCGCCCGACCTCGTACAGGCCGACCACGTTGGGGTGGCGCACGCTGGCCACCGCCTTGGCCTCCTCGAGCAGGGCCTCGGCGCCGCTCGCCGCCACGTGCTCGGCGCGGAACAGCTTGATCGCCACCTCGCGCCCGAGCACGAGGTGCCGCGCGCGCAGGACCACGCTGGTCACCCCGTAGCCCAACACGTCCACCACCTCGTAGCCGGGGATCCGCAGCGTCTCGTGGCGCGAGCCCTCGAGCGCGGCCTCGACGGCGAGGACGTCCTCGCGGCTGAGCGTGCCGCGCTCCTCGAGCACCTGCGCCAGCGAGGCGCCCTCCTCGCGGATCGCCTGCTCCTCGAGGGCGCGCTCGAGCTCGGGGACCAGCACCAGCCCCTCCCGCAGGGCGACCGCGGCGAACGTCACGTCGCGCTTGCGCCGCTCGAGCTCGAGCCGGCCGGCGCCCTCCTCGCCCTCGGCGTCGTCGACGTCGAGCGTGGCGAGCAGCCGCTCGGAGGGCGGGCTCCGCGGCCGCTCGGGCGGCGCCTCGGTCCCGAGCTCCGCCGCGACGGCGCGGTCGAGCGCGGCGTGGATCGCGCGGGCCGCCCGCCCGCTCAGCGCGCCGCGCTCCCGCAGGATCGTGCTGAGCGCGCGCTGGAAGCCCTCGCGCTGGGCGAGCTCGAGCGCCTCCTCCAGCTGCGCCGCGTCGATCAGCCCGTTCTTGAGCGCGACCCGGCCGAAGCGACGCTCGTAGGCGGCCTTCTCGTTGATCGCCTGCAGCCGCAGGATCTGGTCGACCTCGTCGGGCTGCAGCACACCGTCGGCGATCAGGATCTCGCCGAGGTGCTTGCGGAGCCCGAGCGTGCGCACCTCCTCCTGCAGCCGGACGGCCCGGTGGAGCTGCCCCTCGGTCACGAGGCGCTTGCGCAGGGCGATCCGCCCGAACAGGTGGAGCTTGGACACGAGGCCCCCGGGGCTCGATCTTCCCGATCTCGCCGGGCCCGGACAAGGCTGGCACGGGGTATCGTGCGCTCATGGGTCACCTCCGTCCCTGCGCCCGCCGCGCCTGTCCGCTCGCGCTCGCCCTCGCGCTCCTGCTGCTCCTCGCCGGATGTCCCGATCCGACGCCGCCCGCGCCCGCCGGCCCGCGCTACACGGTGTACCTCACCGAGACCGGACCCGACCCCGAGGCGGTGGTAGCGGCCGTCGCCTCGCTCCGCGGCTGGGAGCGCCCGGTGGCGGAGGGCCTCGTCGAGCGCGCGGACAAGCTCCCGAGCGGGGTCCCCGCCCTGGTCGACGCCGACGCCGAGGCGGCCGAGGAGGCCGCGCGAGCGCTGCGCGCCGCGGGGGCCGAGGCCCTCGTCGCCAAGACGCCCGCCTCGCCGCGCTGAGCGGGCAAGCGGCTTGCTCCTCGGTGGAGCGGCCCCCAACCTCGCCCAGCCCCGGAGGCGTGCATGACCGCGAGCGACCTCGTCGCCCTCCACCCCCGCAAGGCGCTCGAGCTCGACCTCGGGCTGCTCAGCGAGGCGATCGAGGCATGCTGGGCCTGCGAGCAGGTGTGCGGCGCCTGCGCCGACGCCTGCCTGGCGGAGGGTGACGTCGAGGCGCTGCGCCGCTGCGTCCGCCTCGACCTCGACTGCAGCGACGTGGCCGGCGTGACCGCGCGCCTGCTCGCCCGGCAGACCGAGGCCGAGCCCTCGCTCCTGCGCGCCCAGCTCGCGGCCTGCCTGGAGGCGGTCACCCTCGCGGGCGAGGCCTGCGCCGAGCAGGCGACCGAGCACCCGCACTGCGCCTTGTGCCGCGACGCCTGCCGGCGTTGCCTGGACGTGGGCCAGCGGCTGCTGGCGGCGCTGCCGGCTTAACGCGTGAGCCAGCCGCGCGCGCGCACCGTGAGCACGGCGTAGGGGAAGATCCAGGACAGCCCGAACACGAAGTAGAACGGGTAGAGCAG
>CAZMSZ010000624.1:0-2533 GCA_964569055.1 uncultured Planctomycetota bacterium | reverse complement strand
GGTAGAGCTTCGAAGAGAGTGGCAGGAAAGCAGGAAAGACAGGAAAGCAGGAAGGGGGGTCGGGAGGTCGGCTCGCTTTGGCTGTCGCTGGTTGCTGGCCACCTTCGGTAGAGCTTCGAAGAGAGTGGCAGGAAAGCAGGAAAGACAGGAAAGCAGGAAGGCGGGTCGGGAGGTCGGCTCGCTTGGCTGTCGCTGGGTGCTGGCCTCCTTCGGTAGAGCTTCGAAGAGAGGGCAGGAAAGACAGGAAAGCAGGAAGGCGGGTCGGGAGGTCGGCTCGCTTTGGCTGTCGCTGGGTGCTGGCCTCCTTCTCCTGTCCTGTTCAGGGGAGCGCCGTGCGTCTCGCTCCTGGTGCGTTGCGACGGGCGGGGCGCCGTCGCGTCAGGGGTTCCACTGCGGCACGGCGCTCGCCCGGGACGCTCGCGCACGAGGTGAACCGTGACGCGTGAGGGTCCGATCGAGGTCCGCAACGAGGACGTGGGCGGGGCGGTGCGCGCCGTGGCGACCGCCGTCCGGCGCGTGCCGCTGGAGAGCGTGTGGCGGGCGGCGACGGACTACGAGCACTACACCGAGTTCATGCCGCGGACCTGCGAGGCGGTCGTGGAGCGGCGCACGCCGGACGAGGTGGTGTTCCGGACGGCCCTCGACTTCGTGCTGAAGAAGGTGCGCTACCGGCTGCGGCTGAAGCTGGACCGCCCGGCCGGGCACGTGAGCTGGAGCCTGGTCGACGGCGACCTGCGCCGCTGCGAGGGGAGCTGGCAGCTCGACGACCTCGGCGACGGGGTGACCCGGATCACCTACACCAGCCTGGTGGAGTCGGCGATCCCGGTCCCCAAGCGGATCGAGACCGGGCTCCTCGGCAAGTCGCTGCCCGAGGTGGTGGAGAAGACCGTGGAGCGCGCGCGCCGCATGCCGGCTTGAAGCGCCTACTCCGAGCTCGGCGTGCTCCGGCCGCGCTGGCCCGGGTCGGGGGGCAGGGTCGCGAGGTAGCGCGTGAGCAGGTGCTGGACCGTGCCGCGCACGTTGTCGCGCAGGTCCGGGTCGAAGCCGGTCGCGAACTTGAAGCGGCCGGTCTTCCAGCTCAACAGGTGGAGCACGGCGCGGTCGCCCCGCAGGTTGCCGACCTCGGCGTGGGTGGCGCGCCCCTCCTGGATCGTGACGCGGCCCTCGGTCTGGTCGGCGGCGAACACCTCGAGCGTGCCCGTCTTGCCGTTGTAGGCCAGGGTCTCGAGGAGCTCGTACACCGTGACCTCGCCCAGCTCGCCGCTCATGGCGACGGCCTGCAGCTCCTGCGTGTCGGCGTCGCTGTTCTCGAGCTGCGCGGACTGCAGGCTGCCGCGCCCGCTCAGGCAGCGGTAGGTGCAGGTGAACGGACCGATCGTGATCTCGTCGCCGTCGACCAGCTTGCAGCGGCGGATCGGCTTCTCGTTGACCTCGGTCCCGTTCTGCGAGTCGAGGTCGCGGAGGTACGGCGTCTCGCCGTCCCACTCGACCTGGGCGTGCTGGCGCGACACCTTGGGCGACTGGATCGCGAGCTGCGACTCGCTGGCCCGCCCGAACACGAACGTCTTGCCCATGGCCAGCTCGATCGCGGGGGCCCCGGGCCGGAGCAGCTGGTGCCGCTTCCAGCCCGAGGTGTCCCGCCACCCCGAGGCGACCCGGGCGGTGGTCCGGGAGGCCTCGGCGGGGAGGGGGCTGCCGCACAGCTTGCAGGTGCGCGCGCCGATGTCGTTGTGACGGTTGCCGCACTTGGGGCACGGTCGCATTGGCGCGGTCTTCTCCCGTAGGGTGCTGCCCGGGCGACCGATTATACGGAGCCGGCCGGCGCCGCCGACCCTCACCGCCGGACGCCTTTGCCCCGCGGGCCGTGTGGGGCTACGATTCGACGGTGGCATGGGCCTCGAGGGGGTCATGATCACCACCGCCGCGTTCCGCAAGGAGCTGATCGCCGCCACCCGCCGGGCATTGGACGACATGCGCCGGAGCTACCCCGGTGAGCGGTTCTACGCCTTCGCGCTCGTCACCTCACCCGACGTCTCGCGCGTCGCGCCGAGCTTCTCCAGCGAGGAGGGGCTGAGCCGACCCGAGCTGCGCTGGAGCCCCTCGGGCTGGCCCTACGTCGGCGAGGCGGAGCAGCAGTTCGACCGCGCCGCCGAGATGCTCGACGCGCTGCGGCTCGAGGTGGACGACGACGACGACGCCCTGGCGCGCCTGGAGGACGAGCTGTGGGAGGCGCTGCACCGCGCCCTCGAGGACCTCGACCGCCAGGGCGTGTTCGGCGAGGGCGCCGCCCGCGAGCAGCTCGTGGTGAACGTGCTGTTCGAGGAGCCCGACTTCGGCGTCCACGTGGCCTCCGCCCGCCGCCTCAACCCGCCCGCCACCTTCCGCCGCTTCGGCGAGGAGGCCCTGGCGGTGCTGCGCCGACGCGCGCAGGAGCTCGAGCTGCGCGGCGGCGAGGAGCTCGAGCGCGTGCGCGAGCAGAGCGCCGACGTGGAGGCCCAGCTCGAGGAGGAGTAGCGCCTCAGGGGCGCCGCAC
>CAZMSZ010000623.1:0-2572 GCA_964569055.1 uncultured Planctomycetota bacterium | reverse complement strand
GGGCTGGGGCCCGGTCGCGCTCGGCCTGGCTTGCATTCCGCTCGCCTTGCCCGCGGTGGCGCGCTGGTTCACGTCGGAGGGGCGGGCCCGCGCCGCGGAGGTGCCGGCCCTGCCGCTCGGCGCCGCCGCGCTCGACTGGGGGGGCGCGTACCTGGCCCTGTTCTTGGGCCCCGGGACGGCGCTGCTCGGGACCATGAAGCGCATGTTCGACGAGACGGGGATCCGGCTCGGCTGGACGACCGAGCTCGTGTTCGAGGTCGTGTTCGTGCTGCGGGAGTACGGCTACCTGCTCGTTCCGACCGCGGCCGCGCTGGTGGCCATCCTCCTGGTCAAGGGCCCGGCCACGCCTCGCAAGTGGGTGCTGGGGGTGCACGCGCTGGGCGCGGGCCTGTTCGTGGGCGTCCTGGCCAGTCTGATCCTGCCGATCGTCGGGCTGGTGCAGAAGCTCTGAGGTCGGCGCGCGGCGCCCGCCGCGGCGTTTGACCCCCTCCGCACCGCGCGAGTAACGTGGCGACCCCCAAGCCGCAGGAGCCCGCGATGGCCGGACCGAGCCTCGACCGCCTCCGCCCCCCGCCAGCCCCCGAGGGGGCGGCCGACGTGTGGTTCCACGAGCGCATGAAGGGCGCGGCGGCCTACGGGCTGCGGGTGGTGCGCACGATCTGCTCGGAGCAGACGCCGTATCAGCGGATCGACCTGTTCGAGAGCGCGCACCACGGCAAGGTGCTGGTCCTCGACGGCTGCGTGATGCTGACCGAGCTCGACGAGTTCGTGTACCACGAGATGCTCGCCCACGTCGCCGCGCAGACCGTGCCCTCGCCCCGGCGGGCCGTGGTGGTGGGCGGCGGCGACGGCGGGGTGGTGCGCGAGCTGCTCAAGTACCCCGGCCTCGAGGTGACCCTGGCCGAGATCGACGAGCGGGTGGTGCGGCTCTCGCAGGAGCACCTGCCGGGGATCGCGGGCGCGCTCGACGACCCGCGGGTCACGCTCCACTTCGGCGATGGGGCCAAGTTCCTGGCCGAGCTGCCGGCCGGGAGCGTCGACCTGATCGCGGTCGACAGCACCGACCCGGTGGGCGCCGCGGGCTCGCTCGTGACCGACGAGTTCTACGCCACCTGCCTGCGCTCCCTCGCCGACGACGGGGTGGTCGTGGCGCAGACCCAGACCCCGTTCTACTTCGCGGGCGACGTGCAACAGATCCACGCCACGCTCGGGCGGACCTTCCCGCGGGTGTTCATGTACTGGGCCGTGATCCCGGCCTACGTCGGCTTCCTGTGGACGTTCGCCTTCGCGAGCAAGCGCCGCCACCCGCTCGAGCACCTCGCCGCCGCGCCCGACGCCCACCGCGAGCTGGGCACGGCCTACTGGACGGCCGACGTGCACCGCGGCGCGTTCGCGCTCCCGCCCTTCGTGCAGGCCTGCCTCCCCGCGGGGCACCCGCAGCGGACCGTGTAGGAGGCGCGCCGCCAGCGCGGCGTCACGCTCCGTTGGCGCCGCCCGGGCGGCGCGCGAACGCGAACACCCACGACTGGCGCAGGAAGCTCGGGATCACGACCTCGCGGGTGGCGACCCCCTCGAAGTTGCGCTCGAGCCCGCGCAGGGTCGCCGCGAGGCGGTCGCGGTAGAGGTGGAGCGCCGAGCCGCACTGGACCGCGACCTGGCCCGCGGGGGCCAGCGCCCCGTTCACGAGGTGGCACAGGCGGTCGAACGTGGCGTCGTTGAGCGGCGTGTCGGAGAGGTCGTACACGATCAGGTCGAACCCGGCGCCGCGCCCCTCGCCCTCGAGGTAGGCGAACGCGTCGCCGAGGATGATCTGCGCGCGCGGGTCTTCGCGGGCGCCGCCGACCACGGCGGGGAAGTACTCCGCGGCGGTCTCGATCACCGCCGCGTCGATCTCCACCATGACCACCCGCTCGACCGGATGGGTGAGCACGTGGCGGAGCACGCCGCAGTCGCCGCCGCCGAGGATGCACACCCGCCGCACGTCGGGCCCGAGGGCCGGCTCGACCAGCGAGGCGGAGTAGAGCGGCTCGTCGCAGGCGGCGATCTGGGTCTCGCCGTTGAGGAACAGCATGCGCCCGTAGACCGGGTGCTCGCCCACGGCGATCTCCTGGTAGGCGCTCTTGCGCGCGTGGAGCGTGCGGACGAGCAGGGCGCCCTCGGTCATGTAGGGCGTCCAGGGCGAGGGCGGCGCGGCGGCGGCGGCCAGGGTCACCTCGCGCGGCTGCAGCCGCAGGCAGGCCGCCTCGACCGCCTCCACGAACGGGCGCGGGTCGCCGCCCGACGAGCCGTTGGAGAGCGCGACCTCGAGGTCCGCCGAGCCGTCCTCGGGGCCCGGCCGCAGCGTGAGGCCGCCCGCCTCCGCGCGCAGCGTGACCGCGCCCTCCTCGCCCAGCTCGAGCGCGGAGCCTTCGAACAGCCCGACGCTGGCCTCGCTCAGCAGGGCCGGGAGCCCCGCCGGCGCGACCCGCTCGGGCACGATCCCGCGGGCGGCCACGGCGAACCGCGCCCCGTCGACCTCGTGCTCCCCGAGCCAGATCTTCATCGTACGCCCCACGCCGCGCGGCGGACCGCC
>CAZMSZ010000622.1:0-2593 GCA_964569055.1 uncultured Planctomycetota bacterium | reverse complement strand
GCGATCTGCAGCGCCCAGGCGGTGTTCAAGATCTCCGAGTCGGGGCCGGCCAGGGTGTCCTCGGGGTCGGCGGGCCAGCGGCCGTCGGGGCGCTGGCGGGCGGCGAGCTCCTCTTGGATCGCCTGCATCCAGCGCCGGCCGCGGGCGCCCTGGAGCATGTGCATCACCTGCGCCGCGTAGTAGTGGGCGTAGTAGAAGAACGGCGTCCTGCGGCGGCTCGGCGGGATGAACTGCTCGATGTACGCGATCCCGCCCTCCACGATCGGGCCCTCGTAGTTGCCGAGCGCGTGCAGCACCGCGGTGCAGGCGGCGGTGATCGCGAAGGTCGGCTGGTCGCTCCCCTCCACGAAGCTCACCCGCGGGGTGGGCGAGCCGATCGAGTAGTGGAAGCCGCCGGTCGCGTGGCGCGAGCGGGCGATGTAGTCGCCCGCGCGCTCGAGCGCCCGGCGCGGCACCGCGAAGCCGGCGTTGCGCGCGCCGCGCAGGGCCTGGATCTGGCTGATCGTGGTGGAGGCCTCGTCCCAGGCCCACATCTCGCGGTGCGCGGAGGGACGGCGGCCGCTGGGCTGGAACAGGAAGTAGCCGAACCCGCCGTCCGACCTCCCCTCCTGATACTGGCTCTCGATCGTGGCCTGCACCCCGAGCGTGATCGCGCGGCGCAGGTCCTCGTCGAGCGGGCCGCCCTCCCCGTAGGCCTGGGTCAAGAACAACAGCGCGTAGCCGTGGTTGTGGATCTCCGAGTAGCCGCTGTCGGGGTCCCAGAACGCCTTGCCGCCCCCCTCGCGCGCGCGCTGCGAGCGGAGCACGAACAGGATCGCGCGCCGGATCGCCTCCGCGTAGGGCCCGCGCTGGGGCGTCGACCCGCTGGCGAGGAGCGCCAGCCCGGCCATGCCCGTCAGCGCCAGCTTGTCGCGGCCGCCCCACGAGCCGCCGAGCGACTGCTTGGAGGCCAGCCAGCGCAGGCCGGCGTCCACGTCGGCGCGGCGGACCTGCTCGGCCCGGACCGGCTGCTCCTGCGCGCGCGCCAGCGGCGAGAGGACGAGCGGGACGGCGCCCAGGAGCGCGCAGGCGAGGGCGGGCGCAACTCGTTTCACGCGGGCCATGGTAGGCCCCGAACGTGAGGCTTGCCATGGGCGAGCCGCTCCCTCCCGTTCGGGTTTACCCGCCAGGGATCGGTGCGTAAGATCTGGGCCCTCGCCCAGCGCGATGGCTCCGTCGGCTACCGGCAGGGCGCGAAGGAACACACAGCCGACCCGGAACCGGGGGGGCAGATGGCGGACACGCTCAGCGTCACCGACAACCGCACGGGCAAGACCTACGAGCTGCCGATCGAGCACGGGTCGGTCCAGGCCTCCGACTTCCGCGCGATCAAGGTGAACGACGACGACTTCGGGCTCATGGTCTACGACCCCGCCTACAAGAACACGGCGGCCTGCAAGTCGACGATCACCTACATCGACGGCGAGAAGGGGATCCTGCGCCACCGCGGCTACCCGATCGAGCAGCTCGCCGAGCAGTCGACCTTCCTCGAGGTCGCGCAGCTCCTGATCGACGGCAAGCTGCCGACCAAGGCCGAGCACGACCAGTTCGTGCACGACGTGACCCACCACACGTTCGTCCACGAGAACGTGAAGAAGTTCATGGAGGGGTTCCGCTACGACGCGAACCCCATGTCCATGCTGATCTCGAGCGTGAGCGCCCTCGCCAGCTTCTACCCCGAGGCGGGCGAGGTGAACGACAAGGAGAGCCGGCGGCGCCAGATCATCCGCCTGCTCGCCAAGATCCCGACCCTGGCGGCGTTCGCCTACCGCCACACGCAGGGGCTGCCCTACGTCTACCCGCGCAATGACCTGGGCTACGTGGGCAACTTCCTGTCCATGGTCTTCAACATCAACGACCCGAACTACAAGCCGCACCCCACGCTGGCCCGCGCCTTCGACGTGCTGTTCATCCTGCACGCCGACCACGAGCAGAACTGCTCGACCTCGGCCATGCGGCAGGTCGGGAGCTCGCAGGTCGACCCGTACTCGGCCCTGGCGGCGGCGGCCGCGGCCCTCTACGGCCCGCTCCACGGCGGCGCCAACCGCATGGTCCTCTACATGCTCGAGGAGATCGGGGACAAGAAGAACGTCCCCGACTTCATCCGGCGGGTGAAGGCCAAGGAGGCCCTGCTGATGGGCTTCGGCCACCGGGTGTACCGCAACTACGACCCGCGGGCCAAGATCATCAAGAAGCTGGCGCACGAGGTGTTCGAGGTCACGGGGGTCAACCCGCTGCTCGACATCGCGATCGAGCTGGAGCGGATCGCGCTCGAGGACGACTACTTCGTCGAGCGCAAGCTCTACCCGAACGTCGACTTCTACAGCGGCCTGATCTACCAGGCCATGCGCTTCCCGATCGACTTCTACCCGGTCCTGTTCGCCATCGGCCGCACCGCGGGCTGGCTGGCGCAGTGGCAGGAGATGCTCGACGACAAGGAGCAGAAGATCGCGCGCCCGCGCCAGCTCTACCTCGGGCACGACCGGCGCGACTACGTGCCCATGGCGCAGCGGGTGTAGGCATCGTCTGAGCCGGAGCGGAGGAGCGCGCTCCC
>CAZMSZ010000621.1:0-2616 GCA_964569055.1 uncultured Planctomycetota bacterium | reverse complement strand
GCCTCGTCCTTCAACCGGTGCCCCTCCATCAGGAGGGCCGTGATCGAGGTCCCGGCCAGGCTCATCTCGCCTGCCTCGACCTTGGCGAGGAAGCTGAAGTTGCCGCTCTTGAGCCGCAGCATGCGGTACACGACGTCCGCGTCGCGGGTCCCGTCCTGGGCCTCGGCGTACATCGGCGCGCCGTCGTAGACCACCAGGATCCCGTCGAAGTCGTCGGTGAACACGCGCAGCGTGCCGGTCTTCTTGTAGAACTCGATCTGCTGGAGGACCTCGTCGAGCGACACGCGCTCCAGGCGGCCGTTCATGGCCTCGCTCGAGGCGGGGACCTGGAACGGGCGCGTCTCCTCCTCGCCCTGCTCGCGGCGCACCTCGCGCTGCCCCTTGAACACGACCTCGTAGGGGCCGACCGTCAGCGCGTCGCCGGGCGCGAGCTCGCCCGAGACGGTGCGCTTGCCGTTGACCCAGGTGCCGTAGCTGGAGCGGTCCTCGAACACCACCTTGCCCCCGAGCGCCCGCACGACCGCGTGGGTGCGCGAGACGCTGGCGTGCGGCAGGATCAGGTCGCACTCGCGGCTGCGGCCGAGCGCCACGAGCGGCTTTCGGCCGACCGGGACCGGGCGGAACGGCGGGCAGGTCAGCCAGCCCAGGACGGGCCCGTCCCCAGCGGGCGCCGGGGCCGGGGGCGCGGCTCCCGCCGTGGGGGCGACGCGCTCGCGCGCCGCCGCCGCCTCGCGCTCCTCGCTCGAGAGCGGCGCGAAGGCGGCGGCCGCCGCCCCCGCCGGCGCGGCGCTCCCGCCCGGCGCGGCGGCGCCAGGCCGGAACCGGCGGGTGGGCTCTTCGGAGGCCTCCACCTTCGGGTGCCGACGGGTCGGCGCGTCGGGGCCGGCGGCCGATCCGGGCGCGTCGCTCGCCCCGGATACGGCCGGCATGGCTCGCGTCGGCCGCTCGCTGGGCCCGCGCGCGGGCGGACGCCGCCCGGGCGCGCCCGGCGGTCGCGGACGCGGCCCGCCCGCCGCCGGCGGCCCCACTCGCCCGCTGGCAGGCGGGCCGGCGGGCCGCGCCGGGCGCTCGGCGGCGGGTGCGCTCGGCGCGGCGGCCGGCGGGCTCGCGCTCGGCGCGGCGGCGGGCGCGCTCGCGGGAGGCGCCTCCGTCGCGCGCGGGAGCGGCTTGCCGCACAGCAGGCACTCGGTCGCGTCCGGCGGGTTCTCGAGCTGACAGGGCGTGCAGTACGGCGCGGGCACGGCACCTCGAATTCGAGACGCAGCCTATGGGAACGATCGGCGCCAGGCAACGGCTCGGTGCTCAGGGTCGCGCCCGGATGCGGCGCGCGAGGCTACCCGCCGCGCGGGACCAAGCGCTGCCGGAGCCGCAGCCGGTTGTCGAGCGCGTCGAACCGGTACTCGCCCGGCAGCGGCGGCAGCTCCTCGACCTCGAGGGCCACGCGCGCGAGCTTGAGCAGGTGCGCCGGGGCGGGGCGGCGGCCCGGGTCGGGCGAGAAGGCGTGGCCGAGCAGCTCGAGCACGGGGTGCGCGCGGGCGCCGAGGGCGCGCTGGACGGCGGCCACGCTGTGGGGCGGCGTGCCGTCGCGCTTGAGGCGGAGCAGCGCGCGGAGCGGGTCGGGGTCGCGGTACAGGCCGTGGGAGGCGTACGGCCGCTCGCCGGTGAGCAGCACGTAGGCCGTGAGCGCGGCGGCGTAGACGTCGGTGCGCGGGCCGTACTTCCCGGGCGTGAGGCTGCTCCCCTCGGGGCCCACGGCCAGGCTCGGCGCGCTCTCGGGCGGCAGGTACAGCGGGCTGCCCAGGAGGGCCCGCACGCGGCCGCCGGCCTGCTCGAGGAGCTCGCGGTGGGCCGCGCCGCCCTGGTCGACGAGCACCAGCTCGTAGCTGCCGGACTCGAGCCGCAGCGCGCGCTCGCCGTCCGCGACCGGGGCGGCGCTCGCCATGCGGAGCCCGAGCGCGGCGGGGTGCAGGTTCCCGAGCACGAGCGGGGTCGAGCGTCGACCCTGCAGCCCGCGCACGGCGTCGAGCAGGTTCACGAACACGTCGAGCGCCAACGCCGGGTCGAGGCGGCTCGCGGCGCCGGGCGCCAGCGGCGCGAGCTCCTCGAGCACCACGTAGGAGCGGCCGTCCTGCAGCTTGCCGGCGTCGAGCAGCTTGGGGAGGCGGCGGTCGGTCGGCCCGTGGACCTGCCGCGCCCCGCGCAGGGCGTCGGCCTCCTCGGCCAGCTCGAGCCGCGCCCGCTCGACCGGACGCTCGAAGCCCTCGAAGGCGGTGTCGCCCAGCACCTCGACCGCGTAGGCGCGCACGGCGCCGCGCCGGCCGAGCGCGCTGAGGATCCGGTAGGCGCGCGCGCCGTCGTCGCTGAGGAGGAGCCCCTCGGCCTCCTCCTCGTCGACCCGCTCGGGCTCGAGGCCGAGGGCCTCGGCCAGGATCGGGTCGGCCACGGCGCGGAGCGCCTCGACCAGGGCCGGCGGCAGGCGCCGGGTCGTGCCGCGCCCCTCGCCGGGCTCGGCCCGCAGCGGCCCGCGCGGCGAGGGCGGCGGGGTGCGCGAGGAGGGCGGCGGGGTGCGCGAGGAGGGCGGCGGGGTGCGCGAGGAGGGCGCGGCGGTCGAGGGCG
>CAZMSZ010000620.1:0-2644 GCA_964569055.1 uncultured Planctomycetota bacterium | reverse complement strand
CGGTCCTGAATCCCCACGCTCAGGACAGCGCCGCCTCCACGTCGTCGGCCGAGATCTGGTCGTCGGCGGCGAGATACGCCAGCCCCTGGCAGACGTGCTGGAGCTCGCGCACGTTGCCCGGCCAGCGGTGGGCGCGCAGGCGATCCACGGCGTCGGGCCCGAGCGTGAGCGTGCGGCCGGCCTCGGCCCCGGCCGAGGCCAGGAAGGCGTCCGCCAGGGTCAGGACGTCATCGCCGCGCTCGCGCAGCGGCGGCAGCACGAGGGTGATCACGTTCAAGCGGTACAGCAGGTCCTCGCGGAACTCCTTGGCCGCGACGGCGGCGGTGAGGTCCTTGTTGGTCGCGGCCACCAGGCGCGCCTCGACCTTGCGCGGGCGGGTCTCGCCGACGCGCACCACCTCGCGCTCCTGCACCACGCGCAGCAGCTTGACCTGCACCTCGAGCGGGAGCTCGCCCAGCTCGTCGAGGAAGAACGTGCCGCCCTTGGCCGCCTCGAAGTAGCCCTCCTTGTCGCTGGCCGCGCCGGTGAACGCGCCCTTGGCGTGGCCGAACAGCTCGCTCTCGATCAGGGAGGCGGGGATCTGGCCGGTCGTGGCCACGAACGGGCCGGCGCGGCCGCTCAGGCGGTGGAGCGCGCGGGCGATCAGCTCCTTGCCGGTCCCGGTCTCGCCCAGGACGAGCACCGGCAAGGGCGAGCTCGCCACCCGCCTCAGCGTGTGGAGGACCTGCGCCATGGCGGGGCTGCGCCCCACCAGCTCGGGGAAGTCGTCCCACAGGGCCGGGTCGATCGCCCCGCCCGCCACGTCGCCCTGCGGGCGCACGCGCAGCTCGCGCTTGTCGAGCCCCGCGCGGACGCGCGCGCGCACCTCGTCGATCTTGAACGGCTTCTGAATGAAGTCCTGCGCCCCGTGCTTCATGGCCTCCACGGCGGTGGGGATGTCCCCGTGCGCCGAGATCATGTAGACGAGCACCTCGGGGTGGCGGGCCTGCGCGTGGCGGAGCACGGCCATGCCGTCCTTGCCCGGCATGCGCAGGTCGGTGATCACCGCGTCGACCCCGCCCTGGTCGAGCCGCGCGATCGCCTGCTCCCCGTCCTCGGCCGCCTCGACCGCGTAGCCCGCGCGCCGGAGCACCTCCTGCAGCCCGACCCGCATGGAGAGCTCGTCGTCGACGACCAGGATCCTCGCGCTCACGCCCCCTCCGTGCCCCCCGACGCGGCCAAGCCTACTCCACCGCCGGCAGATCCAGCGTGAACGTGGTGCCGCCCCCCGCGCGCGAGTGGACCCAGATGCAGCCGCCGTGGTCGCGCACGATCGCGAACCCGACCGAGAGGCCGAGCCCCGTGCCGTGCCCCGCGTCCTTGGTGGTGAAGAACGGCTCGAAGATCCGCTCCAGGCGCTCGGGCGGGATCCCGGCGCCGGTGTCGGCGACCGCCAGGTGCACCCGGCGCGGCGAGGGCTCGGGCTGCCCGAACGCGCGCCCGGGCGGCGGCGGGTCGTCGGCGCCCTGCGCGCGGATCGTCAGCGTCAGCGTGCCGGCGCCCTCCATGGCGTGGCAGGCGTTGATCACGAGGTTGAGCGCGACCTGCGCCAGCTGCCCCTCGTCGCCGAGCACCGGCGGGACGTCCTCGTAGCGCTCGACCACCTCGATCGTCTCGAGGATCTTCTGATGCCGCACGATCGAGAGCGCCCGCTCGACCGCGGCGCGCGGGTCGAACGGGCGCCGCTCCCCCTCGCTCTTGCGCGAGAAGCGGAGCAGCCCCTTCACGATCTCCCCCGCGCTCACCGCCTGCTCCTCGATCATGCGCGCGCGCTCGAGCGCCGGCGCCTCCTCCCCGAGCTCCTCGCGCAGCTCCTCCTGCAGCAGCTGGGCGAACATGCTCACCACGCCCAGCGGGTTGTTGATCTCGTGCGCGATCCCCGCGGCCATCTCGCCGAGCGTGGAGAGCTTCTCGCTCTGCACCAGCTGCGCGCGCAGGAGCCGGGTCTGGGTCACGTCGCGCGCGTGCTCGACCACCCCGCGCACGGTCAGGTCGGGCGCGAAGACCGGGTAGCGCACCACCTGCCACCAGCGATCTCCCACGCCCTGCACCTCGGCTTGGCGCGGCTCGCCGTGGAAGAACACGTCCTCGAGCGCGGCGAGCTCGTCCTCGCGGGCCTCGCCGCAGCGCGCCGCGAGCACCTCGGCGTAGGGGCGCCCGACCGGCTCCCAGCCCAGCGCCTCGCGGGCGCCGCGGTTGGCGCGCACGACCGAGCGCTCGCGGTCGAGGACGATCAGGACGTCGGTGATGGCGTCCAGCGTGCCGCTCAGCTCGCGCTCCTGCCGCTCGGTCTCGGCCAGGTTGCGCTGGAGCAGCGCCGCGCGCGCGCCGCGGGCGCCGAGCACGAGCACCAGCGCCAAGCTGAGCGCGCCGAGCCCGAGCGGGACCAGGTCGCTCGCGGGCTCGAAGGGCGTGCGCGCGACCAGCCGCCAGTCGTGGCGTCCGCGCTGCAGGACCCGGACCTCGGCCGCCACCTCGTCTCCCTCGATCGCGACCGCGGCGCCGGCCCGCGTCGCGGTCGCGTGCAGCGGCCGCGCGGGCGGCGCCGCCCCGGGCGGCCACAGCGGCCGGCCGCCGGCGAGGAGCGCCCAGGCGCCGCCGCCCG
>CAZMSZ010000619.1:0-2645 GCA_964569055.1 uncultured Planctomycetota bacterium | reverse complement strand
CCGGCGGTGAACGCGAGCAGCGTCGGGCCCGAGCCCGAGATCACCGTCCCGAGCGCGCCGGCCTCGCGGGCGGCCGCGCGGACCGCCTCGAACCCGGGGATCCGCGCGCCGCGGTAGGGCTGGTGGAGCCGGTCCTCGAGCGCGGCCGCCAGGGCCGCCCGGTCGCCCGTGGCGAGCGCGGTGAGGAGGAGGGCGGTGCGCCCGACGTTGGCCACGGCGTCGGCGAAGGGGACGCTCGCCGGGAGCGCCAGGCGCATGGCGGCGGTGGAGAGCTCCAGCTCGCGCGGGATCGCGAGCACCAGGCCGGGCGGATCGTCGAGCGGCGCCCGTCGGGCGAGCGTCCCGGCAGGCGTGCTCACGGCCACGCACAACCCGCCCAACAGACACGGGGCCACGTTGTCGGGGTGCCCCTCGGCGGCGGCCGCCACGTCGAGCAGGCCCGCGGGCGAGAGCGGGGCGACGCCCTCGCGCGTGGCGAGCGCGCTGGCGGCGAGCGCCCCCGCCGCCGCGGCGGTGGCCGAGGAGCCGAGCCCGCGCGAGGGCGGGACGCCGACAAGGGCCCGCACGCGCAGCCCCCGCGCGGGCGGGAGCCCGAGCGCGGCGCGGGCCGCCTGGAACGCGCGCACGAGCACGTTGTCGGCCGGCGCGCCCTGCAGCCGCTCGGCGCCCTCGCCGCTCGCGTCGAGCGTGAAGCCCTCCTCGTGCGGCGAGACCTCGAACAGGTTGGCGCGCCCGAGCGCGAGCCCGAGCGCGTCGAAGCCGGGGCCGAGGTTGGCGGAGGTCGCGGGGCAGCGGACGCGGACCGCCGCGCCGCTCACTCCTCGGGCCCGCCCAGCGGGATCTTGATGAACCAGAACAGCCGCAGGTAGCTGCCGGTCTCGTCGCGCTCGTAGCCCGAGAACAGCGGCCAGAACGTGAACGAGGTGCGCTCGGCGTCCGAGGCGTAGCTGAACAGCGGCAGGAGGCGGAAGGCGTCGCGGGTCCTGCCGACCTGGTACAGCGCGCGGCCGCCCTTGGCGCCGCCGTGGCGGACCACGGCCACGGCCGGTCGCTCGATCTCGAGCTTGAGCAGCGGGAACAGCACGTCCCACGAGGTGTGCTGCTGGGGGAGCAGGCGCTCGACCTCGCCCACGCCCTCGAGGTGCAGGACCAGCCGGTCGTCACGGGTGACGGCCTTGACCTCACCGCGCGCCGCGGTCGGGCGCGCCTCGGGCTCCTGGCGCGGGCGCACCCGGCGCGGCGGCGCGCCGCCGCGGGTGACGCCGCTGCGCGGGCGGGGGGTGGCGCGCGGCGCCCGGCGGGCTTCGCTCGAGGACGCCGCGCCGCGCCGCGGCGCGCTCACGCCCGGGGTGACCCGCGCGCGGGGCTTCGCCGCCGGCTCGGGGGCGTCGTCCTCGGCCTCGGGCGAGGTCGGCTCGGGCGAGGGCCGGCGGTCGGGCGCCACGCGGCGGCGGTGGTCCCACCAGCCGTCCTGCGGCGGGCCCTGGGGCGCGTCGGACCACACCACCTCCAGCCGGCGGTCGGTCTGCTCGAACGCGCCGAGGAGCGGGAGCACGTAGGTGCTCGTGGTCTGGCGCGTGCCCTTCTGCTCGCTGGTGCGATACGTCAGGAGCGGCAGCGAGAGGATGGTGGTGGTGCCCGCCTCGGGGTCGCCGTCGACGTACGTCAGGCCGGGGACCGCGGCGAGCACCTTGACGAGCGGGTCGTCGCAGATCTCGGGCGAGGTGCAGCCCGAGGCGGCGAGCGCGACGAGGAGGGCGGCGAGGAGGCGCTTCATGGGCGAGCACCCTACCGGATCGCCGGGCGCGCCGCGATAGGACCTCGCGCGCCGCGCGCGCTCAGGGGACGAACTTGTAGCCGATCCCCCGGGCGGTCACGAAGTGGCGCGGCTTGGCGGCGTCGGGCTCGAGCGCCTGGCGGAGCTTGGTCACGAAGTTGTCGATCGTGCGCGCCGTGCCGTAGTAGTCGTAGCCCCACACCTTGTTGAGGATCTGCTTGCGGTCGATCACCTCGTTGGGGTGGCGCACGAAGTAGGCGAGCAGGTCGAAGGCGCGCGGCGAGAGCTCGAGCTGGTGGCCTTCGCGCGAGATCGTGCGGGCGGTGAAGTCGACCTCCACGTCGCCGAACATGTAGGTCTCGACCTCCTTCTCGTAGCGCTTCTTGCGCCGCAGCACCGCGTTGATCCGGGCGACCAGCTCGCGGATCGAGAAGGGCTTGGTCAGGTAGTCATCGGCGCCGAGGTCCAGGCCCATGATCTTGTCGATCTCCTGGTCCTTGGCCGAGAGCATGATGATCGGGATGTCGACCTCGTTGCGCTTGAGCGTGCGGCAGATCTCGAACCCCGACAGGTTCGGCAGCATGATGTCGAGCAGGATCAGGTCGGGCTGCTTCTCGATCGCGACCTCGAGCCCGAGGTCGCCGCGGTTGGCGGTCAGGACCTCGTAGCCCTCGTAGCGCAGGTTCTTCTGCAAGCCCAGCGCGATCGCGGGGTCGTCCTCGATCAGCAGGATCGTCTCCATCCCGATACCCCCTGGGCGCGTGTCCCAGAAAGCCTGCGCAGTTCTCGTCACGAGGACGTCATCCCCAATACGCGCCGGTGGCCCGCCCGGTTCCTCCCGACGACGCGCCCCCACTCTGCGCGCTCG
>CAZMSZ010000618.1:1544-2651 GCA_964569055.1 uncultured Planctomycetota bacterium | reverse complement strand
GCGGGGGGGACTCTGGGGGGGCGGAGCCCCCCCAGAAACCACGCAGGTGGCAATTTGCGAGCAGCACAGCCCATGCGCAGCTCACGCCGTGGGGGCATACACGACCACACCTCGCGAGGAACGAGCACGAGCACGGCCGCGAGCACCCGCGCGGCCACCCGCACGCGCACGCGCGCGAGGCTCAATGCGACAGCGGCGGCGAAGCCCCCCCAGAAACCACCAAGACCACCTTGCCGAACACCTCGCCCGCCTCCAGCGCGCGGTGCGCCGCGGCCGCCTCGGCGAGCGGCAGCCGGCGATCCACCACGACCCGCAGCGTGCCCTCGTCGAGGAGCGGCCACTCGTCGCGCCGGAACGCGGCGATCAGCGCGCCCTTGCGCTCGCGCGGCAGCCCGCGCAGGGTGCTCCCGCGCACGGTGAGCCGCTTGCCCAGGAGCGTGAGCAGGTCGAGCTCGGCTCGGCGGCCGCCCTGGAGCCCGATCACGATCAGGCGGCCGTCGGGGCGGAGCGCGTGCAGGTTCGCCTCGAGCGCCCGCGCTCCGACCACGTCGAGCACCAGGTCCACGCCCCCCGCCGCGCGCGCCTGCTCCGCGAAGTCGCCCGCCCGGTAGTCGAGCGCGCGGGTGGCGCCGAGCGCCAGGCAGCGCTCCAGCTTGGCCGCGCTGGCGGTGGTCCACACCTCGGCGCCGAGGTGGCGGGCGAGCTGGATCGCGACCGTCCCCACCCCGCCGCTGCCTCCCTGGATCAGCACCCGCTCCCCGGCGCGCAGCCCGCCGAGCTCGACCAGGTTCAAGTACGCGGTGAGGAACACCTCGAGCACGCCGCCCGCGTCGGGCAACCCCACCGCGCGCGGCACCGCCACGAGGTGCTCGGCCGGGACCGCCACCCGCTCGGCGTAGCCGCCGCCCGCCAGGAGCGCGACCGCGAGGTCGCCCGGCTTCCATGGGCCGGCGCCGACGACCACCTCGCCCGCCGCCTCGAGCCCGAGCAGCGGGCTCGCGCCCGGCGGCGGGGGGTAGTGCCCCTGGCGCTGCAGCACGTCGGCCCGGTTCACCGCCGTCGCGCGCACGTCGAGCAGCACCTCGCCCGGGCCCGGCTCGGGCTCGG
>CAZMSZ010000618.1:0-1444 GCA_964569055.1 uncultured Planctomycetota bacterium | reverse complement strand
CCGCCGGGCGAGCCCGAGGCCCCGCCGCTCACGGCGGGGCCGCTGCTGCTGCTCGCGCTCGCCCACGCGCTGCTGGCGCCGCTGTTGCTGGAGAGCCGCGAGGCCGCCACGCTCCACGCCCTCGTCGCGCTCGGGGTCGGCGTGCTGCTCGCGCTGCAGGACCGCACGCCGCACCGCGTGCTGTGCGCGGCCGCCTACATCGTGGGCGCCGAGCTGCTGTGGCGCGGCGCGAGAGCGGCGGTGTTCTGGGAGTTTGGCAAGTACGCGACCGTGGTCGTGCTCGGGCTCACCCTCATGCGCCGGCGCCCCGCCCGGCTCGACCTGCGGCTGTGGCTGTATCTGGGCTTGCTGTGGCCGTCCACCCTGGTGCTCCCCGCGTTCGACCGCGAGGCGATCGCGTTCAACCTCAGCGGCCCGCTGGCGCTGGCCATCGCGGGGACGTACTGCTCGACGGTCACGCTCCGGCCCGGGCACCTGCAGCGCGTGCTGGTCGCGCTGCTGCTCCCGGTGGTCGGGCTGTTCGCCGCCGCCGCGTACGGCACCGCCCAGCTCGAGTCGTTCGAGGGGATCGCGGAGTCCTCGCGGAAGACCTCGGCCGGGTTCGGCCCCAACCAGGTCTCCTCGGTGCTCGGCCTGGGTGGGCTCGTGGCCGTGCTCGCCCTCACGCTGCCGGGGCAGCGCGCCGCTGCGCGGCTCCTCCTGCTCGTCCTCGGCCTGGCCTGCCTGGGGCAAGGCGCGCTCACCTTCTCGCGCGGCGGGATCTACGCCGCCATCGGCGCGCTCGGGGCCGTGGGCCTGTGCGCGGCCCGGGACCGGCGCGTGCGAGGTCGGGTCGCGCTCAGCGCGGCGTTCGGCGCGCTGCTCGTGGGCGGCCTGCTGTTCCCCCTGCTCGACGATCTGACGGGCGGCGCGCTCGGCGTCCGCTTCGCGGACACCCACCTGACGGGGCGCGCGAAGATCGCCTACGCCGACTGGTACGCCTTCCGCGAGCACCCGCTGCTGGGGCTGGGCCCCGGGCAGTCGTTCACGTACCACGAGCTGACGTTCCAAGCCTCGAGCGCCCACACCGAGTTCTCGCGCCTGCTCTCCGAGCACGGGGCGTTCGGGCTGGCCGCCCTGCTGGTCCTGGTGAGCGTGTGCGTGGGGCGCCTGCGCGCCGTCGGCGCGCCCCTCGAGCTCGCAATGCGGGTGGGGTGCCTGTCGTGGGCCGTGTTGACCATGACTCACTCGGCGATGCGGGTGGCCGCGGTGTCCCTGGTGTTCGCGCTCGGCCTCCTCGACTGGCGCCTCGAGGCGGGCGAGCGGCGGCGAGCGGACGAGGACGACGCGCTCGCGGAAGAGAGACGCTGAGACCTGCGCGAGCTGGGCTCTGTCTCGAAACTCGGATCGCGCCTTCGCTCGCCCTCGTCGCCGCTGGCTTCGTTTCACCACGGGCACAAAGCGC
>CAZMSZ010000617.1:0-2681 GCA_964569055.1 uncultured Planctomycetota bacterium | reverse complement strand
CCGGAGCGCACGGACGCGCCCGGCCGCGCGGCACGGATCGTGCCGCGGCCAGGACTGCTCGGCGGCTGGCTGGAGTTCCCTGGCCAGATATGCATGATCGTCTCGCGGACTGCCGAGACCGCACACTTGTCCTCTCCGTTCCTCGAGCTCCCCGAGTCGGCCTGGGTCGCCCGCAACGCGCTCGCGTTCGCGGTGCGCGACGCGTTTCCCGTCTCGCCCGGCCACACCCTGGTGATCCCGCGGCGGCTCGTCGCGACCTGGTTCGAGGCCACGCGCGAGGAGCAGCTCGCGGTCTTGGAGCTGGTTGACGAGGTCAAGCAGGCGCTCGACCGCGAGCTGCGGCCCGACGCCTACAACGTGGGGTTCAACGCGGGCGCGGCGGCCGGGCAGACCGTGGCGCACCTCCACGTCCACGTGATCCCGCGCTACGCGGGCGACGTGCCCGACCCGCGGGGCGGGGTCCGGCACGTGATCCCTGCGCGCGGCAACTACCTGCGCTCGCCGCCGCTCGCGACCGGCGGGGCCGAGGACCCGTTCCTGCGGCACCTCACGCCGCTGTTCGCGCGGGCGGAGGACGTCTCGATCGTGGCCGCCTTCGTGCAGGAGAGCGGGCTCGCCCAGCTCGAGCCGCACCTGCTCGCGGCGCTGCGTCGCGGCGCGCGGGTGCGGGTGCTCGCCGGCGACTACCTGCAGATCACGCAGGTGGAGGCGCTCGAGACGCTGCTCGCCTGGACCGAGGTCCGGACCGACGACGCGGACGACACGGCCCCGGCGGTCCGGCTCGAGGCGCGGGTGGTCGAGGTGGCGCGCCTGGGAGGGAGCTCGTTCCATCCCAAGAGCTGGCGGTTCGAGGGGCCCGGCTTCGGCGTGGCCTTCGTCGGCAGCAGCAACGTGTCGCGCATGGCGCTCCGCGCCGGCGTGGAGTGGAACCTGCGCACCGAGCGCGAGCGCGACCGCGAGGCCTACGCGCAGGTCGCGGCGGCGTTCGAGGCGCTGTGGCCGGTCGGGGCCCCGCTCTCCAGCGAGTGGATCGCGGCCTATCGCGCGCGCGTCCAGGCGGCCGCGCGCGCGGCGCCGCTCCCGCCGCCCGTGGAGGAGGTCGACGCCACACCGCTCGAGCCGCCGCCCGCGCCGAACGCGGTGCAGCGCGACGCGCTCGCCGCGCTGGCGCGCAGCCGGACCGAGGGGCACGGACGGGCGCTGGTGGTGCTCGCAACGGGCCTCGGCAAGACCTGGCTGGCTGCGTTCGACGTGGCCGCGCTCGGCGAGGAGCTGGGGCGCTGCCCGCGCACGCTGTTCCTGGCGCATCGCGCCGAGCTGCTGGGTCAGGCCCGCCGCACCTTCGCGCGGCTGCTCGCGGCCCGCTGGCCCGAGGCCCGGACGAGCTGGTGCGTCGGCAGCGGCGGCGCGCTCGACGGCGAGGTGGTGCTGGCCTCGGTCCAGAAGCTCGCGCGCTCCGAGCAGCTCGCCCGCCTGCGCCCCGACGCCTTCGACTACGTGATCGTGGACGAGGTCCACCACGCGGCCGCGGAGAGCTACCGCCGGATCCTGGCCCGGCTCGAGCCGCGCTTCCTGTTGGGCCTGACCGCCACCCCCGAGCGCGCCGACGGCGGCGACGTGCTCGGGCTGTTCGACGACCACGAGCCGTTCGAGGTCGGGATCGGCGAGGGGATCGGGCGCGGGCTGCTGGCGCCGTTCGCGTACCACGGCCTGGCGGACGACGTGGACTACCGGCCGATCCCCTGGCGCAACGGCCGGTTCGAGCCGGGCGAGCTCGCCCGCGCCGTCCAGACCGAGCGCCGCATGGAGCGGCTGTGGCAGGGGTGGCAACAGCACCCGGGCGGGCGGACGCTGGTGTTCTGCGTCTCGATCGACCACGCCGACTTCGCCCGCGACTGGCTGCGCGGGCGCGGGGTGCGGGTGGAGGCGGTCCACTCGGGCGAGGACTCGGCCGACCGCGAGGTCGCGCTCGAGCAGCTCGAGCGCGGCGAGCTCGAGGCGCTGTGCGCCGTCGACCTGTTCAACGAGGGGCTCGACGTGCCGCTCGTCGACCGCGTGGTCATGCTCCGCCCGACCGAGTCGGTGGTGGTGTTCCTGCAGCAGCTCGGGCGCGGTCTGCGCCGGGCGGCGGGCAAGGAGCACCTGACGGTGATCGACTTCGTCGGCAACCACCGCGTGTTCCTGGAGCGAGTGCGCCAGCTCCTCAGCCTGGGGCCGCGGAGCGACGTGGTGCCGAGCGTGGCGGCGTTCCTGCGGGAAGGGCGCGCGCCCGAGCTGCCCGAGGGCTGTGCGGTCGAGGTGGAGCTCGAGGCGAAGGAGCTCCTCGCGCAGCTCCTCGGGCCGTCGGGGGCCACCGCCGTCGAGCAGGCATACCTCGAGCTCCGCGCCGCCCGTGGAAGGCGGCCGACCGCGGTCGAGCTGTTCCACCTCGGCTACCGGCCCTCGACCCTGCGCAAGCGGCACGGGAGCTGGTTCGAGTTCGTGGCGGCCCAGGGGGACCTCGCGCCCGCCGAGGCCGAGGTGCTCGCGTCAGCGGGAGATTGGCTGGCCGAGCTCGAGCAGACCGCCATGACGAAGTGCTTCAAGATGGTCACGCTCGAGGCGCTGCTCGAGACGGACGCGCTCACGAGCGGGCTCGAGCTCGACGAGCTCGCGCGCCGCTCGCTCGCGATCCTGCGGCG
>CAZMSZ010000616.1:1522-2682 GCA_964569055.1 uncultured Planctomycetota bacterium | reverse complement strand
GAGACGCGGAGAGCGGGACGGTCGGCGGCGGCTCCTCGCGCCATCGCTCTGCAATCGGGAGGCTGCGCCGGCACGGGCACGGGCGGGCACGCCTCTCGGGCCACGTCGTAGACTCTCGGCGTGAGCCCCTCCCGTCCCCCAACGCAGCTCGGCCGCGAGGGGCCGCCGCGCCTGCGGGCGCGCTTCGGGCCGCTGCGCCTGGCGCACGTGCCGCTCGGCGAGCTGCCGACGCGGGTCGAGCCGCTCGAGGCGCTGAGCGCGGGCGCGGAGGTGTGGGTCAAGCGCGACGACCTCACCAGCGCCGCCTACGGCGGCAACAAGCCGCGCAAGCTCGAGCTGCTGCTGGGCGAGGCGCTGGCGCGGGGGCGGGAGCGGGTGGTCACGTTCGGCGCCTACGGCTCGCACCACGCGCTGGCGACCGCGATCCACGGCCGGCGCGTGGGCCTGGCGGTGCGCCTGGAGCTGTTCCCCCAGCCGATCACGCCGCACGTCGCCCGTCAGCTCCGCTGCGATCAGGCCGCGGGGGCCGAGCTCTCGGCGGTCCCGTTCGCCGCCGCGCTGCCGCTCGCCATCGGCGCCCACACGCTCCTCGCTCGCTCCGGCGAGGTGATCCCGGCGGGCGGCTCCTCGCCCCTGGGCACGATCGGCTTCGTGGAGGCGGGGCTCGAGCTCGCGGCGCAGCTCGCCGCGGGCGAGCTCCCCGCCCCCGACCTGATCGTGGTCGCCGGCGGGACGTGCGGCACGGCCGCGGGCCTGGCGCTCGGGCTCGACCTCGCCGGCCTCGCCGCTCCGCCGCGAATCGTGGCGGTGCGCGTGGTCCCGCGCCTGATGTGCAACGCCCGGGTGATCGCGCGGCTGCGCGCCCGCTGCCTGGCTCGCCTCCAGGAGGCGGGCCTCCCCGCGGCCGCGGCCCAGGGCGCGGGGCGGACGCAGGTCGAGGTCGACCCGCTCGAGCTCGGGCGGGGCTACGGGGTGGAGACCCCGGCGGCCTGCGTGGCGCGCGAGCGGTTCGCCGCCGCGGGCCTCGCCCTCGAGCCGACCTACACCGCCAAGGCGGCGGCCGCCCTGCTCCGCTGGGCCGAGGGCCCCGGCCGCGGCCGCCGCGTCCTGTACTGGCACACCCTGAACGGCGCCGACCTCGCCCCGCTCGCGGCGCGCGC
>CAZMSZ010000616.1:0-1422 GCA_964569055.1 uncultured Planctomycetota bacterium | reverse complement strand
CTCGGCCCGGCCGAGCTGGCGCGGCTCGGGCTCGGCCCAGCCAAGGCGCTGCGCGTCGCTGCGGCATGCGAGCTGGGTCGCCGGGCGCTGGAGCGACCCGGCGTGCGCGCGCGCGTCGACACGAGCGCAGCCCTCGCCGATCTCGGGCGAGCGCGTCTGGCGGGAGAGCGGCAGGAGGTGCTGCTCGTCGTGGCGCTCTCGGCCGGCCTGGAGGTCATGCGCAGCCTCGAGCTCGCCCGCGGCGCGGTCAGCGGGGCAGCCCTACCGCTCCCCGAGCTGCTAGGCGCGGTCCTCCGGGAGGGAGCCCCGCGGTTCGCGCTGATTCACAACCATCCCGGCGGTGACCCGCTGCCGAGCGCCGCGGACGTCACGCTCACGAGACGCGTGCAGGCCGCCAGCGCGCTGGTTGGGCTCGAGCTCGTCGATCACGTGGTCGTCGCGCGGGAGCGTCACGCCTCGCTCCGGGCGCTCGGGCTGCTCTCGTCTGACGGTACGCCGAGCCGCTCGAGGGTCTGCACGAGCGCAGTCACTTCGAAGGGTTTGAGGAGGAAGGCGTCGACCCCCGCCGCTCGGGCCACATCGCGGTAGACCGGAAGCGAGCTCATCACGACGACGGCTCGGGCCGCATGGACGGCCGGCCTCTGCTCCCTCAGCAGGTCGAGCCCCGAACCGTCCTGGAGCCGGACGTCCAGCAGGATCACCTCGTGCGGCTCGCCTTGCAGCAAGCGCGCCGCCTCGCGACAGCTCGGTACTCCTATGGCCGCGAGGCCGAACCGATCTCGCAGGGTCTCGACGAGCAGGACCTGCAGCAGCTCGTGATCTTCCACCACCAGGGCGCTGCGCGGCGAGGATCGCGCGAGGCGTGTCATAGTGCCCCCTTCTGTTGAGGTTCACCCCAGTATAGTGACCATTTGGCTGTGGGGCCCGAGCGCCTACAGTTTGGGCCCATGGCCCGTCGCTCGGACTCGCGCGCGCTGCTGCTCCTGGTCGGGCGCCGAATCCGCGCACACCGTCAGGCTGCTCGGCTCACGCAGCGCGAGGTCGCCGCGGAGGCCGACCTCGACTACAAGTACTTCGGCGGGATCGAGCGCGGCACCAAGAACGTCACGATCGACACCTTGGGCCGGATCGCCGGCGCGCTCGGCGTGGACGCGTACCAGCTCTTGCTCCCGCTACCGACCGAGCGGGAGCGGCTCCCCAATGCGGCTCGCTACCTCGCGCTGCTCGAGACGGCGAGCCCCGGTCAGCAGCAGGCGATCCTGAACGTGCTCGAGACCTTCGCGCCGTACGAGGCCTCGCCGCGCCCCAAGGGCGTCAAGCGACGCCGCGCACCGCGCTGAGTCGCTGCGCGCCGCCGCGCCTGCTCGCTACGCGTCCTCGACGTCCTCGAGCAGGTCCTCGAGCTCGCGGCGGGCGTGGTCG
>CAZMSZ010000615.1:0-2732 GCA_964569055.1 uncultured Planctomycetota bacterium | reverse complement strand
CTCTGCCGGAGCGCCCACTCGATCAGCCGCCCCGCCGTGGTCGCCAGGCACGCGATCCACAGCAAGCGCAAGCCCCCCGTCAGCTGCGCCGAGGGCGGTCGCATGGCAGCTTGATGGGCCGGGGACGCGCTCATGGCCGGGAGCCTAGCGGCGCCGCTCACGCGTGGCCAGCCGGTTTCGCGGGGGGGTGGCCGTTCGAGTTCGTGCCGCGCGGGCGAAGTCCCGTACCGCGGAGACGCCACGGCACAGGACCGGCTTGGCTGGCGCGAGCGGCACGTCGGCGTACGCGCGTCTACTCCAAGGGACTTCGCCCGCGCGGCACTAGGGCTTTTCGAGCGACGGCGGCCCCACTACCCTCTGTGACGCACGGAGTGGACCATGACCCCGATCGTGATCGGCGGCGGGCCGGCAGGCTGCGCGGCGGCATACGAGCTCGCCCGCCACGGGGCGGCGCCGTTGATCGTCGAGCGCCTCGACCAGGTCGGCGGCCTGTCGCGCACCGTCGCGCACGGCGGCTGTCGGTTCGACATCGGGCCGCACCGCTTCTTCACCAAGAACGAGGAGGTGCAGCGCCTGTTCGAGGACGTGGTGGCCGAGGACGCGGTGCGGGTCGACCGGCTCACCCGGATCCTCTACCAGGGCAAGTTCTTCGACTACCCGCTCACCCCGCTGAACGCGCTGTTCGGGGTCGGCCCGCTCGGCGCCGCCGCGAGCTTCGCGAGCTACGGGGCGGCCCGCCTCCGGCGGCCCCTGGGCCCGGAGCCGGCGAACTTCGAGGAGTGGCTGGTCGACCGCTTCGGCGATCGCCTCTACCGCACGTTCTTCAAGACCTACACCGAGAAGGTGTGGGGGATCCCCTGCGCGCGGATCTCGCGCGACTGGGCCGAGCAGCGCATCAAGGCGCTCGACCTCAAGGCGGCCATTCGGGAGGCGCTCGCGCCCCGCGCGGCCGGCGAGGGGCCCAAGTCGCTGGTGCGGGAGTTCCTCTACCCCCGCCTCGGCGCGGGGCAGCTCTACGAGAAGATGGCGGCGCAGGTCGTGGAGCGCGGCGGGGCGGTCGAGCTCGGCACGCGCCTGGTCCGGATCGAGCGCGAGGGCTGGCGGGTGCGCGCCGTGGTCGTCGCCGGTCCCGGCGGCGAGCGCACGATCGAGGCGGACCCGGTGCTGTCGAGCGCGCCCCTGACCCGGCTGGTCGAGATGCTCGACCCGCCGCCGCCCGAGCCCGTCCGGCGCGCCGCCGCCGCGCTGCGCTACCGCGAGCACGTCGGCGTGCACCTCCACGTGGTCGGCGAGGCCTTCTTGGACAACTGGATTTACGTCCACTCGCCCGAGGTCCGCATGGCGCGGATCGCGAACTACCGCCGGTTCAGCGCCGAGATGGCGGACCGGCCCGAGGTCAGCCCCCTCACGGTCGAGTACTTCTGCTTCGCGGGGGACGCGACCTCGCGCCGCAGCGACGCCGCGCTGGTGGACGACGCCGTGCGCGAGCTCGAGACGGTCGGGTTGATCCGGCGCCGCCAGGTCGAGGACGCGTTCGTGCTCCGGAGCGCGGAGGCGTACCCCGTGATCGAGCAGAGCTCGGAGGCGCACGTCCGCACGATCAAGGAGTGGCTGGATCGGTTCGAGAACCTGCTCCCGATCGGGCGCTCGGGAATGTTCAAGTACAACAACCAGGACCACGCGATCTACACCGGGCTGCTCGCGGCGCGCACGACGCTCGGGCTCGGGCGCTACGACCCCTGGAAGGTCAACATCGAGGCCGAGTACCACGAGGAGGTCGCCCCCGCGAGCAACGGGGCGCCCTCGGGCCCGCCCGCGGCCCGCGCGGTCGCGTCGCGCCTGCTCCGCCGGCTGCGTCGTCGCTGAGCCGCGGCCGGCGCCGAGCGCCTCACTCCGGCGCGGGAGCAGGCCCGGGCTCCGCGCCCGGCACGAACCGCGCCACGGTCACGAAGCCGGTATGGCCGATCATCTGCGTCTCGGGCCGCACGCTGCGCCGCCCGACCCGCCAGCGGCGCTGCAGGGTCTCGAACGTGTCGATATCCCAGAACTCGCCCGAGTCGCGCAGCGCGTTGACGAGCTCGTGGACCTGCAGGGCGGTGGGGAGGAAGGCGGCGAGCAGCCCGCCGGGGCGCAGGGCGCGCCGGGCGTGGGGGACGACCCGCCAGGGCTCGGGGAGGTCGAGCAGGAGCCGGTCGAGGTCGACCTCGCCCAGCCCCTCGTAGACGTCGCGCTCTAGCAGGACGTGGGCCGGGTGGGGCCCGCCGAACCAGGCGGCCACGTTGGAGCGCCCCCGCGCCAGCGACTCGGAGCGCACGTCGCACGAGACCAGCCGCCCGGCCGGGCCGATCGCGCGCAGGACGGCCAGGGCCAGGCCGCCCGAGCCGACCCCGGCCTCGAGCACCCGGGCGCCCGGGAACAGGTCGGCGTAGAGCAGGATCGGCCCCGCGTCCTTGGGGTAGATCGCGTTGGTGAACCGGGGCATGGACTCCACCCACCGCGCCAGGGTGGGCCGGACCAGGGCGAAGGTGCCCCCCTGGGGCGAGCGGACCCGGCTGCCGACGGCCGCCCCGATCAGGGCGTCGTGCGCGAAGCGGTGGCCCCGCACGTTGGCCTGGGCCCCCGGCCGCAGCACCAGCAGGAAGGGGGCCTTTCCCAGCTCCAGCAGCTCGATCGGCTCGCCCGGTCCGAACCACTGCGGGCGGGGACCCGGGGGCTCTCCGGCGGTCGGGGGC
>CAZMSZ010000614.1:0-2751 GCA_964569055.1 uncultured Planctomycetota bacterium | reverse complement strand
ATTCGGATTCGGATTCGGACTCGGACTCGGACTCGGACTCGGACTCGGACTCGGAACCGGACTCGGAACCGGACTCGGAACCGGACTCGGACTCGGACTCGCGCTGACCACCCGCGCACCTGTGCTCGCTTCGCACGGTCGGACCGCCTCGTGGCCGCACGACCCGACCCGAGGCGAACCGCGTGGCCCTCGGTAGCATCGCGGTATGAGCGACGCCCGCCTGCGCCTGCTCGAGCGCGCGGCGGCCGCGGGCGATACGGCGGCCGCGGCCGAGCTGCTGCGCGGACGCGCGCGCGGCGGTGCGCTCGAGCCGAGGCGGGTCGAGCTGGCCGCGTTCGTGGGCGACCCGGCCGCGCGGCTCGCCGCGCCGGGGACGCGCGAGGGGCCGCGCGCGCTGACGGCTCTGGTCACTGGCCTCGCGGCCTGGGGAGACGAAGCGGTGGTCCGCGCCGCGGTGCTCGCGGCGCGCTGGGCCTGGGGCGACGTGCCGCTCCCGGTGAGCACGCTCGAGGTGGCGGAGGCCTGGCTCGACTGCCCGTGCCCCGCGCACGGCCTGGTGCTCGAGCAGGCGGGCGAGGCGGTGCTCCGGCTCGCGCCGCTCCTCCCGGCGACGCGGCGGATCCCGGGGGGCTGGCGGCGGCGCGAGCGGGTGCGCGCCGCGCGCGCGCAGCTCGTGGGCGAGGACGGACGGCTCGAAGCGCTGCGCGGGGCGGTCGCGGCCGCGCTCGCCTGCGCCGTTCGCCGCGCAGAGGCCCCCGCGATCGAGCGGCCGGGCCGTCGTGGGCGGGCGCGCGAGGCCGGCGCTCACGACGCCCTCGCGCGCGAGCCGGGCGAGGCGGCCGCGGCCGTGGTGCGCGCGGCGCTGCGCGCCCGGCCCGGGGAAGGGGCTGCCCTGCGCCGCGCGCTGCGCCGCGGGCTCGCCGCGTGGGCGCTCGACCGCCCGGGCGCGGAGGCTGCGTGAGCGACACCGCCCTGCGCGAGCTCGAGCGGCGCTGGCAGGAGAGCGGCAGCCCGGCTGACGAAGCGGCCTACCTCGCGGCCCGCCTGCGCCAGGGCGAGCTCGACCGGATCCAGCTCGAGGTCGCGGCCTGGGCGGGGCGGCGCGCGGCGAGCTCGCTGACCCAGGTCCCGTCCGGCCCCGACGACCCGCTGCTGCTCGTGATCGGGCTCGCCGCCTGGAGCCACGCGCTGGTGGTGCGGGGGGTCAACCTCGCGGTCTCGGCCGCGCTGACCGGCGCCGACCCCGACCCCGACGCCGCGCAGGCGCTCGACCTCAGCGCCCGCTGGGTCGAGGCGCCCCACACCGTCCCCGCCGAGGCGCTGCGCGGCCGCGCCCTGGTCGCGGCGCAGGGCTGCGACCCAGGGATCGGCCTGGTGATCGCGCTGCTCGGGCTCGAGCGCGTGGCCCCGGTCGCCGAGGCCACGCTGCGCGAGATCCTCGCGCCGGTGGTCGACCCCACCCGCTCGGTGGCGCGCGCCTGCGCGGCCTCGGCCTGGGCCGCCTGCTGCGCGGCCACCCCGCGCCCGCGCCGGACCGAGCGCCTGCGCGAGGCCGCCGAGTGGGCGCTCTCCGCGGCAGCGGTCCGCTTCCCCGACACCCCGGCGCTCGCGCGCGCCGTGCGGGGCGGCCTGTTGCGGTGGGCCCTGCGGCTGGCCGAGGAGTGAGCGCTTCGCCTCGTGCTCGAGGAGACGGCCTCCGGGCGGAGCCCCCTAGCGCTTCCAGCGCAGCTGGAACTCGAGCTCCTCCTCGCCCTCCGACGCCTCATGCTCGATCGAGAGCTCAGCGCCCTGGGGGACGGTGAACCGCTTGTTCTGGACCTGGATCCGGAACGGCTCACCCGCCTCGAGGGCGTCCGCGAGGCGGCGGAGGCTGGAGACGAACTCGTTCTTGTCGCAGTTGCGCTCGACGTCGCGATCGGTCATGGGGGACCTCCTCTCGAGCGGAGCGTTATACGAAATGCGGCCCGGCGGGGGGCGCGCTCATTCCGGCGGGAGGAGCGCGCCGCCGGGTCCGGTCGCGAGCCACACGTAGGAGCGCGACCCGTGGCGCACGACCCGGTAGCGACGCTGCGCGAGGCCGACCCGCAGCGAGGCCTCGACCACGTGGCACGTCCCGATCGTGCGACGACCCACCCAGTCCCGCTCGGCGCTCGCGAGCTGCAACGTGCGCGGCGGCCAGGACACGTGGACCTCGCGCGCCTCGCCCGCGCGCTCGGGCGCCCAGCCGGTCGGGTCGCTCAGGCAGGCGGCCAGCCGCTCGGGGTCTTGGTCCCCGGGCCACACCAGCTCCGAGAACGCGGCGAGGTCCTGCGCGCGCACCGCCGCGGCGAAGGCGCGCGCCGTCCGCTCGGCCGCGCCGCGCACCTCCGCGCGCCACTCCGCCTGCGCCAGGATCCCCTCGCGCGCCTTGCGCTCCTCGTGCTCGTCGTGGAACCACACCGGGAGCAGGTAGCAGAGCTGCACCTGGCTGAACGACTCGACGCACAGCTCGCTCCCCCCTCCCTCGGCGGGTCGCACCGCGACCGCGTAGCTGGACCGGATCGGCAGGACCAGCCCGGCCGTGAACACCAGGCCCATCACGATCGACCACCAGCTCGCGGCCTCCGAGAAGGCGAAGTCCGCCTCCTCGCCCTGCGCGGCGGTCGACGCGCCCGGGTGGTGCTGCTGCATGAACAGCGCGGCCGCGGCGACCATGTCCTGGGGCGGGATCGCCTCGTAGCGGTGCCACGTCCGGCAGGAGGTCAGGGAGAG
>CAZMSZ010000613.1:0-2792 GCA_964569055.1 uncultured Planctomycetota bacterium | reverse complement strand
CGCCGGTCGCCGCCCCGCGCTGGAGTGGGTGGCGCGGATCGGCTACGCCGCGCGCGGCGTGGTCTACCTGCTGGTGGCCTGGTTCGCCCTGGCCGCGGCGTTCGGCGGCGGCGGGGAGGTGCGCGGCTCCCAGGGCGCGCTGTCCTCGCTGGTCGGCCAAACCTGGGGGCTGGTGCTCCTGGGGCTGATCGCGGCGGGCCTGGTCGGCCACGCCGTATGGCGCGTGCTGCAGGGGCTGCTCGACGTCGACGGTCACGGGAGTCAGGCCAAGGGGCTCGCGATCCGAGCGGGGCTCCTCGGGAGCGCGCTGGTCCACCTGGGGCTGGCCGCGTTCGCCGGCTGGTTGCTGTTCGGCTTCGGCAGCGGGAACCTGGGCGGCGGCGGGGGGCGCGAGCGGGGGACGTCGTGGCTGTTGGGGCTCCCGGGCGGGCAGTGGATCGTGGGCCTGATCGGCGTCGCGATCCTGGGGGTGGCGGTGGGGCAGGCCTGGAAGGCCTACACCGCCAAGTTCCGCGAGCACATGTCGCTCGAGCGCGGGCGCGAGCGGTGGGTGGTCCCGATCGGGCGGCTCGGGCTGGTCGCGCGCGCGGTGGTGTTCGGGATCGTGGGCGTGTTCTTCCTCCAGGCGGCGATCCGCTACGACCCCGCCCAGACCGGCGGGCTGGCCGACGCGCTGCGCAGCGTGCGCGACGTGCCGCTCGGGAGCGTCCTGTTCCCGCTCGTCGCGATCGGGCTGCTGTGCTTCGCCCTGTACTCCTTCACGCTGGCGGCGTATCGGCGGATTCCCGCGCCGCGCCTGGCGCGCGCCCGCTGAGCAGGATCCCGGGGGCGCGCGGGCGCCCTCACCCGTCGTCCCACGAGGCGCGTCCGCGGCGCGCGACGAGCGCCCCGATTCGAGGGGCCCGCGCTGACCCTGCGGGGCCTGGACGCCCGTTTGCGTCGCTGGAGGTCAGGCTCATGGCGCGCGCGCGAGGCACACGGCAGCGTTCGGTTCCCGCCGAGAGCGGGCGGGTGCCGACCGGCGTGCCCGGGCTGGACCTCGTGCTCGCCGGCGGCTTGCTCGAGGGCGCGCTGTACGCGCTGACGGGCGCCCCGGGCACGGGCAAGACGGTCCTCGCCAACCAGCTCGCGTTCGCGCACGCGGCCCGCGGCGGCAACACCGCCTACGTGACGCTGCTGAGCGAGTCGCACGGGCGGCTGCTGCACGACCTGCGCTCGCTCGAGTTCTTCGACCCGGCCGCGGTCGGCGCGCGCGTGACGTACGTGAGCGGCGCGCGCGCCCTGCACGAGGGCGAGCTCGAGGAGCTGCTCCGGCTGCTGCAGGGCGAAGTGGCCCGGCGCGAGGCGACGCTCCTGGTGGTCGACGGCGTGCGCGCGGTGCTGGAGGGCGTCGGCTCGGACCTCGAGCTGCGCGGGTTCGTGAACCGGCTGCGGGCGGCGCTCGAGCTGAACCGGTGCACGGGCGTCCTGTGCCTCCCTCGCGTGCCGCGCCAGGGCATGGTCCACACCATGGTCGACGGGATCGTGCGCCTGAGGCAGCTGCGCGCGGACCTCCGCGGCGAGCGCGAGCTCTCGGTCCCGAAGTTCCGCGGCAGCGAGCACCTCGTCGGCGGCCACCTGTTCACGATCGATCGCCGGGGACTGACGGTGCACCCGCGCACCGAGGCGGTGCTCGGGCAGCGGATGCGCCCCGCGCCGGCCGCCGGCGCGCGCCTGCGGTTCGGGGTCGGGCAGCTCGACGCCATGATCGGGGGCGGGCTGTATCAGGCCTCCACCACCGCGCTGATCGGCGCGCCCGGCAGCGGGAAGACCCTACCCTGTTCGGGCTGGCGTTCCTCGCGGCGGGCGCGGCGCGCCGCGAGCAGGGGCTCTACTACGGCTGCTACGAGAGCCCCGAGCGCCTGGTGGCCCAGGGCGAGGGGATCGGGCTGCCGCTGGAGCGGCAGCGCGCGTCCGGGCGCCTGAACCTCGTGTGGCAGACGCCCTACGAGGTGATCCTCGACGCGGTGGTGGCCGACCTGCTCGAGCGCGTGCGCGCCCGCCCCGTCAAGCGCCTGTTCGTGGACGGGCTCGACGCGCTGTCCAGCGCGGCCGCCTACCCGCGCCGCACCCAGACCGTGCTCGCGGCGCTCAGCAACGAGCTGCGCGCGCTGGACGTCACGACCGTGCTCTCGTTCGAGGCCCCGCTCCTGGGCGGGTCGGGGGCGATCGAGATCCAGGGCACGCCGGCGGCGCTGGTCGAGAACGCGCTGCTCCTGCGCTACGTCGAGCTGCGCTCGAGCCTCCATCGCCTGATCTCGGTGCTCAAGGTCCGCGGCAGCGAGTACGACCCGCGAATCCGCGAGTTCCACATCAGCGAGGACGGGATCGCGATCGCCTCGACCTTCGAGAGCGCCGAGAACGTGCTCAGCGGGCTGGCGCACCTGCGGTGCGACGCGTGACGGCCACCGTCCTGGTCGTCGAGGACGAGCCGGACCTCGGCGAGCTCCTGCGCGATCTCCTCGAGCTCCAGGGCTATCGCGCGCTCCTCGCCTACGACGGCGTCGAGGGCGTCGCGCTGGCGGTGGCCGAGCGGCCCGACGTGGTGCTCACCGACGTCATGATGCCCCGCATGGACGGCCTGGAGCTGATCGAGCGGCTCCGCCGCAACCCCGACACCCGCGCCACGCCGGTGATCGTGATGTCGGCGTTCAACGACGTCGGGTATCGGCCCGCCCTGGTGAAGCCGGTCGCCCTCACCCGCCTGGTCGAGGAGATCGAGCGCCAGCTCGCGCGGCATTAGGTGCAAACGG
>CAZMSZ010000612.1:0-2813 GCA_964569055.1 uncultured Planctomycetota bacterium | reverse complement strand
ACCTTCTCGTCCTTCTTCTTGTCGAGGCCGTAGGCGAGCGCGGCCGCGGTCGGCTCGTTGATGATCCGGCGGACCTTGAGGCCCGCGATCTCACCGGCGTCCTTGGTCGCCTGGCGCTGCGAGTCGTTGAAGTAGGCGGGGACGGTGATCACCGCCTCGGTCACGGGCTCGCCGAGGTACTCCTCGGCGTACTCCTTGAGGTACTGCAGCACCATGGCCGAGATCTCGGGCGGCGTGTAGTCCTTGTCGCGGACGCGCACCTTCACGAGGTCGTCGCCGACCACCTTGTAGGGGACGATCTTCTGCTCCTCGCTGACCTCGCCCTTGCGGCGGCCCATGAACCGCTTGATCGAGTAGATCGTGTTCTCCGGGTTGGTGATCGCCTGGTTCTTGGCCCGCTGGCCGACCAGCCGCTCGCCCGAGTCGCTGAACGCCACGACCGAGGGGGTGGTCCGCTGACCGCTCGGGTTGGCGATCACCTTGACCTCCGAGCCCTCCATCACCGAGACGACGGAGTTGGTCGTGCCGAGGTCGATACCGACGATCTTGCCCATGACTGCTTCCCTTCTTCGCTCGGCCCGGCGCACCGGCGCCACGTAGGTCCTTGGGCCACCACGTCTTGGGTGGCGACGTGGGAATTGGGAGCAACCTTCGGGCCAGCGATGTCTCCACGCTAACCAGCTTGACGGCAAGTGGTTAGTCCAGCGGGGGCGCCACCGGCGCCCGGCCTAATTGGCAGGTGGGACGGGCGGGTGACAGGCGCCGAGCCGGCCCGGCGCTCAGGGGAGCAGCGCCCCCGCCACCAGGACGTAGGTCAGCACCCCGAACACGTCCACCAGGCTGGCCACGAGCGGTGAGCTGGTGATCGCCGGGTCGATCCCCACCCGGGCGAGCGTCAGCGGCAGCAAGCTGCCCAGCAACGAGCCGCCCAGGACCACGAGCACCAGGGTGATGAACACGGTGCTCGCGATCGCGGGTTGACCCCAGACGTGCGCGATCCCGACCCCGAGCGCGCCGAGCAGCACGCCGAGCAGCAGCCCAGCCCCGATCTCGCGCCGCGCGATCAGCCACCAGTCGCGCAGGCCCAACTCGCCCACGGCGAGCCCGCGGATCACCAGGGTCGCCGACTGGGAGCCCGAGTTGCCGCCCGAGGCGATGATCAGCGGCAGGAAGAAGATCAGCGCCAGGCTGCGCTCGAGCGTCGCCTCGTAGCTGCGGAGCACGGTCCCCCCGATCAGCTCGGCCAACAACAGGAGCGTGAGCCACAGGGCGCGCTTGCGGACCAGCGTCAACAGCGCGGTCGACAGGTACGGCGCCTCGAGCGGCTCGACGCCGCCCATGCGCTGCGCGTCTTCGTCGGCCTCCTCGACCGCCACGTCGAGCGCGTCGTCGTGGGTCACGATCCCGACCATGCGCCCCTGGTCGTCGAGGACCGGCATGGCCAGGAAGTCGTAGTGGCGGAGCTGCCGCATCACCGTCTCCTGGTCGGTGCCGACCGAGACGGAGATCGGGTTGTCGTACATGATCTCGCCGACCTTGGCGTCGCGCGGGCGCGTCAGCACGAGCTGGCTGAGGCTGACCACGCCGAGCAGGCGGTGCTGGTCGTCGAGCACGAACAGGGCGTAGATCGTCTCCTTGGAGGTCGCCTGCTCGCGCACCCGCTCGAGCGCCTCGGAGACGGTCATGTCGGGGCTGAGTCGGACGAACTCCGACGTCATGATCCCGCCGGCCGTCTCCTCCTCGTAGTTGACGAGGGTGGCGACGTCCTTCGCCTCCTCCGCCGACAGGCTGCCGAGGACGCGCGAGACCACTTCGCCCGGGAGCTCCCCGATCAGGTCGGCCCGGTCGTCGGCCGCCATGTCGGAGACGATCCGCGCGCCCTCGTCGGCCGGGAGCTGCTCGAACAGCTCGACCTGCAGCCCCTGCTCGAGCTGCTCGAACACCTCCACCCGCTGCTCGGGGGAGAGCCCGAGGAGGAGGCGCTTGGCGTCCTCGCCCTCGAGCTCCTCGACGAGGTCGGCGATGTCGGCCGAGTGGAACGGCGCGAGCGCGTCGGCGACGTCCTGCTGCGAGCCCTCGCGGAGGAGCTCCTGCACGTCGGGCAGCACCAGGCGGACGATCGAGTTGGGCTTCATGAAGGGGCCGCTGCGGGAGAACCCCCACGGTAGCCCACTAGCGCCGCGTGCGCGCTACAGACCGTACTTCTCGATCTTGCGGTAGAGCGTGCGCTCGCCGATCTGGAGCAGCTCCGCGGCGGCCTTGCGGTTGCCGCCCGTCAGCTTGAGCGTCTCGGCGATCGCGTCGCGCTCGATGTCGTCCATGCTCCGCCCGGCGAGCGCGCCCGTGAACGAGGGGGTGTCGGCGCCGCCGGCGCCCCCGCGCATCTCCCGCGGCACGTCGGCCGTGGTCAGGCGCGGCCCGTCCGCGAGCACCACCATGCGGTGGATCGCGTTGCGCAGCTCGCGGATGTTGCCGCTGCTCCAGGAGTGGCGGCTCAACAGGGCCAGCGCCTCGCGGTCGATCCCCTCGATCTTCTTGCCGTAGCGGGCCGCGTATTCGCCGAGGAACCGCTCCACGAGCAGCGGGATGTCCGCGCGCCGCTCGCGCAGCGGCGGCAGGTCGATCCGGACCACCTTGATCCGGTGCCACAGCTCCTCGCGGAAGCGGCGCTCCGCGATCATTTGCTCGATGTCGAGGTTGGTCGCGCCGATCAGGCGGAAGTCGGAGGTGACCGAGCGGTTGGCGCCGACAGGCTCGAAGGTCTGCGTCTCGAGCACGCGCAGCAGCTTGGCCTGCGTCTCGAGCGGAATGTC
>CAZMSZ010000611.1:0-2862 GCA_964569055.1 uncultured Planctomycetota bacterium | reverse complement strand
CATTGCTGTCCCTCCTCGCGCCTCGTCAGCGGCGACGATTGCTTCGCGATGGCGCAGTCCGAGTTTCGAGACAGAGCCTACTCGGCCTCGTCGCTCCAGGCGCTCACGTAGCCGCCCGCCTGCTCGACCGCCTCGAGCAGGCCCGCGTAGTAGGGGTGCTGCCCGATCGTCCCCGTGTCCGCCACGAGCAGCAGGAAGCGGCGGGCGCGCGTGATCGCGACGTTGGTGCGGCGGATGTCGCCGAGGAACCCGACCTCGCCCGAGTCGTTGCTGCGCACGAGGTCGACGACGACGGCCTCGTTCTCGCGACCCTGGAAGCCGTCCACCGTGCGGACCTCGAGCCCGAGGGCGCGCTCGGCCGCGAGCAGCTCGCGCAGCAGGCGGACCTGCGCGTCGTAGGGGGCGATCACCGAGACCTGGCTCGGCGCCACGCCGCGCGCGATCAGGCGGCGCACCTCGGCGGCGGTCCGGCGCGCGTGCCCCGGGTTGCGGGTGCTGGGGTCGTCGGCCGCGCGCTCCTCGTCCCACCCCTTGCCGGCGGTGTCGATCAGGATGAGCGGACCGGGGCGGAGCGGGTCCTCGCGCGCGCCGAGGTCCTCCAGCGTGTGCGCCGCCACGGCGGGCGCCGCGACCAGCCGTCCGCCGTAGTGGGCTCGCGAGGGGTAGGCCATGATCGCGGCGTGCATGCGGTGCTGGACCTCGAGCATGCGCACCAGCTCGGCGTCGCCCGCCGCGAGCCGCTCGAACAGGGTGACGTTCAGGCCGCCGGCCTCGGCCCGGCGATCGACGACCGTCGGCGGGAGCTGGCAGGGGTCGCCCGCGAGCACCGCCCGCGGGGCGCGCCCGAGCGCCACCAGCGTGATCGGGTCGGGCGCCTGCGTGGCCTCGTCCACCACCACGAGGTCGAACCGCTGCGATCCCAGCAGCGCCGCGTCGGCGCCGGCCGCCGTCGCGCACACCACGGGGATCGTCTCGAGCACCGCGCGCCGGGTGCGGTCGAGCAGCTCGCGCGCGTCCTGGAACAGCCGGTCGATCTCGCGCCAGGCCTCGCGCCGCTCGGCGCGGTCGAGCCGCCCCCGCGCCAGCCGCTTCTCGAGCTGGCCCTTGAGCCGGTGCGCCTCCGACAGCCACTCGCGCGCCAGCTGCGAGCCCTCCTGCTGGCGGACCACCGCGTGGAGCAGCCGGTCCTCCAGCCCCGGCGAGACGCGCGCCGGGTGGCCGAGCCGGACCACCTCCACGCCGGCGGCGAGCAGCCGCTCGGCCACGTCGTCGACCGCGAGGTTGCTGGCGGCGGTGGCGAGCACGCGCTCGCCCCGGGCCACGACCTGCCGGATCACCTCGACCAGCGTGCGCGTCTTGCCCGTGCCGGGCGGGCCGTGGATCAGCGCCACGTGCTCGGCCGCCAGCGCGCGCCCGACCGCGGCGCGCTGGGGTTCGTTGAGCCCCTCGTCGAACGGGCTCCAGGTCGGCTCGGGCCCGAAGGTGGCGGGGGCGGCTCCGAACAGGACCGCGCGCAGCCGGCCGGTGTCGCTGCCGGGCGCCGCGCCGCGGAACGCGGCGAGCGCCGCGTCCCCGCGGTCGAACGTGTCCTCGGGCGCCTCGCGGTCGAGGTTGAACCCGCCCTCGACGAACGCCTCGGGCAGGTCGCCGCGGACCATGACCGCGAGCCGCGTACGATCGCGCCGAGCGAAGGTCGCGCGCACGGTGCCCCGCTCGCTCGGGCGCTCGCGCCACAGCGCGACGGGGTCGCCGGGCCCGAGGCGGAGCGCGTCGAGGTCGCCGCGGCCGGCGGTCAGCCACACCAGGGTCAGCCCGCCGGGCGCCGGCTCGGCGTCCACCATCTCGAGCCGCGCCAGCGCCAGCCCGCGCCGCAGCCGCTCGGGCAGCGGCAGCTCCTCGCGCTCGAGGCGGAACCGCTCGCGCGTGCCCTCGCGCTCGAGGCGCCACAGGCGGGCCAGCTCCGCCAGGGCGGCCAGCGGGTCGGCGGAGCTCGAATCGGGGGCGGCCACGCGCGCGAGCTTACTCCCCGCGAGCGGGTCCGTTAGGCTCGGCCGCCATGAGCCTCTCCTTCGACCCGCCCAGGATCACCGTGTTCTGCGGCTCGCGCCCCGGCGCCCGCCCCGCCTACGCCGCCGCGGCCCGCGCCCTCGGCGCCTGCCTGGCGGCCCACGGCCTGGGCCTGGTCTACGGCGGCGGGAGCGTCGGCCTGATGGGCACGGTGGCCGACGCGACCCTCGCGGCCGGCGGCGAGGTGATCGGCGTGATCCCCGAGGCGCTCGCGAGGCCCGAGATCGCCCACGCCGGCCTGAGCGAGCTCCACGTGGTGGACGGCATGCACCCGCGCAAGTGGATGATGGCCGAGCGCGCCGCCGCCTTCGTGGCCCTCCCCGGCGGGGTCGGCACCCTGGAGGAGCTGTTCGAGGCGCTGAGCTGGACCCAGCTCGGGATCCAGCACAAGCCGGTCGGCCTGCTCGACGTGGACGGCTACTGGCGACCGCTGTGCGCGATGCTCGACCACGCCGTCGAGGAGGGCTTCGTCACCCCCGAGCACCGCTCCTTGCTGGTGGTCGCCGAAGACTCCGAGACCCTGCTGAGCAAGCTGGCCGCCGTCCCGCGCCCGCGCGACATCCCGCCACCCGGGCTGGAGGTGTAGTCGGAGGGGCGTTCGTCGCGGACGAGGCCGAGACCGCCAAGGGAAGAGCTGCCGCTGACAGGCCAGCTCCCCGGCGTGATGGACGAGGCCGAGACCGCCAAGGAACAGCTGCCGATGACAGGTCAGCTCCCCGGCGTGACGATTGACCGCCAAGCGCATCGAGAGCGCGAAGAAAGAGCTGCCGCCGAAAGGATCAGCTCCCAGGCGTG
>CAZMSZ010000610.1:0-2898 GCA_964569055.1 uncultured Planctomycetota bacterium | reverse complement strand
TCGAGCCGCCGAGGCGCTCGACCTCGCTCGACAGGGCGCCGAGCTGCGGGCCGAGGAGCTCGTAGACGTTGCCGGCGATCGAGACGTCCTTCACGCGGCCCTTGACCTCGCCGCCCTCGATCAGGAAGGCCACGTCGATCGGGTTGCTGAAGGTGCCGGGGAGCGTGTTGCCCTGGCCCATGCCGATCACCGACTGCACCAGCAGGCCGCGGTCGATCCCGGCGATCAGGTCGCGCCAGGAGCGCTCGCCGCCGCGGACCAGCAGGTTGGCGAAGCCGGGGCTGGGCTGGCCGGTGGCGCCGCCGCGCTCGCCGTTGCCGGTGGGGGCGCTGCCGGTGGCGGCCGCCGTCTCGAGGTCGTGCACGAAGCCGCGCAGCACGCCGTCCTCGATCAGGGCGCGGCGCTGGCGCGGCACGCCCTCGTCGTCGAACGGGGCGCTGCCGAGGGCGCCCGGCAACAGGCCGTCGTCGACCACCTCGACCGCGGGCGAGAGGATCGCCTCGCCCAGCCGCTCGCGCAGGGGCGAGGTCCCGAGCATGACCGTCTTGCCCGAGAGGGCCTGCAGGAGCGGCGACCACAGCACCATGCCGCCGCTGGGCGTGAACAGGACCGGCATCCGCCCGGGGCGGAGCGTGACGGTCTCCTCGGCCCAGGTCAGCCGGCGCACCAGGCGCTCGGCCAGCTCCTCGGGCGCCAGGCTGGCGAGGTCGGGCGCCGCGGCCGAGCCGAAGTCGAGCAGCACGTCCTCGTCGCGGGTGCGGTTCGCCTCCACCCCCAGGCTGACCACGGTGTAGCGCGACGTCGTCGCGACCCCGGTCGAGCTGGTGAGCGTGGTCCGGCCGATCGAGCGGCGGGCGGTCACCTCGTAGACCACGCCGGGATGCCGGGCCTTGAGCGGCCCCAACAGCGCGCGCCCCAGCCGGACGAGGTCGTCCACGCTCAGGGCGGCGGTCGCCTCTCGATAGAGGCCGAGCGCCTCGGCCGCCACGGGCGCCTCGGCCGGCGCCGGCAGGGAGTACTCCACCCGGTCGCCCACCTCGAGCGAGCTCTCGAGGCTCGCGAGCAGGCGCTCCAGCCCCTCGGGCGAGGTGTCGCGCGAGCCGACGAACCCGAGCCGCCCGTCGCGGATCAGGCGCAGGCCCACGCCGGAGGACTCGCGCGCCAGCGCGGTCTTGACCTCGCCCGCGGTGAAGCGCACCTCGAGCGTGTCGAAGCTGCCGCGGAACACCTCGGCCATGGCGCCGCCGCCGCCGGCCACCAGCCGCTCCACCACGGCCCGGTCGTCGATCGCGGTCCCCTGCACCTCAGCGCCCCCCGATCACGACGTTCTCGATCCGGACGTGCGGGCTGCCCATGCCGACCGGCATGGCCTGCCCGTCCTTCCCGCAGCGGCCCGCGTTGTGCCAGGCGAAGTCGTTCCCCACCGCGGTCACGTTCTGCAGCGTCTCGAACAGGTTCCCGGCCAGGATCACGTCGCGCACCGGCTCGGCGACCTTGCCATCGCGGATCATGTAGGCGTACGCGCTCGAGAACGAGAACGTGCCCAGGCAGGTCTGCCCGCCGCGCGACTGCAGCGCGTACACCCCCAGCTCGATGTCCGAGATCATGTCCTCGAACGAGGTCTGGCCGGGCTCGATGAACGTGTTGCGCATGCGCACCAGCGGCGGGTGGTTGTAGTCCTGCGCCCGCGCGTTACCCGTCGGCTCCTCGCCCAGCTTGCCGGCCGTCTCGCGCGAGTGGAGCCGCCCCACCAGCACGCCGTCCTTGACGAGCTGCGTGCGCCGCATGGGGACGCCCTCGTCGTCGAAGGGGTGCGTGCCCGGCAGCTCGCCGCTCGGCTCCTCCACCCCGCTGTCGGCGATGTTGAGCAGCTCGCGCCCGAAGCGGCGGCCCATGCGCATGGCCTTCTGCGCCTCCTCGTTCTCGAACACGAAGTCCGACTCGGAGAGGTGCCCGAACGCCTCGTGCACGAACACCCCCGCCAGCGCGGGGTTGATCACCACGGGGTAGCAGCCGCCCTTGACCGGCGTGGCGTCGAGCAGCTCGCGCGCGCGGCGCGCGGCCTCCTTGGCCTGCTCGACCCGCCCGCGGCAGGCCTCGAACCCGCGGTTGGCGATCGTGGCCGCCTCGGTCGCGGTCTGCACGTCGTCGCCGCGCACCGCCTCGGCCACGCAGTACAGGTCGATCAGCGGGCGCTCCTCGAGCAGCCACGTCCCGTGCGAGTTGCCGTAGCAGACCGTCTGCACCCGGTCGACGTAGATCGCGCGGGTGGAGCGGATCGCGGGGTCCTCGGCCAGCATGGCCGAGTTGAGCTCGGCCAGCAGCTCGACCTTGGCCCGCAGCGGCACGGCGCGGAAGTCCTCCTGCAGCGGGTGGCGCACCTCCTGCACGGCGGGCGCGACCTCGGCGAGGTCGACCCGCGCGGCCGGGATCGCGCAGGCGCACTCGTACGCCTGGCGCACCTTCGCCTTGAGCTGGCCGAGGTCGTTGAAGGTGGCCGTCCCCCAGCCGCCGTCGGGCGCGAGGCAGCGCACGAAGCCGCCCCGGTCGATCGTCTCTTGCGCGGTCTCGAGGCGCTGACCGCGGTAGACCACGCGCGTCCCGACCGTCTCTTCGAGCCGGATCTCGGTGTAGCGCGCCGGGCTGCTGCGGAGCGCGGCCTCGATCGCGCCCCGGTAGTCGCTAGTTTGCATGGGCCCCACGGTAGCAGAAGGGTGCGTGGTTTCTGGGAGGCGGCTGTCGCCGAACACGACCGCGCCTTCGCAGGAGCGGGATAGAGCCGAGCACGAGCACGAGCACGAGCACGAAGGCTCTACGCCACGGCCTCCGACCCCGCGCGCCTCGCCCGAAGCCCCTCTCGCCCTACAGAGCGCCTTCTCGCCAAGGAGCAGCGCCGCT
>CAZMSZ010000609.1:0-2921 GCA_964569055.1 uncultured Planctomycetota bacterium | reverse complement strand
CGCTCTCCTCGGCGGAAGAATCCATCGGGGAGGAAGAGCTGTCGCTCGAGGGCGGGCTCCTCGGCGGAAGAATGAACCGCCAAGAGCGCCAAGCCTGTCGCTGCAGCGTCGCTCTCCTCGGCGGAAGAAATCCATCGGGAGGAAGAGCTGTCGCTGGATGACGGCTCCTCAGTCCTGCAGCGCTGGCGCGGCGCTGGTGGCGTCGGTTTCGGGGGCCGGGCCTGGGAGGGTGGTTCCGTCCTCGGACTCGAACAGGTCGCTCGACTCGAGGCCGTCGCCGTCCTCCGGGGCGCGGGGGGCTAGGACCTGCAGTTGGGCCTCGATCCGGGTGACCAGGGGCTGGAGGTCGCCCTGGCGGGCGGAGATCAGGAGGGGTTCCTCGCCGGCCTGCGCGGCGCTGGCCGCGAGGGGGCGGAACAGCCCGGGCTCGGGCAACAGGTCGACCTTGTTGAACACGAGCAGCTCGGGCGTGTCGCCGCGGCCGAGGCGGCGCAGCAGGCGCCGGACGGCCTCGACCCGCTCGAGGCACAGCGGGTCGCTGGCGTCGGCCACGTGGAGCAGGAGCGTGGCGTCCTCGAGCTCGTCGAGGGTCGCCTCGAACGCCTCCACGAGGTCCTGGGGGAGCCGGCGAATGAACCCCACGCTGTCGGAGAACACCGCGCGGCGGCCGCCCGGGAGGCGGCGCTGGCGCAGTGTGGGGTCGAGCGAGGCGAACAGCTGATCGACGGCGAGCACCTCGGAGTCGGTGAGGCGGTTGAACAGCGTCGACTTGCCCACGTTGGTGTAGCCGACCAGGGCCACGTGCGGGAGCAGGTTCTGGCGGCGGCGCCGGCGACGCTGGCCGCGCTGGCGCTTGAGCCGGCGCAGCTCCTCCTCGAGGCCCTCGATCCGGGCGCGGATTCGCCGGCGGTCGATCTCGAGCTTCTTCTCGCCGGCGCCCTTGGTGCGGGCGAAGCCCGCCCCCTTGCCGCCGCCGATCCGGGTCATGGCCGAGCCCTTGCCGAGGAGGCGCGGCAGCATGTAGCGCAGGCGGGCGGCCTCGACCTGCAGCTTGCCGGCGTGCGTGCGCGCGCGCTGGGCGAAGATGTCCAGGATCAGCTGGGTGCGGTCGATCACCCGCAGCCCGAGCAGGTCCTCGAGCGCGACCGCCTGCCGCGGCGCGAGCTCGACGTTGAAGATCACGACCTCGGCCCCGGTGGTCAGCGCGAGCGCCGCGAGGTCACCCACCCGCCCCTTGCCCAGGAGCGTGCTGGCGTTCATGCGGTCGCGCCGCTGGCGGACCTCGCCCTTGACCTCCAGCTCGGCGGCGCGCGCCAGCTCGCGCAGCTCGGCGAGGTCCTCGTCGAGCGTCTCCTTGCCGTCCACGGTGACCGCCGCCAGGAGGGCGGGCGTGCGGTCGGGCCCGGTGCCGAGCGCCGCGGGCGTGGCCGCCTCGAACGCCTCCTCGAGCTCGCGGATCCGCTCCTGCAGGTCGTCGCGCGCCCGGTCGGGCGGGAGCAGCGGGCCGAGCTCGGTCGCCTTCGACCCGTCCTGCTGGGCCGGGACGAGGTGCGCCTCGCGCAAGAAGCGCGGCTCGCCCTCCTCGCCCACCCCGATCAGGACCAGGAGGTCGAGCCGCCAGCGGACCAGCGCGTTGAGGTCGGCCTGGCTGGGGGCCTCGCCGCGCAGGGTGGTGGTCACCCAGCGCAGCCCCTTGAGGCGTCCCGCGCCGCGGCGGAACCCCTCCAGCTTGGGGACGGTGATCTCGGTGGCGGTGCCGAGGAACACCCGGGTCACACCGCCGGTGCGGTCGATCAGCACCCCGACGCGGCGCCCGAGCTCGTGGCTGCGCGCGCTCAGCTCGCGCGCGAGCTCGAGCGAGACCGAGAGGTCGGCGTCGACCCGGCGGCGGAACAGGCGCTCGAGCGCCCGCTGCTCGCTCCCCTTCAGCCCCTGGGTGAACCCCTCGATCTTGCTCGCCAGCGCGCGCTCCTCGGCTCGTGGTGAAGGGACATCCTACGGCGCGGCGCGCGCCGCCGGAAGGCAGGCGCGCGCGCGGGGCCGCTGCTACCATGGCCGGCTCGCCATGCCGATTCAGTACGTGTGCGTGGGCTGCCGCGAGGAGGTGTTCCTGCCCGACGCCAAGTCGGGTCAGCTCTGCGCCTGTCCGCGCTGCAGGTTGAAGTTCCTCGCCCCGGCGCCCAACTGCGCCGTGATCCCGCCTTCGCGCCGCGGGTCGGTCGCGCCCAAGCCCGGGCTCGGCCCGAGCGAGCCGCCGCCGCTGTTCCCCCTCGAGGCCGCGCCCAGCTCCCGACCGGCGCCTCGCGCGCAGCCCCTCGTCGCGCGCGCCCAGCCCCCCGACCCCGGCCCCCCGACCGACCCCCTCCCGCGAGTCCCGGCGCCGCCGCCCGAGGAGCTCGAGGAGCTCGAGGAGCTCGAGGAGCTCGCGATCCCGGAGGACGAGGAGGACCCGGCGGAGGAGGACGAGGGCGGCCTGTTCGGGGTCGAGCCCGAGGCGCCCGGCCTGTTCGGCGAGCGGGAGATCGAGGTGGGCGAGCTGTTCGGCGGCGCGCGCAAGCCGGCCTCGAGCCGCCCGACCCCGGCGCCCCCGTCTGCTGCCGCACCGCCCCCGGCCCGCCGCGGCGGCTTTCGCCTGGTCGCGCTGGAGGGGCTCCCCGAAGCGACCGAGTTCCCCATGGACGGCGGCAAGGTCTACCTCATGGGCCGCGACCGCGACGCCGAGATCAAGATCCTCTCGACGTCGGTCTCGCGCCGGCAGTGCCGGATCGACGCCACCTCCGATCCGCCCGTCCTGATCGACCTCGGCTCGGCGAACGGCACCCGCGTCAACGGCGCCGCGGTCGACCGCCACCCGCTGCGGCAGGGCGACCTGATCAAGATGGGGAAGGTCGTGTTGCGGTTCCAGCACCTGTAGGGGCCGG
>CAZMSZ010000608.1:0-2932 GCA_964569055.1 uncultured Planctomycetota bacterium | reverse complement strand
CGACTCGGTGACCAAGTCGAAGTTCGACAACATCTACGGCTGCCGCGAGTCGCTCCTCGACGGCCTCAAGCGCGCGACCGACGTCATGATCGCAGGCAAGGTCGCGGTGGTGTGCGGCTACGGCGACGTGGGCAAGGGCTGCGCGCAGTCGCTGCGCGGCCAGGGCGCCCGCGTGCTGGTGACCGAGATCGACCCGATCTGCGCGCTGCAGGCCTGCATGGAGGGCTACCAGGTCGTCACCATGGAGGAGGCGGCCAAGGTCGGCGACATCTTCGTGACGACCACCGGGTGCATCGACGTGATCCGTCGCGAGCACATGGACGTCATGAAGGACCAGGCGATCGTCTGCAACATCGGCCACTTCGACACCGAGATCGACGTCAAGGACCTGGTCGACGACAAGCGCCTGACCTGGGAGGAGATCAAGCCGCAGGTCGATCACGTGATCTGGCCCAACGGCAAGCGCCTGATCGTCCTCGCCAAGGGCCGCCTCATGAACCTCGGCTGCGCCACCGGCCACCCGAGCTTCGTCATGAGCAACAGCTTCTCGAACCAGGTCATGGCGCAGATCGAGCTGTGGACCAACCACGAGCAGTACGAGCGCGGCAAGGTCTACGTGCTGCCCAAGCACCTCGACGAGAAGGTCGCGCGCCTGCACCTCGGCAAGCTCGGCGCCCAGCTCACCGAGCTCACGCCCAAGCAGGCCGACTACATCGGCGTCCCGGTCGAGGGCCCGTTCAAGCCCGACACCTACCGCTACTAAGCGGTCGCTCCAGCGAGAACGCATGGCGACGGGCGGACCTTGGGTCCGCCCGTCGTGGTTTCCGGGGGGGCTCCGCCCCCCCCCGGAGTCCCCCCCAGCTCTCGCTGAATGCGCGCCGCCGCCGCGCCGCGGCTGGTTTGGTGTGAGGAATCAGGTGTCGCTGTCGGCGCCGCGGCGCCCGAAGCGGCGCTGCTGCGTGGCGAGAAGGCGCTCTGTACTGCGGGAGGGGCTTCGAGCGAGGCGCGCGGGGTCGCTGTCGCTGCTGTCTGTACGTGCCCGTCGGACCAACCAAGCTCCTTCCGACGGACTCCTCCCTCCAGCTCCCGGCTCTCGCGCCGTCTTCTCTGCCTTTTCGGAGGTTACGACACTCCGAAGACCGCTGTAACCACGCCTGCGCGCCGGGCACTCACGGGCACCAACGCGTCCCCGAGGAGGACCCATGCGCAATCACCTGCTGCTCGTCACGACCCTGCTCCTGATCGCCCCCACCACCGGCTGCGGCGCCCTGGTCACCTACGAAGACGCCGGCCCCGAGCGGTGGCCCCTGCGGACCGCGGCCGACGCGCCCGAGGGGGAGGCGCGCCCGACCGTGCTCGTCCGCCGCGGCGCGGAGGCGGACGCGCTCACCGTGCGGCTCGACCCGTCCACGGGCCAGCTCGCGCCCGAGCCCGCCACCTACACCCGCGACGCGCTGGCGCGCGCCCTCCCCGAGGTGGTCGAGGGCTCGGGGTTGTTCAGCGAGGTCCTGCACCAGGACGGGGCCGAGGAGCCGCACCACGCCACCGACTACACGCTCGACCTCGCGCTCGCGAAGGAGGTGCGCGCCGAGTGGTACAGCGCGTTCGGCCTGGTGCCCGGCCTCCCGCTCGTGGCGCCGATCGACTGGACGCTCACCTGCCGCGTGCTCGACCGCGACGGGCAGCCGCTCACGCGGTTCGACGTGACGGGCACCCAGACGCTCGTGGCGTGGCTGCCGCTGCTCCCGCTCAACGTGCTCCTGACGCTGGTGCCGGGCGACCTCGGCATGGACCTCGGGGAGTGGGTCGCCTCGGAGCGCGAGTTCGTGGCCGAGCTGATCCGCCGCGCGCTGGCCGAGGCCGACCGCCAGGTGCGCTTCGCGGCGACCTCCACGGTGCTCGGCGACGCCTCGAGCTGCGCTCCGCCTAGCGAGCCGCGCTGAGCGCGACCTGCTCGGCGCTCGAGCGCGCCGGCGCCTGGCCCCAGCACACCTCGCGCAAGGCCCGCGCGAGGTGCGCGGCGAGGAGGTCCACCCGGGCGGCGAGCGTGATGTGCCCGCCCGGGAGGACGGAGACGGTCGCCCGCGGGATCCGCGCATAGGCCGCCCGCTGGGCGACGCAGCGGAACAGCGCGTCGCCCTCGGCCAGCAGCGCGCGGATCGGCGGGCCCGGCTCGGCGGCCAGCCGGTCGGTGAGGATGAGCTCGCGCGTCCAGGCGGCGCCTCGCTCGCGCCGGCGCCAGCCCGCCTGGACCAGGCGCGAGAAGCTCGAGGCGAACAGCACGTCCGCGAGGTCCGGCCCGGCCACGAACGGGACGTGCACGTCGAAGCGCGGCTCGCGCGCCGCCTCGACCAGGCTGACCACCCCGCCCAGGCTCACGCCGCACAGGGCGAGGTGCCGGTAGCGAGGCCGCGCCTGGCGCGCGACCGCCCGCGCGACGGCGGCGGAGCCGACCAGGCCGCGCACGAACCGCTCACGGTCGGCGAGGAGGCGCGCGTTCACCTGCCGCGCGTCCTGGTGATCGATCCCCTTGAGCGCCACGACGTCGCAGCGAGCGAGCCGCGGCGAGAGGCGCAGCAGGCGCGGCACCATGTCGTGCGGGATCTCGCCGAGCCCGTGGTGGTAGACCACCAGCGTGTCCGCCTCACCGCGGGCCGGGAACAGATCGAGGAAGCTCGCCTCTCCGAGCGCCGGGAGCGAGACCGCCACCCGCCCCCGCGCCCGCTCGCCCGGCCAGGCGAGCGCAGGCGGCGCCGCGCGCAGCTCCTCGAGCAGCTCCTCGAACCGCGGCGGGTCGAGCGGCCGCGTCCGCGAGAACCCGCGCCGCACCTCGCCCACGACCACGGCCGTCAGCACGAGGTCGTCGACCCAGGTCGAGAACGCGTTGGTGGCCCGGCGGAGCATGGAGGGAGTGTACGGGTTCGGCAGCCTC
>CAZMSZ010000607.1:0-2955 GCA_964569055.1 uncultured Planctomycetota bacterium | reverse complement strand
GCATGGCCGCACTCGCGCTGCACTCGTGCCCTGCTCGCTTCCGGTCGGCGCGACCGACCTCCCTCCACTAAGCATTTGCCGGAGCGGACGCTCGGCTTCGGCCGAGCCGCCCCAGGTGCCGCGCGGGCGAAGTCCCGTACCGCCGACGTCGGCGTACGCTCGTCTACTCCAAGGGACTTCGCCCGCGCGGCGCTAGAACGGGGCGTGCTGGAGACCCTGGTACAGCCACCACAGGAGGGCGGCGGCTGCGGCGGCGAACGCGAGCGTGGACACGGACGAAGCGATGCGGGCGGGCGTGGTCATGGGCGCTCCTGTTCAGTGGGTCCGGCGCAAGGCTCGTGCCTGCGCCTAACCTTGCAGCGATCGAGTCGGTCCGGTCGATAACGGACGGGGCCCCGAAGCCGAAGTTGGCAGACGCCCTTCCCGGATACCGGAAACCGATTGTCACGCGCGCGTGTAACGGACTGTCGGGTAGGCGGTTGAGTCCGGGGTGTGCGTTTGCTGCACGCCGCGGCCGTGGAGCGGCGGAGGGCTGTTCGGGGGGCGGTGTGCCTGCTCGCGGGGGTGCTCGCGGGCTGCGGGGACGGTGCGCCCGAGCCCGCGCCGCCGGGGCCGCCGGCAGAGGACCTGGCTCGCGAGGACGGCGCGGCGGCGGTCTCGACCGTGGCGCTCGCGCGGGAGCTGCGGGAGCTCGGGCTGCCCGCCGTGGCGCTCCCGGGGCCGGGGGTGAGCGCGGCGCTGGCCGCGTTCGGGCCGGCGCCGGCGCTGGTGGCCGAGTCGCCCCGGGCGGTCGATCGGAGCAGCCCGACCGCCCTGCTCGGGAGCGCGCTGGCGGCGATCGCGGCCGAGGACCTCGCGGCGCTGGCGCGGCTCGGGTCGCGCGAGGCGCTGGACGAGGACGCGCTCGCGCGGGCGGAGCGGCGGTTCCTGGGGCCGGCCACGCGGCGCTACTGGGAGCGGATCGAGCGGGCTCTCGAGGCCGGCGCCTACCGGGTCGAGCCGGCGGGCGAGGACGCGGTGTGGATCGTGGTCGAGGTAGGGGGCGCCGCGGGCGCCTACCGCCTGCGGCTGCAGCGGGAGGAGGACGGATGGTACCTCGTCGGTTGAGCTCCACGCTCGCGCTCGCGCTGGCCGCGCTGGCGCTGCTCGCCTCGTCGCCGACCCGCTCCCGCGCGCTGCCGGTGCACGACCCCGGCCCGTTCTGGGCGCTGCGCCTGGCGCACCAGGGGGGCCGCTACGCCGACGCGCTCCCGCGCGGGCCGAGCTATCGGATCGTCTCGGGGCGGCTGCCGGCCGGGTTGGCCCTCGAGGCCGACGGGCGGATCGGCGGGGTGCCCACCGAGACGGGCGGCTTCGAGCTGGTGCTCGAGGCGCTCGAGGCGGCCGGCCGGAGCTACCCCGTCCGCGTGGCGCTGACGGTGGCCCGCGCCGACGAGAGCGACCTCGCCGGCGGCCCGGCCCGCTTCGACGCTGCGGGGCCGTTCGCCACGCAGGTCGACGAGCTGGTGCTCGACGTCACCAACCGGTTCGACACCCAGCGGATCCGCACCGCGCTACGCGTGGTGCGCCCGCTCGGCGGCGGGCCGCGGCCGCTGCTGTTGTTCCACCGCGGACGCGGGTTCGACGAGGACAGCTACCGCGCGTTCCACGAGCGGATCGCCTCGCACGGGGTCGCGGTCGCCAGCGTGGAGGACGCCTACTCGTTCGCCGGCGCGAGCTTCTGGGCCGAAAACGACCAGTACGACTCCTACCGGGCCGAGCTCGGCATGCTCTCGGCCTCGGGGGTGGTCGAGGCGGTGGCCGACTACCTGCTCGACCGCTCCGACGACCCCGCAGACCCCTGGGCGGGCAGCTTCGACGGGGAGGACCTGTTCTTCGCGGGCCACAGCCGCGGCGGCGGCGCGGTCCACGCCAGCCACCAGCGCAGCTTCGAGCTGCGGCTCAAGGGGCTGATCTACCTCATGGCGTTCGACCTGCGCTACTTCGCGGAGGTGGCGCCGCCCGCCGCGGTCGCGCCCGCCTACCCGGTGTTCGCCGAGCACCCGCGCACGCCCTGCCTGATCGTGGCAGCCGAGAACGACGGCGACCTCGTCTACCCGATCGCCGACCAGCTGATCGACCGGGCCACCGGCCCCGCCACGCAGGTCACGCTCTACGGCGGGGTCCACAACCTGATCTCCGATTCGCACCCCGCCGAGGGCGACGCGCGGATCTCGCGCGCCGAGGAGCAGGCGCGCGTGGCCGACTGGATCGTGTGCTTCGTCAAGCGCTGGGCCGAGCTCGACGCCAGCCTCGACGCGCGCCTCTACGGCTCCGCCGAGCAGGGCTCGACGGCGGAGGGCGTGGCCTGGTGGCGCCCGTCGGCCCGCACGCTCCTGCTCGAGGACGCCCAGGACGCCGACGCCGCCCGCAACCTGGTCGGGCCCAACCTCGTCGCGAACATGCGGCGGGGCGAGGAGAGCCTCTACCCGCCGGTGGGCGACCTGCCGCGCCTCGGCCTGCGCCACACGCTGCTGACCCCGACCGACGACGTCGCGATCTGGCGGCTCGCCTGCGACCGCCCGCTCGACGTGACGGGCCACCGGCGGCTGGTGCTGCGGACCGCGCAGACCTCGCGCCAGGGCTGGCAGGACGTGGAGGTGTGGGTGCGGCTGATCGACGGGGTGGGCGGGGCCTCCTGGCACCGCGTGTGGCACCCGACGGCCGGCGGCGCCCTCCCGCGCTACACGGGGCTCTCGCCGCTCGACCGCTTCGTCGAGGTCGAGGTCCCGCTCGACGCGCTGTTCGCCTCGGGGACACCGGCCGCCGACCTCTCGGCGCTGTACGGAGTCGACCTGTTCCTGGTGCGCCAGGGCAACGCCCGAGTGACGGTGGCCGTCGACGCGGTGCGCTTCGAGTAGCGGGCTACGTCGCGGCGCGCGCGCCGACCGGCATGCCGCGGCGGAAGGTGACCAT
>CAZMSZ010000606.1:0-2958 GCA_964569055.1 uncultured Planctomycetota bacterium | reverse complement strand
GGATTCGGGCTTGGACTCGGATTCGGTTCGCCCTTGCCCTCCGCGTGCTCAGCGCGGAGCTGACGCGAGCTGCGGGGGGTGCTCCTCACGACGCGGGCCGAGGTCGGCGCGGGGGAGGTCGACCCAGAACAGGGTGCCGCGGGCCGCGGCGGTCTCGAAGCCTACCCTGCCGTGGTGGGCTAGCGCGAGGCGCTTGACGGTCGCGAGGCCGAGGCCCAAGCCGGGGCCGCCCGAGCCCGGGCCGCGCACGTGCGGCTCGAACACGACCTCCTGCAGCGCCGGCGGGATCCCGGGGCCCGTGTCCTCGACCTCGATGTGGACCCACGCGCCGCGCGTGTGGGCGCGCACCGTCACGCGCCGCACCGGGCGGTCGCCGAGGTAGCGGATCGCGTTGCGGACCAGGTTCGAGGCGATGCTGGTGAGCACCCCGGCGGGGCACGCGGCCGTGCACGGCTCCAGACGGTCGAGCTTCAGCTCGGCCCGGGCGGCGCTCGCCTCGTCGGCGGCGTCGTCCACGACCGCGGCGAGCACCTCGTGGACCGCGGCGGGCGGCGCGTCGCCGGGAGGGGCCCCGGCGCGAGCGAACGCGAGCAGCGCGTCGACGACCTCCCGGACCCGCTCCAGGCTGGCGAGCGCGCGCCGCAAGGGAGCTCGGCTCGTCGCGTCGAGCTCCTGACGCGCGATCAGCTCGAGCGCGAGCCCCACCCCCTGCAAGGGACCCCGGATGTCGTGAGCGACCCGCGCGCCGAACGCCTCCAGCTCCTCGATCCGTTGCTCTTGCAGGCGGCGATGCTCCTCGGTCATTCGCGTCGCCCGCCGCGCGCCGCGGAGCACGAGCACCCCCGAGATCAGCGCGGCCCCGACCGCGACCGCGTCGAGGGCCCAGGCCAGCTGGGCGGCGTCGCGGCGCAGCTCGCCGATCCGCTCGGCGGACTGGCGCGCCGTCACCGCGTTGTAGTCGATCGCGCTCGCGAGCTCCGACTCGAAGCGCTCGACGGCCGTCTGCAGCTCCGCCTGTGACGCAGCCCAGGCGGCCGGGGTCTCGGCTCGCGCCCGCTCGCTCAGCAGGCGATCGACGTCTGCGAGCCGCAGCTCGGCCTGCCGCCAGACCTCGCCCTCGCCCGGGAGCCAGGGCAAGCGGCGGTAGCGCGCGAGCGCCACGTCGAGGTCGGCGCGCGCGCGGTCGACCTCGGCGGCCGCCGAGGCGTCGGACCGCTGCTCGGCGTCGAGCGCCGCGGACAGTCGGCTCAGGGCGGCGCTGACCGCGGCGAGCTGGCGGATCGCCTCGGTCGCGCTGGCCTGCATGGCGATCCTGGGCGACTCGACCGACACCAGCCAGTACTGCGAGAACGCCGTGGCCGCGAGGAAGGCGGCCACGAGCACGCAGAAGGCCGCGATGACCCCTCGGCTCCCGCCGGGATCGGCGGCCCGCTGGGAGAGCGCCGATGTGCTGGGCTCGCGCACGGCCACTCCGTCCACGATAGAGCCGGGCTGCGCGGCGTCACGCCTAAGGGTCCGCTTCGGGCGGCGTCGCCGGCGCGGGAGGTCGCGCTCGGCCTCAGCGCGAGAGGGAGGCGAGCTCGCCGGCCGGGACTCCGAGGTCGGCGCGCGGGAGGTCGACCCAGAAGCGGGTCCCGCGGCCCTCGGTCGTCTCGAAGCCGACATCGCCGTGGTGGGCGATCACCAGGCGCCTGACGGTCGCGAGCCCGAGGCCCAAGCCCGGGCCGCCGCTCGAGCCCGGGCCGCGCACGTGCGGCTCGAACAGGACATCGTGCAGCGCCGACGGGATCCCGGGGCCGGTGTCCTCGACCTCGAGGTGCGCCCACTCCCCGCGCGCCCAGGCCCGCACGGTCACGCGCCGCTCCGGACGATCGCCGACGTAGCGCAGGGCGTTGCGGACCAGGTTGGAGGCGATGCTGGTGAGCACTCCCGCGGAGCACGCGGCGGTGCACGGCTCCAGCCGCCCGAGCTCGAGCTCGGCGCGAGCGGCCTTGGCCTCGTCCGCGGCCCCGTCCACCACCGCCGTGAGCACCTCGTGGACGGCGGCCGGCGGCGCGTCGGCCGCCGGGGCGCCGGCGCGGGCGAACGCGAGCAGCGCGTCGACGACCTGCCCGACCCGCTCCAGGCTGGCGCGCGCTCGCCTCAGGGGAGTCTCGCTGGCCCCGTCGGGCGCCTTGCGCGCGAGCACCTCGAGCGCCAGCCCCACCCCTTGCAGCGGACCCCGGATGTCGTGGGCGACGCGCGCGCCGAACGCGTCCAGCTCCTCGATCCGTCGCTCTTGCAACCGGCGATGCTCCTCGATGAGGCGCGCCGACCGCCGAGCGCCGCGGTGCACGAGCACCCCCGAGATCAGCGCGGCCCCGACCGCGATCCCGTCCAGGCCCCAGGCCAGCAGGGCGGCATCCTTGCGCAGCTCGCGGATCCGCTTGGCGGAGCGGCGGGTCGTGACCGCGTTGAAGTCGATCACGTTGGCGAGCTCCGCCTCGAGCCGCTCGACGCCCCGCTGCAGCTCCGCGTGGATGGCCCTCCGGGCGGAGCCATCGGCGTGCGCCCGCTCGTTCAGCAGGCGGTCCACCTCCGCCAGCCAGCGCTCGGCGCGTCGCCAGACCTCGTCCTCGCCGGGGAGCCCGGGCAAGCGGCGGTAGCGCGCGAGCGGCGCGGCGAGCTCGGCGCGCGCGCGGGCGACGGCCGCCGCCGCGGCGGCCCGGTCCTCGGCGCGCAGCTCGGCGTCGAGCGCCGCCGCCACCCGGCTCAGGGCGGCGCTGGTCGCGGCCAGCTCGCGGATCGACTCGGTCGCTTAGGCCTGGATCGCGACGGCGGGCGACTCGACCGACACCGCCCAGTACTGCGAGAAGGCCGTGGCCGCGAGGAAGGCGGCCACGAGCACGCAGAACGCGACGATCAGGCCGCGGTGCCCGCCGGCCCGCGGCGCGGGCGGCGCAGCGCTGAGCTCGCGCG
>CAZMSZ010000605.1:0-2970 GCA_964569055.1 uncultured Planctomycetota bacterium | reverse complement strand
CGCCGCAGGGCGTGGACGCCGCAGCGACAGCTCTTCCTCGCCCCTTGCCGCTCCAGGCCCGGCCCTGTGCGCCTCCCGCGCGGTCACGCCCCACCGAAGGCGATTGCCTCCCCCCGCCCCGCGAGATATCATGACCGAACGGTCACTATTTCTGGAGGCCCCCATGGGCGCGGCGACGGCGACGTGGCTCGAGCGGTGGTTGGTGGCGCACGGGGTCGCGCCAAGCGAAGCGGCGGGCGCGGCGGCGCGGGCCCGCGACCGGGCGCGGCGCTTTCCCGCGCCGGTCGGGCCGGCCTACGGGGCGATCGAGGCCTGGCTCGATCGGCTGGCGCCGGCCCTCCTGCTGCGGACCCTCACCCCGGCGCACCGCCTCGACGCCGAGCGGTTCGACGCGCTCGAGCGCCGGCTGCAGCAGCACCCGCAGGTGCTCGTGCGCGCCCTGTACACGCTGGCGCGCGCGCCCGCCTTCGAGCAGGTCTATCCCGATCCGGCCCCGCCGCCGACCGCGCCGCACCCGCTGGAGGCGCTGCTGGAGGCCAACCGCGAGGCCACCCGGCACGGGCGGCGGTTCGACGTGGTCGTGATCGGCAGCGGGGCCGGCGGCGCCCCGGTGGCCTGGACGCTGGCCCGCGCCGGCTTCTCGGTCGCGATCGTGGAGGCGGGTGACCTCGTGCGGCCGACCTCGGTGGGCGAGGCGGTCGAGCGCCACTACCTCGACCAGGGCATGGTCGGGAGCGTGGCCGGGGGCGGCGCCACGCTGATCCTGGCGGGGTCGGCCGTGGGCGGGACCACGGTGATCAACTCGGGCACCTCGCTCCGCCCGCTGCCCGAGCGGCTCGAGGCCTGGGACGCGGCGCTCGGGACCCGCTTCGCGCAGGGCGAGCTCGACCCCTGGTTCGCGGCGGCCGAGGCCCAGGCGGGGATCGGCGTCCCCGAGCGGCGGCTGCTCGACGCCTCGGCCTCGATCGTGGAGCGCGGCTTCGCGGCGCTCGGGCGCGAGGGGGTGCACGTGCTCCCGCGCAACGCGCCGGACTGCCGCGGCTCGGGGCGCTGCTGCTTCGGCTGCCCCGCGGGCGCCAAGCTCAGCACCGACCGCTCGTTCCTCCCCGAGGCGCTCGCGGCGGGCGCGGCGCTGTTCCACCGCACGCGCGCCAGCGGGATCCGCGAGGAGCCAGGCGAGGTCGAGGTGTTCGTGGCCGGCCCCGAGGGGCGGCGCGTGCTGCGCGCGCGACAGGTGGTGCTCGCGGCCGGGGCGCTCGGGACGCCGCTCCTCGTCCGGCACAACCAGCTCGGCAGCCGCTGGCGCGAGGCGGGCGACGCGCTGCGGATCCACCCCGCGAGCAAGGTGTTCGGCCTCATGCCCGAGCCGCTCGAGGGGCACGGGATCCCTCAGGGCGTCGGCTACCGCGACCCCGCGCTGCCGCGCCTCACGTTCGAGGGCGCCCACACCCCGGCCGCCGCGGTGGCCCCCATGCTGCCGGTGGCCGGCCGCCGCCACCGCTGGTGGATGGAGCGCTACGACCGCGTGGCGAACTTCGGCCTGATGTGCCGCGATCGCGCCACCGGTCGCGTGCGCAGCGTGGGCGGCCGGCTCACCGTCCACTACGGGATCGACCCCGCCGACGCGCGCGACATGGGCGCGGGGCTGCTGCTCAACGCGGCGGCCCTGTTCGCGGCCGGAGCCGAGCGGGTCCTCCTCCCCCTGGCCGGGGAGGGGATCGACCCCGAGGTCGAGGGGCCCGACGCGCTCGCCCGCTGGCGCCCCGAGGAGTTCACCCCGCAGCGGCTGGCGAGCGCGGCGTTCCACCCCCAGGGCACGTGCGGCATGGGGCGCGTGGTCGACCCCGACCTGCGCCTGATCGGGAGCGCGCGGATCAGCGTGGCGGACGGCTCGGCGCTGCCCGACTCGCCCGGAGTCAACCCGCAGGTCGCGATCATGGCGCTGGCGCTGCGCTGCGCCGACCGGCTCGCGCGCGAGCTGAGGAGCTGAGATGGGCTTTCGCATTCGCGAGGTGATGGAGGGGACCCACGAGTTCCGCGACGGGCGCGACGACGCGCGCGCGCGGCCATTCGCGTTCAAGCTCACCTGGGGGCCAGACCGGCTGCGCGAGTGGCTCGACCCCACCAGCGAGCGCTGCCTGTGGCAGGAGGCGCACGGCGAGCTGCGAGCGGACGGCCTGTGCGACTGGACGCCCTGCCAGGGCACCCTCGAGCTCCAGTACGCGAGCCGCCGCCGCGTGCGCTACACCCTCGACTTCGAGGCGGACGGGCTCGCCTACCGGTTCGTGGGCGACAAGGTCGACATTCGCCCCTGGAACCTCGCCGTGTCGCACACCACCTGCTACGGCACCCTGACGGCGCTCGGCAGCGGCAAGCTGATCTCGACGTCGGTCACCCGGTTCCACCTCGCCCAGCTCCCGCGCTTCCTGGCGAGCGTGCGGTGGGCTTGAGCGCGGGCGAAGTCGCGCGCGCCCTGTGGGCCGCCATGGAGGCGCGCGCCTGGGACGAGGTGGCGCGACGGCTGCACGATCGGTTCACCTGCGAGTGGCCGCAGAGCGGCGAACACTTCGACAAGGCCGGCTACCTGCGCGTCAACCGCGAGTACCCCGGCGACTGGCACATCGCCGTGCGCGAGGTGATCGACGCGGGCGAGCGGGCCGTGACGGAGGTCGAGGTCGCCCTCGGCGGTGAGGTCCACCGGGCGGTCAGCCTGTTCCGCGTCACGGACGGGCAGCTGATCGCGCTCCGCGAGTTCTGGCCCGAGCCGTTCGCGATCCCCGAGTGGCGCGCCGGCTGGAGCGAGCCGGCCGAGCCGGCCTGACCGCGAGAGCCGCTGGGGCGACGCGCGATTTCAGCGACAGCCGGGGGGGGACTCTGGGGAGAGGCTGTCGTGAAACGACCTTCGCGGATCCGATCACCCGGCACACGAGCGACAGCGACACCGGGCACTGGGCCCGAAGCCCCTCTCGC
>CAZMSZ010000604.1:0-2988 GCA_964569055.1 uncultured Planctomycetota bacterium | reverse complement strand
TCCGATTCCGACTCCGACTCCGACTCCGACTCCGACTCCGACTCCGACTCCGACTCCGACTCCGATTCCGATTCCGATTCCGATTCCGACTCCGAGAGGCTGTCGCGTACGACGAAGCGCAGAGGGCGCCGAGGATTTCTCTGCGGTCGCCGCGCTCTCTGCGCTTCGCACTTGCCTCGCTAGCCGGGGCGGCGTGCAGTGCGACAGCCTCCCGTCTCCGAGACGCGCCCAGCGGTCAGTCCGGCTGCACGGGCTGCACGGGCGCCGTGTCCCGCTCGCCGCCCGGCCAGGGCGCCTCGCCCCGTAGCTGCTGCACCACCGCGTACAGGAGCGCGATCAGGAACACCACCAGCACCAGCTTGAGCTGGCCCTTCTCGTGGGCGACGAGGTCGTCGAGGCCGTACTGCGGCTCGGGCGGCTCGGGCGCCTCGGGTGGGTGCTCGGGCTGCGGGGCGCCCTCGGGGCGCTCGTTCGCCACGTCTACTTGCGCTCCAGCTTGGTCATGACGGTGGTGGCGTCGGTGGTCGCGCTCTTGGTGATCGTCTTGTAGGGCAGCGGCAGGTCGGGGTCGGTCCACGACTCGATCGTGGTCTCCTGACCGCCGGCGGAGGTCTTCATCTTCCGGTAGGTCGCGTCGAAGCTGCCGGCGGGGGTCTCGACCTGCTCCTCGCGCTCCTCGAGCGGCTGCTCGCCCTTCGTCTCGCCGCTCACCTCCTCGAGCATGAGCGGGAACTTCTGCTCGGCGCCGGTGGGGCCCGCGGCCGTGATCGTCTCGATTCGGACCGTGACCTCCTTCTCGTCGCGGGACAGCCAGGTGTAGCGCTGGGTGACCTTGCTCTCCATGGTCTGGCCGGCCACCTGCAGCTTGGAGGCGGTCTCGAGCTCGATCACGCTCCCGTCGGCGAGCTTGCCCCAGGGGCTGCGCCGGTCGGGCTCGGCCTCCGGCTCGGGCTCGGGCTCGGGTGTGGGCTCGGCGGCGGCCTCCTCGGGCTCGGGCGGCTGCTCGGGCGCCTCCTTCGTGGCGGGCTCGCTGAGGAAGTAGTAGGTCACCCCCACGATCCCGAGGAGGCATGGCAGCCCGACGAACAGCAGCACCAGCCCCACGATGCAGCCGGTCTTGGACTTCTTCTTGGGTGCGGTCGGGGCGGTGTCGGCCGCCGGCGCGGCGTCGGCGGCGGGCGCCGGCGCCGAGGGCTCGATCGAGACCGTGACCTGCGGGCCGTCCTTGCCCAGCGTGATCGTGGTCCCCGTGCCGATCGGCACCGCCGAGGTGACCTTCTCCTCGCCTATGAACGTGCCGTTGCTGCTGCCGAGGTCGGACAGCAGGACCTGCCCGTTGTCGAGCAGCATGATCTGGGCGTGGTTGCTCGAGGCGGCCGCGTCGGCCACCGGGTCGAGCGCCACGTCGCACGAGGGGTCGCGGCCAATGCGCACCACGCGCTTCTCGACCACGACCTCTTGGCCGGCGCGCGCGCCGGAGACGAAGGTGAAGCGGAACCTCATGAGCGCGAGGGTAGCACGCCCCGTGCAGGGGTTGGCTACAGCGGCGCCCGGCCGATCACCACCCGCTCGATCCCCGCGAGGTCGCGCTCGCGGCGGACCGCCTCGAACCCGGCGGTCGCCATGAAGGCCGCCACGAGCTCCGCCTTGTCGTAGCCGGTCTCGATCGCCAGCGCGCCGCCCGGGCGGAGCACCTCGCGCGCCTGCCGGACCAGGGTCGCCGTGAGCGGGAGGTCCTCGGCCACGTCGAACAGGGCCTCGCGCGGCTCGAACCGGAGCACGTCGGGGGCGAGGAGCGCCTCCTCGGCCGGGGTGACATAGGGCGGGTTGCTGACCACCAGGTCCACGCTGGCCGGGCGGACGGCGCCGAGCAGGTCGCCCCGCGCGAAGGCGACCCGGCCGGCCAGGCGGCAGCGGGCGGCGTTGCGCCGGGCGGTCGCGATCGCCGCGGGGGAGCGGTCGACGGCCACGCCGCGGGTCCCCGGCCGCTCCTTGGCGAGCGCGAGCGCCACGCAGCCGCTGCCGGTGCCCACGTCCACGAAGCGCGTGGGGCGGGCCACGCCGAGCGCCGCCCCGGCGATCCGGTCGAGCTCGTGCAGGCCCGCCTGCACGAGGTGCTCGGTCTCGGGGCGCGGGATCAGCACCGCGGGGCCGACCTCGAGGTCGAGCCCGTAGAAGCCCTTCTCGCCCACCAGGTAGGCGACCGGCTCGCGCGCGCCGCGCCGGCGCATGAGCGGGCGGAAGCGGGCCAGCTCGGCGTCCTCGAGCGGCTTGTCGGGGGCGAGGTAGAGGTCGAGCCGGCGGCAGCCCAGCGCGTGGGCCAGCAGCAGCTCGACGTCGACGCGCGGCTCCTCGATGCCTTGCTCGGTCAGCCAGGAGGTGGCGACCGTGAGCAGCTCGCGGATCGTTCGGGGTTTGGTCGGGGTCACGCTCATGCCCAGCTTGTACCCGAGCGGTCCGACATCACAGGTTGCGGAGCCCCTCCTCCTTGTCCTTCTCGATGATCTGCCCCAGCAGGTCCTCGATGTCGCCGTCCAGGATCCGGCTCAGCCCGTGGACCGTGACCCCGACGCGGTGGTCGGTGCAGCGGTCCTGGGGGAAGTTGTAGGTGCGGATCTTCTCGTTGCGCAGCCCCCGGCCGCGCAGCGAGCGGCGCTGCGCGCCGCGCTCCTGCTCGGCGATCGCGTTGTAGTGGTCGGCGACGCGGGCGCGCAGCACCTTCCAGGCCCGGGCCAGGTTCTTGATCTGCGACTTCTCGTCCTGGCAGGAGACCACGATCCCGGTCGGCTCGTGCGTGAGGCGCACGGCGGACTGGGTCTTGTTGACGTGCTGCCCGCCGGGGCCGCCGGCCGAGAACTTGTCGATCCGCACGTCGCCCTTGTCGATCTCGACGTCGACCTCCTCGACCTGCGGCAGGACGACCACCGTGACCACCGAGGTGTGGATCCGCCCCTGGGTCTCGGTCGCCGGCACGCGCTGCACGCGGTG
>CAZMSZ010000603.1:0-2993 GCA_964569055.1 uncultured Planctomycetota bacterium | reverse complement strand
CTGTTTGAGCACGGCGCCCCCCCGCCCTCCTCCGGGTGCACCGACCCGCCCGCTCACGCCGAGCCGCGCCACCGGCCGCTCACTCAGCCTTTCCCACGCCTCCCATGCGTCCGACCACCCTTCCTGCTTTCCTGTTCTTCCTGCTTTCCTGTCCTCTCTTCTCTTCTGTTCTCGGACTGGGCTCCCCCCTTCGCCGCGCCAAGAGAGCGGCCAAGCGAAGCCGATCACGAGCCCGAGAGAGTGGTCCTCAGCATTCCTGGCGGCTGAGGCGAAAGGCGCGGTCGCCGTGGAGCCGCCGTCCGTGGCCGGCAGGCGAGGTGCTGTCGCGCCTACCGAACCGGGCGACGCGGCGGCGCCGGCGCCTGTGGGCCGCCGGGCGGGGGGCGGAGGGCGTCGGGGGGCTGGACTCGGCGGGTGCGGCGGGCGGCCTGGCCGGGGATCGGCGGGCGGGGGGCGTTGGCTGCGAAGGGCTCGCCGGGGCGGAGGAGGCGGAGGCGCCAGGGGCCGATGCGGAGGTCGGCGCCGGGGCGGAGCTGCGCGGGGGCCTCGCCCAGGCGGTGGCCGTTGAGGCGGGTGCCGTTGGCGCTGCCGAGGTCGCGCACCAGGACGTTGCCGCCCGGCGTCCGCTCGAGCTCGGCGTGGCGGCGCGAGACGTTGACGTGGTCGAGGACCACGTCGGATTGGGTCGTGCGACCGATCTGCAGGCGCGCGCCGGAGCGGAGGGAGAACGGGCCGAGGGCCTCGACGGTGCCCTGCTCGATCGGCTCGAACACGACGAGCAGGGCCTCGGCGCGAGGGCTCTCCCGCGCGGCGTCGGGGGCGCGGCCGCGGGCGGCGCTCGCCGCTCGCTCCGCCGGCGCGGGTCGGCGCGGCGGACCGTCGCGCTGCGCCGGCTGGGCCTCGGCGCGCGCCTCGATCGCGGGAGGCGCCGCGCGCCGTTCGTCGGCCTCGGGCGGCGCGGGGTCGCTGGGCGTCTCGGCGCCTGGGGCCTCGTCCAGGGTGACCAGCTCCTCGTCGGCGCCGCCGTCGGCGAGGTCGGCCAGGAGACCCTCCAGGTCGTCGCTCGAGGGGCCGCCGCCGAATCCGGCCTCCTCGTCCGGCTCGCTCGAGGCGAGGTCGCTCCAGTCGAGGCCGGTCGCCTCGGCGTCGGCGCCGCGGGCGGGCCACTCGGCGTCGTCGCCGGCGTCCTCCTTGTCGCCCTCGCGCAGCACCTCGATCTGGTCTTGCAGGAAGGCCAGCTCCGCCTCGAGCGCCTCCTCGCGGCCGCGCGCCTCGGCCTCGAGCTGCTCGAGGCGTCGCGCCAGGTTGGCGCGCTCGGCCGCCTCGCGCTCGCGCGCCGCCTCGGCCTCCACGGCGCGCGTGGCGAGCTCCTCGAGCTGGGCGTCGCGCTCGCTCTGCTCGTGCGTGCCGCGGGCCGCGATCGTGCGCAGCTCCCACAGCTGCCCCTGCGTCTGCTCGAGACGCTCGGCCAGCTCGCGCTCGCGCGCGCGCGCCGCGGCGAGCTCCTCCTCCGCCTGGCGGCCCCGCCCCCGCTCGCGCTCGAGCTGCGTGACCCGCTTGGCGGCGTCGCCGCGCGCCCGCTCGGCCCGGCGCAGCTTGTCTTGCAGCTCGCTCACCCGCTTGCGCGCCGCCTCGAGCGCGAGCTCCTGGTCGCGCAGCTTGCGCCCTTGCTCGCCCACCTCGCGCTTGCGCGCCGCGCCCTCGCGGCGGGCCTCGTCGAGCTGCTTGCCCGTCCGCGCGCGCTCGCGCTCGAGCGCCTCGACCCGGCTCTGCAGCTCGGCCCGCTCGCCCCGCAGCCCGTCGGCCACGGCGCGCAGCTCCGCCTCGACCCGCTGGGCTCCGTCGAGCTGACCGGCGCGCTGCTCGAGCGCGGTGAGCTGGCCCTCCACGGCGCGCCGCTGCGCCTCGGCCGCGGCCAGCCGCTTCTCGAGCCCGGCGCCCTGGCGGCGCAGCTCCGCCTCGAGCTTGCGCGCGCCCTCGAGCTGCGCCGCCTGCTCGACGTCCTGCTGCATGAGCTGCGTCAGGCTCTCCTGCTGGCGCGCGAGCCGCCCTTCGAGGTCGGCGACCTGCGCGCGCAGCGCGTCCCGCTCGGCGAGCAGCGCGTCGCGCTGCTGGCGGAGCTCCTCCTCGAGCGGCCCGGTGGCGGGGCCGAGGCGGGCGGTGCGGCGCAGCTCGCCCGACTCGGCGCGCTCGCCCACCAGCTCGCGCCGCAGCTCGTCGCGCTCGACCACGAGCGCGTCGCGCTGCTCGCGCAGCTCCGCCTCGAGCCGCCGCGCGCCGTCGAGCTGCGACTCGAGCAGCGCGCTCTGCTGCATGAGCTGGGTGAGGCTCTCCTGCTGGCGCCCGAGCCGCTCGTCGAGCTCGGTCAGGCGCACGCGCAGCGCGTCGCGCTCGGCGAGCAGGGCGTCGCGCTGCTGACGGAGCTCCTCCTCGAGCTGCGCCCCGCCGCCGTCACCCCGCGCGCGCAGCGCGGCGAGCGCCTCGCGGTCTCGCTCTCGCTCGTCGCCGAGCCGCTCGAGCCGGGCGCGCAGCTCGTCGCGCTCCGCGCGCAGGGCGTCGCGCTGCTCGCGCAGCTCCGCCTGCAGGGCGCGGGACTCCTCGAGCTGGCCGTGCTGCTCGGCGGCGCGGGCCTCGAACTCGGCGGCGGCCTGCTCGTGGCGCGCGTGCGCGGCCTCGAGCTCGGCGATGCTCGCCGCGAGCTCGTCGCGCTCGGCCGCCAGCGCGCGCCGCGCCGCCTCGGCGGCGTCGCGCTGGCCGCGCAGCTCGCCGAGCGCCGCGCGCTGCGTCGTGAGCTCGGCCTCGAGCGCGGCCGCCCGCTGCTCGGCGGCGGCGGCGAGCTGCCGCTGCTCGCCCAGCGCCGCGCGCGCCGCCTCGCGCTCCGCCTCGAGCGCGCCGCGCTCCTCGCGCAGCTCGGCGAGCCGCGCGTCGAGCGCCTCGAAGCGCGCGGCCGCGCGCTCGCGCTCGCGCTCGAGCTCCGCGAGGCGCGCCCCGAG
>CAZMSZ010000602.1:0-3006 GCA_964569055.1 uncultured Planctomycetota bacterium | reverse complement strand
GACTACCTGCAGAAGCACCCGGGCGGCTACACCTGCCACTTCCTGCGGGACTGACCGACCGGGCCCGCGCTCAGCGCGAGCGGCGCCAGTAGAAGTCGCCCTGCCGCTCGTAGTCGCGCGCGAGCAGGGCCTCGAGGCGCGCGCCCTCCTCGGGCGCGATCGTGCAGACCACGTCCACGTAGTAGCGCTGGACCACGAACGGCTTGCGGCGCTCGACGTCGCCGTTCAGGTCGAAGGACCACCCCGGGCTCCGCGCTCGCTCGGTCGCGTAGACCATGCCGAGGTTGAACCAGTGGTAGCACCCATCCCGGCGGAACACGGGGTGGATCATCACGCTCCCCAAGAACCGCTCGCCAGGGGGCACGGTCGCCAGCGTCGCCTGATGCTCCGCGAGGTCACGGGCCAGGGTCGGCGCGTAGGGACCCGACTGCGGACGGAGCGGCATCAGCGCGCACGCGCCCACGAACAGGGCGACCGTCCAGATCGCGGCCGGCCGCTCGAGCCCCTCGGCGAGCCCGGCGACGGCCCGACCGCCCGCGAGCGCGATCGCGACCAGCAGCGTCCAGTAGACGTGCAGGAACGCGCGCGGGCTCCAGAGGACGGCCCCCAGGCCGAGCACCACCACCCCCAGCACGACCGCCTCCCGCCAGGCCTCGCCGCGGGGCGCCGCCCGCAGGTGACGCACCGCGAGCACCAGCCCGCCGAGCAGCGCCGGGAGGTGGACGTACCAGGTCAGCACGTGCATCCGCAGCTCGTACGAGCCGACGTACGGGCGGAGGTCGCTGTTGAACGCGTAGATCACGTCCCCGTACGACGGACCGTAGCTGAGGAACGGCAGCACGAGCGGCGCGAGGGCGCCGAGCGCCAGCGCCGCCAGCGGCACGATCAGCGCGCGCGCGCCGGCGCGCCGACGCGGGTCGAGCGCGATCCAGGCCAGGCCGAGCAGGAGGCCGCCCGCCAGGAACACCGCGCGCGGGTGGATCGTGAGCCCGGCGCCGATCAGCAGGCCCGCCGCCAGGCCCTGCAGCGCGGTCGGGCCGCGGTCCCACACGCGGACAAGGAGCCACACCCCCGCCAGCACCAGCGCCCGTGAGGGCCCGTCGGGGCGCGCCTCGACCATCACCTCGTACAGCGGCGCGCAGGCGGCCGCGATCGCGCCCGCCGCGAGCCCGCCCAGGGGCCCGTACAGCTCGCGGCCGATCCGGTAGATCAGCCAGATCGCGAGCAGGCTGGTCGCGATCATCCACCCGCGGGCCCAGAGGAGCACGCCGAGGTCCTCGCCGAACAGCGCGTAGTAGAGCCGCAGCAGGTGCCAGTAATACGGCGGGTGATGCTCGAAGAAGTCGCGGAACGCGACCGCTCCGTCATGGATCAGCCAGGCCGCGTGCGCGTGCTCGATCTCGTCGTGGTCGAGGCCTTGCCGGAGCGCCCACTCGATCAGCCGCCCCGCCGTGATCGCCAGGCACGCGATCCACAGGAGGCGCAGGCGGCGCATCACCTTGGCGGCGAGCGGTTCGACGGGAGCCCGATCGGGCGGGGGCGCGCTCATGGTCGGGAGCCTAGCGGCGGCAGCGACGCGTGACCAGCCGTGTTGTCGCCGTTCCTGTGGACGACCGACGGCTCAGCGTCGCGGTCGCCAGTAGGCCTCGCCCTGCCGCTCGTAACCCTCCTGCGCCAGCCAGGCCTCGAGGCGCGCGCCCTCTTCGGGCGCTGCCCACGTCACCCCGTCGACGTACTCGTCGTGGACGACGAACGGGCGGCGGCGCGCGACGTCGCCGGTCAGGTCGAAGCTCCAGTCCGGGGTCCGGGCGCGCTCGGTCGCGTAGACCATGTCGACGTTGAACCAGTGGTAGCACCCGTCTCGGCGGAAGACGGGGTGGCTCGTCACGGGCCCCAAGAACCGCTCGCCGGCCGGCACGGTCGCCAGCGTCGCGCGCAGGCGCGCGAAGTCCTCCGCGAGGGTCGGCACCTGCGGCGCCGACCGCGGGCTCAGCGGGATCAACGCGCAGACCGCCAGGAACAGCGCCACGACCCTGGTGGCGGCGCGCCGCTCGAGGCCCTGCTCGAGCCTGGCGACCGCCCGGCCGCACGCGACCGCGACCGCGACCAGCAGCGTCCAGTAGACGTGCTGGAAGGCGCGCGGGCTCCAGAGCACCGCTCCGATCCCGATCACCACCACCCCGAGCACGACCCCCTCGCGCCAGCTCGCGCCCCGCAGCCGACGCGCGAGCACCAGGCTGCCGAGCAGCACCAGGACGCCGTACCCGGTGAGCATGTGCTGGCGCAGCTCGTAGGCGCCGACGCGCGGTCTCAGGTCGCTGTTGAACCCGTAGACCAGGTCGCCGTACGACGGACCGTGGCCGAGGAACGGCAGCGCGAGCGGCGCCGCGGCTCCGAGCGCCAAGGCTGCGAGCGGGACGAGGCGGGTGCGCGCGGTCGCGCGCCAGCGCGGGTCCAGCGCGACGGCCGTCAGGCCGAGCAAGAAGCCGGCCGCCAGGAACACCGCGCGCGGGTGGATCGTGAGCCCGGCGCCGATCAGCAGGCCCGCCGCCAGGCCCTGCAGCGCGGTCGGGCCGCGGTCCCACACGCGGACAAGGAGCCACACCCCCGCCAGCACCAGCGCCCGTGAGGGCCCGTCGGGGCGCGCCTCGACCATCACCTCGTACAGCGGCGCGCAGGCGGCCGCGATCGCGCCCGCCGCGAGCCCGCCCAGGGGCCCGTACAGCTCGCGGCCGATCCGGTAGATCAGCCAGATCGCGAGCAGGCTGCTCGCGACCATCCACCCGCGCGCCCAGTAGAAGACGCCGAAGTCCTCGCCGAACAGCGCGTAGTACAGCCGGAGCAGGTGCCAGTAGTAAGGGGGGTGGTGCTCGAAGAAGTCGCGAAAGGGGACGGCACCGTCGTGGATCAGCCAGGCCGCGTGCGCGTGCTCGATCTCGTCGTGGTCGAGGCTCTGCCGGAGCGCCCACTCGATCAGCCGCCCCGCCGTGGTCGCCAGGCACGCGA
>CAZMSZ010000601.1:0-3020 GCA_964569055.1 uncultured Planctomycetota bacterium | reverse complement strand
GCGGCGATGTTGGGGAAGCGCGCGGCGTCCACCTCGAGCTCGGACGTGAGCAGCGAGGCGAGCGACAGCTCGTCGAACACGACCAGCACGACGGGGTGGGGTGTGCGGGGCGGCGAGGCCGGCTCGGCCGCGGCGACCTCGGGCGGGAACACCAGGCGGGAGGCGGGCGTGAGCAGCAAGAACTGCAGCGGCACCACGACCAGGGCCAGGGACAGCGCCGAGCAGAACGAGCGCGCCGCCTCGGACCGGCGATAGAGCGCCGCGCCGAGGCCTGCGGCGGCGAGCGCGAGCGCGAACACGATGCTCCAGCGCGCCGGCACGACGCGCTTGGCGACGAGCAGCGCCAGCGGCGTGAGCAGGAGCACCAGCGCCACGGTGTGCGACCAGCGCCGCGCGCGCGGTCCGAGCAGGCCCGGGGCCGCGGCGAGCGCGGCGAGCGCGGCCGGGAGCGCGAGGCTCACCAGGGCCACGAACGCGAGCAGCTCGGCGAAGCCGACGGCGTGGCTCACGAGGAAGCCCGGGCCCTCCCCGATCACCCCCAGGAGGGGCTGCGCGAGCGCGAGGCTCGCGAGCGCCGCCAGGTGCACGTAGGGCAGGAGCCCGCGCGGCTCGCCGGGACCGACCGCGGGAGGGGCGGGCGGCGGCGGGGCCGCGGCTCCGCTCACGCGCGCGACTCCGCCTGCGCGGACCGCGCGACCGCCGCGGGCGCCCGCCGCTCGCGGCCGCACCCCGAGGGCCCATGGATCGCGGCCGAGGCGGTCACGGCGGCGATCTTACGGGCACCGCGCTGACGTCGCGAGTTCCCCTTCCTCGGGCCGGCGCGCCTCCGTATCATGAGCCCTTCGGAGGCCCCCATGCTCCCCCTCGCATACCTCGACCCCGGCTCGGGAAGCCTCATCCTGCAGGCCCTGATCGGCGCGATCGCCGCGGGCTGGGTCGCGTTCCGCCAGTTCTTCGCGCGCCGCGCGCCGCGCGCGGACGAGGCGACCAGCGAGCGCGAGGACGCCCCGGCGCACGAGCCCGAGGGCAACGCCGCGCCTTGAGCGCGGAGGTGACGCGCGAGCCGCCGGGCGAGGCGGTCGTCGACCCCGGCTCCTTCCGCGACCCGGCGGGCTTCGTGTTCCGCCGCGACGGCGTGCTCTACCGGCAGGTGAACGCGCCCGGGCGGGCGGGCTACGACCTGCTCATGAGCTCGGGGCTCTACGAGCGCCTCGCGCGGGACGACCTGCTCGTGACCCACGAGGAGGTCGAGGGCGCGCCGGCGGCCGAGGGCGCCTACAAGCTGCTCCGGCCGGCGCTGATCCCGTTCGTGAGCTACCCCTACGAGTGGTCCTTCAGCCAGCTCCAGGACGCGGCGCTGCTGACGCTGCGCGCGCAGCGGCGCGCCCTCGCCGCCGGGCTGACGCTCAAGGACGCCAGCGCCTACAACGTGCAGTTCCGCGGCGGCCGCCCGGTGCTGATCGACACGCTCTCCTTCGAGCCCTACGCCGAGGGGCGGCCCTGGGCGGGCTACCGGCAGTTCTGCCAGCACTTCCTCGCGCCCCTCGCGCTCATGAGCCTGCGCGACGTGCGCCTGGGAGACCTCGCGCGCGTGCACATCGACGGGGTGCCGCTCGACCTGTGCAGCGCGCTCCTGCCCTGGACGAGCTGGCTGCGCTACTCGCTCCTGGCGCACGTTCACCTGCACGCCGCGACCCAGCGCCGCTACGCCGGGCGCGGCGTGGCGCCCGCCGCGGTGCGCGTCAGCCGGCGCGCGCTCGAGGGGCTGCTCGAGAGCCTGGAGGCCGCCGTCAGCCGCCTGCGCTGGCGCCCGGCCGGGACGGAGTGGGCCGACTACTACGAGGACACCAACTACGACGAGGCCGCGGCCGCGGCCAAGCGCGAGGGCGTGCTGGCCTGCCTCGACGACCTGCCCGCGGGCGCGACGGTGTGGGACCTCGGCAGCAACGACGGCACGTTCAGCCGCCTCGCCGCCGAGCGGGCCGGGCTGGTGGTGGCGTTCGACCTCGACCCGGCCGCCGTCGAGAAGAACTACCTCCGCTGCCGCGCCGAGCGCGACGCGCGGGTGCTGCCGCTGCGCCTCGACCTCACCAACCCCAGCCCGGCCCTCGGCTGGGCCCTCGAGGAGCGCGCCTCCCTCGTGGGCCGCGGCCCCGCCGACGCCGTGCTGGCCCTGGCGCTGATCCACCACCTCGCGATCGGAGCCAACGTCCCGCTCGAGCGCGTCGCGGCCTTCCTCGCCCAGCTCGGCGAGCGGCTCGTGATCGAGTTCGTGCCCAAGGAGGACTCGCAGGTCCAGCGCCTGCTCGCCTCGCGCGAGGACATCTTCCCGAGCTACGACCTCGAGGGCTTCGAGCGCGCCTTCGCCCCGTGGTTCACCGTCGAGCGCCGCCTCCCGCTGCCCGGCTCCTCGCGGGTCCTGTTCCGCATGCGCCGCCGCGCGCGCGAGCCCCTCGCGGCGGAGCCTCGCGAGGCGGCGGGGCCCGGCGACGCAGCAGCAGGTGTCGGACCCGCCGGATAGCGGTTCGCAAAAGTGTTCGGCCTCCGTGTCGCTCTTCGCAGGGGCTCTTCAGCCGAGCTCGCGAGGTGAATCGACTCGCCGAGCCTCCGCGCGGAGTGCATCGCCTGTGCTCCGCTCGTCCCTCGACGAGCGGGGTGGGTCGGAGCGAGCGCGTTCGTCGTGACCCCTGCGCGCTGCCCACCTCGCGGGCGTAACTCTCGACCCCGGCGCGAGCGGGCAGGTCACGTCGCCGAGCCGAGGTCACGACTCTCGTGCGGAGGTCACGACGCTCCCGAACAGGCCGCTCAAGTCGTTGCGCGGCGGAGCCGCGAGGTCACGACATTCCGGGGCTCGTCCATATCACCGGCGTCCCGCGCGATCCACCCTGGAGCACGTCACGCCCCGGAGGAACCGCATGCCCGACCCGAGCCTCGCCCCCGCCCCCACCGTGGAGGAGCTCCTCGAGCTTTGCCCGAAGGACCCCGCCACGCTGCACCGACCGCGTCCCCCCGCGGACCGC
>CAZMSZ010000600.1:0-3022 GCA_964569055.1 uncultured Planctomycetota bacterium | reverse complement strand
CCAACCAACTCTCACGCAAGGCGCCTCGCCCTACCGGAGCCCGCCCAACCAACTCTCACGCAAGGCGCCTCGCCCCACCCGAGCCCCTGCCCCATCCGGGTTTTCGGCGCCCCCCCACCAAGGCGTGGCCCCTCACACCTCCCGCAGCCGAAAACCCGGGGCTACATGAAGTCGCGGCGGTCGAGGCCGTGGCGCTTGATCTTGCGGAGCAGCGTGCGGCGGCTGATGCCTGCCGCCTTGGCGGTGGCCTGCATGCAGCCCCGGTGGGCGCGCAGGGCGCGCTCGAGGTAGCGGCGCTCCACCTCGCGCAGCTCGACGTCGAGGGGGAGGACGGTGATGTTCTCCTCCTCGGCGCCGGCGAGGCGGGCGGCGCCGGCGGCGCGCTCGCTCGCGAGGAGCGGCGGCTGGCGCGAGGCGTCGAGGAGCGCCTGGAAGTGGGCGGCCGTGAGCGTGCGGCTGGGCTGCGTCAGGAGCAGGCGCTCGGTGAAGTTCTGGAGCTGGCGCACGTTCCCCGGCCAGGGGTACTCCTCGAGGCTGCGAATGAACGTGGTGTCGCAGCTCGGGATCTCGAGCCCGTGCTCGGCCGCGAGCTGGTCGCGGAAGTGGCCGAACAGGAGCAGCACGTCCTCGGGGCGCTCGCGCAGGGGCGGCACCACGATCCGGATCACGTCGAGCCGGTAGAGCAGGTCCTCGCGGAACTTGCCGGCCGAGACCGCCTCATCGAGGGGCGAGCTGGTCGCCGCGATCAGGCGCACGTCGACCGAGATCTCGTCGCTCCCGCCGACCGGGCGGATCGTGCGCTCCTGCAGCGCGCGCAGGGTGCTCGGCTGCGCCGTCATGGGCAGGTCGCCCACCTCGTCGAGGAACAGCGTGCCGCCGTCGGCGTGCGCGAACAGGCCGACCTTCTTGTCGTGCGCGCCGGTGAACGAGCCCTTCTCGTGGCCGAACAGCTCCGACTCGATCAGCGACTCGGGCACCGCCCCGCAGTTGACGGCCACGAACCGGCCGGGGCGGCCGGAGTGCTCGTGAATGAACCGCGCCAGCAGGTCCTTGCCGGTGCCGGTCTCGCCGAGCAGCAGCACGGTCGCGCGCGAGGGCGCGACCCGCAGGCACGTCTCGATCACGACCTCCAGCTTCGGGCTGGCGGTGACGATCCCCTCCCGCCGCGCGATCGCCATCGCCGTCTCGGGGCCGCGCCGGACGCGCGAGCGCGTCCCCGGCTCGATCGTGCACTGGGTGAGCAGCGCCTCGAGCTCGGTGCGCAGCGCGGGTGAGAGCCGCTCGCGGCGCAGCAGGCGATTGACGTGGTCGGCCACCGTGCGCAGCCTGCCGCCGGCGCCCGCCTCCTCGTGGGAGCGGTCGTGGCGCACCATGGCGAAGCTGAGCGCCCGCGCCAGCCCCGGCCCGCTCAGCTCCCGCTTGAGCTGGCAGTCCTCGGCCCCGGCGCGCACGCAGGCCAGGCACGTCTCCTCGTCCTCGTTGCCGGTCACGACCACGATCGGCACCTGCGCCGCCGCGGTGCGGATCCGCCGGACCAGCTCGGGCCCTTCGCCGTCGGGGAGCCCGATGTCGAGCAGGATCAGGTCGGGGCGCTCCTGCTCGAGCTGGCGCAGCGCCGCCGCCATGCTGTCGGCGGTGCGCAAGCTGCAGAGCTCGCCGAGCTCGCTGCGGCCGAGCTCCTCGCGGAGCAGGGCGACGTCGCTCGGGTTGTCCTCGACGAGGAGGATCGAGATCGCGGTAGCCGCGGGAGGGGTCATAGGGGGACCTCTTGGCGCCGTCGAACACCGGGCATCTTGGCAGGCGCGGTCCGGATCGCTGCGGTGGGGGCCGTGTGACTCGCGCGCCGCACGGACGCCTCCCGCCCGGTGGGTCACGACGACACGGTGTGTCGCGACGGGACGGCCAGCGCCGAGCGCGGAGGCAGGCCGCGCGCCGAGGCGCACGGCGTTCGGCTCGGGCACGCTCCTTGCACTTCCTTCGCGTCGCACTCAGCCACGAGGTGGACGCGGATGACGACGGTTTGGGAGCGCGAGCGCGCGGAGGGGACGCACACGGAGTCGAGCCGCCGGGTGGCGGCGTGGCGCGGGCTGCTCGGCGCCGACGGCGCCGCTGAGCGCGTCGTGCGGGAGCGCGCCCGCGCGCTGCTCCGCGCGATCTACGAGACGCAGGCCGAGGACGAGCTGCGGGCCTGCGCGCTGCTCACCCGGCGGCGCGCGCCGGGCGCGCGCGCCCCGACCGGGGGCGCCGCCGTGGGCGTGCGCTGACGGGGGAGGACGCGAGGCCGAGGGCCGGAGGTAGGATTGCGCCCCGCACATCGCCAGCGAGCGAGGGAGCGCCCGTGACGTCGACCGAGCCCACCGCCCCGGCCCCGCGCGACTTCATCCGCCAGCGGATCGACGAGGACAACCGGACCGGCCGCTACGGGGGGCGGGTGCAGACCCGCTTCCCCCCCGAGCCCAACGGCTACCTCCACATCGGGCACGCCAAGGCGATCTCGGTCAACTTCGGGATCGCCGAGGAGTACGGCGGGATCTGCAACCTCCGGTTCGACGACACCAACCCCGTCAAGGAGGACACCGAGTACGTCGAGGCCATCAAGGAGGACGTGGCCTGGCTCGGCTACCGCTGGCACGAGGAGCGCTACGCGTCCGACTACTTCGAGCGGCTCTACGAGTACGCCGTGCAGCTCGTGAAGGCGGGCAAGGCCTACGTCGACTCGCAGACCGCCGACGAGATCCGCGAGCGGCGCGGCACGCTCACCCAGCCGGGCGTGAACAGCCCCTACCGTGAGCGCTCGGTCGAGGAGAACCTCGACCTGCTCGAGCGCATGCGCCAGGGCGAGTTCCCCGACGGGGCGCACGTCCTGCGGGCCAAGATCGACATGGCCTCGCCGAACATCACCATGCGCGACCCCTCCATGTATCGGATCCGCCACGAGCGGCATCACCGGACCGGCGACGCCTGGTGCATCTACCCGATGTACGACTTCGCCCACGGGCTGTCGGACTCGCTCGAGGGGGTG
>CAZMSZ010000599.1:0-3026 GCA_964569055.1 uncultured Planctomycetota bacterium | reverse complement strand
CCGAGCGCCGCCTGGGACGTGATCGAGGAGGAGGCGCGCCGGGCGCTCGTGGCCCACCTCGCCGCGCGCAAGCTGGTCGAGCTGCGCGGGCCGCTGGGCTGGGAGCACCACGCGGTCGCGACGGGGCGCGTCCGCTCGATCTCGGGGTTCGAGGGGGTGGGCGCGCGGCTGCGGCTGGCGCAGCCGCTGGTCGAGCTGCGGGCGGAGCTGACGCTGGCTCGCGACGAGCTCGAGGCGGTCGGCCGCGGCGCCGACGACGCCGACCTGGACCCGGTGGCGGGCGCCGCGCGCCGCCTCGCGATCGCCGAGGACCGGCTGGTGTTCGACGGGCTCGACGAGGCGTGCGGCCGCGGGCTGGTGAGCGGGTCGCCGCACGAGCCGCTCACGATCGGCGACGACTACGCGAGCTACCCGGCCCTGGTGGCGGAGGCGACCGAGCGGCTGCGCCTGGCGGGGGTGGCCGGCCCGTACGCGATCGCCCTCGGGCCGCGCTGCTACACCGGGCTGCGCCAGACGGCCTCGGGGGGATACCCGGTGTTCCGCCACGTGGAGCAGCTCCTGGACGGGCCGCTGGTGTGGGCGCCGGGCCTGAGCGGGGCCGTGGTGGTCAGCCTGCGCGGCGGCGACTTCGAGCTGGTGGTCGGGCAGGACGTCTCGGTCGGCTACCTCGACCACGACGCCGAGCGCGTGCGGCTGTACCTCGAGGAGAGCGTCACGTTCCGGCTGCTCGGGCCGGAGGCGGTCGTGGCGCTGCGCTACGCGCGCTGAGCGGTGAGCGCGCCGACCACGCGAGCCCCGCCTCGCCCGCCCCCGCCCGCCGCGGCGCCTCGTCCGGCGGAGCGCCGGGCGAGGCGCGCGCCGGGCGGGCGCGCCGCGCGCCGCGCGGCGTGGGGGATCCTCGCGGCCGGGTTCCTGACCGTCGGGGTCGCCTTCGCGCTCGGCGCGCCGCGCTCGGTCGACGAGCTGGCGCGCCGGCGAGAGCTGTTCGAGGAGATCACCGCCAGCGACCCGCTCGCCGCCGGGGCCGCGTTCTTCGCGCTGTTCGTGCTGGCGGCCGCCAGCGGCCTCCCGGTGGTGGCGCTCCTGTCGGTGACGTCGGGCCTGATGTTCGGGCTGCTCGCCGGGACGGCGATCGCGGCCCTGGCGAGCGCGCTGGGCGGCATGCTGGGCTTCTGGCTGGCGCGGACGCTCCTGCGCGGTCCGCTGGAGCGGCGCCACGGCGAGCTGCTGCGGCGGATCGAGGCAGGCTTCCGCCGGGACGGCGCCTACCACCTGTTCACGCTGCGCATGGTGGCGGTGCTCCCGTTCGGCCTGATCAACGCGGCGTTCGCGCTCACGCCGATCCGCGCCTCGACGTTCTACTGGGTCACGCAGCTCGGCATGCTGGCCAGCACGGCGATCTACGTGAACGCCGGCGCGCAGCTCCGCGACGTGGCGGAGCCGCGCGACCTGCTCGCCCCCGACGTCCTCCTGTCGCTGGCCCTGCTGGGCCTGGCGCCCCTCGCGGCGCGCCGACTCCTGCGCGCCCTCCGGCGTCGGCGCGCCCGCGCGGCGCTCGCCCGCGCGCAGCCGGCGACCGACTCCTCGCGCCCGCTCGCGCGCCGACTCTGACCTGCCGTCCCGGGCGCCGGTGTCCAGGTGAGCCGCCCCCGTCACGAGCAGGCGCCCTCGGGCCCGCCTGCGCGGAGGTTGCGGCTGCGCCGCGGCTGGCGCCCGTGTTGCTCTCCCCCGTGCGCATGCGGCGCGGCTCGCGCCAGGCGCGCCGTCGTGCACGTTCGCAGGGCCTTGGAGGACCACGCACACATGGCACGGACGAGCTCCGCCGGCGGGGGCCGCGCAGGATCGGCGACGCGCGGGGGCGAGTCGCCTCCTGGGAAGCGGACCGAGTCGGCGCGCGCGCGCGCTGCCCGGGGCGCGCCCGCCCCCAAGCGCTCGGCGCCCCGGCGCGCCGCGGGGACGGCGCGCCAGGCGCTGCTCGCGGCCGCCGAGGCGCTCGCCGCCGGCGACTTCTCCGTCCGGGCGCCCGAGGAGGGGCGCGACGGCGAGCTCGGCCGCGCGCTCAACCTGGCGATCGCGCGCAGCGGCGCGCTCACCAGCGAGCTGGCGCGGGTCAGCGAGGCCGCCGGCCGCCAAGGGCGGCTCGAGGAGCGGGTGCGGCTGGACGGCGCCGGCGAGGGGTCGTGGGGCGTGGCCCAGGACGCCGTGAACGACCTGCTCGCCGCCCTGGCGCGCTCCACCTCCGAGGTGGCCCACGTGCTCGCCGCGGCGACCGCCGGCGACCTGACTCAGAAGGTGCCGCTCGCCACGGACGGCGCGCGGCTCGAGGGCGAGTTCCTGCGGGTCGCGACCACCGTCAACGCGTTCGTCGATCAGATGCGCTCGCTGGTCTCCGAGGTGACGCGCGTCGCCAAGGAGGTCGGCACCGAGGGGAAGCTCGGCGGGCAGGCGCAGGTGCCCGGCGCGGCCGGGAGCTGGAAGGAGGTCACCGACAACGTCAACCTCCTCGCCGGCAACCTGACCACGCAGGTCCGCAACATCGCCCTCGTGACCACGGCCGTGGCCCGCGGCGACCTGTCGCAGAAGATCTCGGTCGAGGCGCAGGGCGAGATCCTCGAGCTCAAGGAGACCATCAACACGATGGTCGACCAGCTGCGCGCGTTCGCCGCCGAGGTGACGCGCGTGGCGCGCGAGGTCGGCACCGAGGGCAAGCTGGGCGGGCAAGCGTTCGTCACGGGCGTGTCCGGCACGTGGAAAGATCTGACCGACAACGTCAACGGGATGGCGTCGAACCTGACGACGCAGGTGCGCGGCATCGCGAAGGTCGTGACGGCCATCGCGCGGGGAGACTTGTCGAAGCGCCTCGTCGTCGAGGCCCAGGGGGAGATCGCCGAGCTCGCCGAGACGATCAACGACATGACCGAGACGCTCGGCATCTTCGCCGAGCAGGTCACGACGGTGGCGCGCGAGGTCGGCTCCGAGGGCAAGCTCGGCGGTCAGGCGCGCGGGCCGGGCGTGGCCGGGACGTG
>CAZMSZ010000598.1:0-3032 GCA_964569055.1 uncultured Planctomycetota bacterium | reverse complement strand
CGACATCACCTACGGCACCAACAACGAGTTCGGCTTCGACTACCTGCGCGACAACATGAAGGTGGACGTCGCCTCGCAGGTGCAGCAGGGGCGGCGCAACTACGCGATCATCGACGAGGTCGACTCGATCCTGATCGACGAGGCCCGCACGCCGCTGATCATCTCGGGCGACGCGAGCGACTCGACCGAGATGTTCGGGATCGCCAACGAGGTCGCCAAGAAGCTGCGCGGGGTCGACAAGAACCGGCTCGAGCAGGAGGCGCAGAAGCGCGGCGTCGAGAAGGAGGACCTCGAGAACGAGTGGGACTTCGTGTTCTCGCTCAAGGACCACCAGGTCACCCTGTCCGAGCGCGGGATCGAGCGGGTCGAGAAGCTCCTCGGCAAGGGGAACATCTACGACAGCGCGAGCAACCCCTGGCCGCACCACATCGAGCAGGCGCTGCGCTCGCACGCGATCTACAAGCGCGACAAGCACTACGTCGTCCAGGACGGCGAGGTGATCATCGTCGACGAGCACACCGGCCGCCTGATGCACGGACGCAACTGGTCGGACGGCCTGCACCAGGCGGTCGAGGCGAAGGAGGGGGTCAAGATCAAGCGCGAGACCCAGACCCTCGCCACGATCACGCTCCAGAACTACTTCCGCCTCTACCGCAAGCTGGCGGGCATGACCGGCACGGCGCTGACCGAGGCGACCGAGTTCTGGTCGATCTACAAGCTCGACGTGCTCTCGGTCCCGACCAACAAGCCGCTGATCCGCAAGGCGTTCGGCGACGTGGTCTACCGGACCAAGCGCGAGAAGGAGAAGGCGATCTGCGCCGAGATCGAGGCGGTCCACGCCCTCGGCCGCCCGATCCTGGTCGGCACCGTGTCGGTCGAGAGCTCCGAGAAGCTCTCCGAGATGCTCGTCCGCCGCGGGATCGAGCACGACGTGCTCAACGCCAAGCACCACCAGCGCGAGGCGGCGATCGTGGCCCAGGCCGGCCAGCTCGGCCGCGTGACCGTCGCGACCAACATGGCCGGGCGCGGCACGGACATCCTCCTGGGCACGTTCACGCCCCAGCAGCTCCTCGACCACTGGAAGGCGCGCCGCGCCGCGCCCAAGGACCTCGAGCTCGACGCGCCCGACTTCTACCAGCGGCTGACCGAGCACTGGAAGAGCTTCCGCCTCTCGACGGGCGCCACGCTGTGGGAGGAGTGGGAGTTCCGCGGGATCCTCGAGCACTTCGAGGAGACCTTCGAGGGGCCGGGCGGCGAGCTCTACCCCAAGGTCGCGATGGGCCCCAGGATCCAGGACCTCGGCGGGCTCCACATCATCGGCACCGAGCGCCACGACTCGCGCCGGATCGACAACCAGCTCCGCGGCCGCTGCGGCCGCCAGGGCGACCCCGGGACGAGCAGGTTCTACCTCTCGCTCGAGGACGACCTCATGAAGATCTTCGCGTCCGACCGCGTGTCGTGGCTGCTCGAGAAGCTCGGCATGGAGGAGGGGCAGGAGATCTCGGCGCCCATGGTCACGCGGGCCATCGAGAAGGCGCAGAAGAAGGTCGAGGCCTACCACTTCGACATGCGCAAGAACGTGCTCGAGTACGACCAGGTCATGGACGAGCAGCGCAAGCTCGTCTACCGCGAGCGCCAGCGGATCCTGGAGGGCGAGGGCGACGACCTGCGCAAGGCGGTGTTCCTCTGGATCGAGCGCTCGGTCGACAAGGCGCTCAAGGAGCACTGGAACGACGCGCTGGCGGTGGAGGACAAGAACGCGCCCACCCTGTGCGACTGGGCCAAGAAGGTGTTCGGCTTCCGCGTGCTCCCGCGCGAGGTCGAGGAGCGCGACGAGCAGCAGGTCTTCGAGCTGCTCATGAGCCGGATCGAGCAGGCCTACGGCCTGCGCGAGGCCGAGATCGGCCACGAGGAGATGCGCCGGCTCGAGCGCTACATCCTCCTCCAGGAGATCGACGAGAAGTGGAAGGACCACCTGCGGGGCATGGACCAGCTCCGCGGCGGGATCGGCTGGCGCGGCATGGCGCAGGTCGACCCGAAGATCGCCTACAAGAAGGAGGGCTACGAGCTGTTCCAGGAGATGTGGGAGAACATCGCCGACGAGATCACCACCCTCCTGTTCCGCGTGCGCCCGATCACCCAGGCCGAGGAGGAGCAGCTCGGCTCGCTGTGGCAGCCGAGCCAGTACACGGCGCCCAAGGAGTTCGCCACCTCCTTCGAGCAGCAGTCGCAGAAGACCGAGGCCGAGGCCATGGCCGCCTCCCAGGGCGAGGCCGGCCAGCAGCCGATCAAGCGCGATCAGCCCAAGGTCAAGCGCAACGACCCCTGCCCGTGCGGGTCGGGCAAGAAGTACAAGAAGTGCCACGGGGTCGGCGCGGCCTGAGCTCGGCTCGGCGCCAGGTCAGCTAGGACACCGCGCGCCGGTAGTGCATCGCCACCGCCCCGCAGCGGAGCGGCTCGGCCGAGACGAGCTCGAGCTGCCGCGTGCGGGGCAGCCCGCCCTGATACAGCGTCGGACCGTGCCCGGCGATCCTGGGGTGGACCAGGAGCCTGTACTCGTCGATCAGATCGAGCCGGTCGAGCGCGGTCGCGAGCTGGCCGCTGCCGAGCAGCACGCCGGCCGGCGTCGCGTCCTTGAGCGCCTGCACGCCGGCGCGCAGGTCGCCGGCGACGTGGTGGCTGTTGGTCCACGGGAAGTCCGTGCGCGTCGAGGACACCACGTACTTCGGCTTGACCTCCAGCTTGACCGCCCACTCGCGCATCGCCGCCGGCGCCTCCACGTCGCCGCGGGCGACGGCCGGCCAGTAGCTCTCCATCATCTCGTACGTGGTGCGGCCCCACAGCATGGCCCCGCTCTCGTCCATGAGGCGGGTGAAGAAGGCGTGCGTCTCGTCGTCGGCGATCCCTTCGCGGTGGTCGACGCAGCCGTCCAGGGTGACGTTGAGGCTGAAGGTCAAGAGGCCCATGGGCGGGGAGTCTACATGCGGGACGGCAGGAAGGGGTGGACGCCCTCTAGAAGAGGAGAGGAGAGG
>CAZMSZ010000597.1:0-3050 GCA_964569055.1 uncultured Planctomycetota bacterium | reverse complement strand
GGGGGGAGTGTCGGTCATTGCTGCGTTTCAGTGCGGCCCCGGGGGACCGGCGCCTTCCCTCTAGACTTCCCCCCGGGGGGGAATGGCAGCATACGCATCCATGCTGCACCCCGACACTCGCCTCGAGTTCATCAACGACCAAATCGGCTACGGCGTCGTCGCCACGCGGCTCATCCCGCGCGGGACGATCACCTGGGTGCGCGACGAGTTCGACCAGACGTTCCGCCCCGAGCGGGTCGCGACGCTGCGGCCGATCTACCAGCAGATCCTCTCCAAGTACGGGTTCTTCGACGCGCACGGCGACGTCGTGCTGTGCTGGGACCTCGGCCGGTTCGTGAACCACTCGTGCGCGCCGACCTGCCTCAGCCCCGGGCATCAGTTCGAGATCGCCGTGCGCGACATCCAGCCGGGCGAGGAGCTGACCGACGACTACGCCACGCTGAACCTCGAATACACGTTCGACTGCGCCTGCGGCAGCCCGAGCTGCCGCGGCAAGATCACCCGCGAAGACTGCGTGACGCTCGCCGCCTCCTGGGACGAGCAGGTGCGTGAGGCCTACGCGCGCATGCGCTCGGTCGAGCAGCCGTTCTGGGACCTGCTCCCCGACCGCGAGCAGGTCGAGGCCGAGCTCGACGGCCGGCTGCCGATCGCCTCGTGCCGTAACAACCTGATCGCCTTCACCCGCATCGCGAGCTGAGCGGAGGGCGCACGCCCTTCCCGGGTTTGGGTCTCACGAGGCGAACCGGCCTCGGCGGGCGCAGCAGTTAGCGAGGCACGAGGGTTGCCCAGGCGTCTGGCCTGGAGGCAATCCCCACCATGTTCGATCCGACCTTCGGCCTGGGCACCCGCGAAGAGGCCTGGGCCGCGTTCAGCGAGCACGTCTCGCGCGGCAAGGCGCTCACCTACGAGCAGCTCGGGCTCGACCTCGTCCTCGGCGCGCGCAGCGGGGCGACTTTCCGCGACGCCTACGCCAGCGACCGCCGCTGGTTCAACTGCCACTGCAACGGCGGCACGTTCAACCTCGGCCACCGCCACCCGGCGGTGCTGACCGCCGTCCGCGAGGCGCTCGAGGCCCTCGACATCGGCAACCACCACCTCGTCTCGCCCGCCCGCGCGGCGCTCGCCCGCCGCCTGGCGGCCACCACGCACGGCAGGCTGAGCGGGGTGGTGTTCGGCGTCAGCGGCGGGGAGGCGGTCGACCTCGCGATCAAGGTGGCCCGCGCCACCACCAGGCGCGCCCAGGTGATCTCCGCCCAGGGCGGCTACCACGGCCACACCGGCCTGGCGGTCGCCGCGGGCGACCCGCAGTACCGCGACCCGTTCGGGCCGAACCTGCCGGGCTTCGTGCAGGTCCCCTTCGACGACCTCGCGGCCATGCGCGCGGCGATGGGCGACGACACCGCGGCCGTCCTGCTCGAGCCCGTGCCCGCCACCCTCGGCATGCCGATCCCCTCGCCGGGCTACCTGCGCGGCGTGCAGGAGCTGTGCCGCGAGCGCGGGGCCAAGCTGATCGTGGACGAGGTCCAGACCGGCCTCGGCCGCACCGGCCGGACCTGGTGCTACCAGCACGACGACCTCGAGCCCGACCTGTTGATCACCGGCAAGGGGCTGTCGGGCGGGATCTACCCGATCAGCGCCACGCTCATGACCGCCGAGCTGCACGCCTTCTTCGACGCGCACCCCTTCGTGCACCTCTCCACGTTCGGCGGCGCCGAGCTCGGCTGCGCGGCGGCCCTCGCGGTGCTCGACGTGATCGAGGCCCCCGGGTTCGGGGCGCGGGTGGACGAGGTCGCCGCGCGCTTCGCCGCGGGCTTCGCCGGCCTCCCGTTCACGCTGCGCCAGCGCGGCCTGTTCATGGCGTTCAAGTTCGAGGCCCCCGAGGGCGGGCTCATGGCCGCGCGCGCCTGCTACGACGCGGGCGTGTTCTGCGTGCACGCCAACAACGACCCCTCGGCCATGCAGTTCCTCCCGCCGCTGGTGCTGAGCGACGCCGAGGTGGACGAGGTCGTGGCGCGGGTGCGGCGAGTGTTCGCGTGAGCGCGGTCGAGGCGACGCCCGCCTCGCCGCCGCGTCCGAGCGTCGGCGGCGCGGCGCTCGCCGCGCTCGAGGAGCGCGTCGAGCGCGCCCTCGGCGCGGGGGCCGACGCGCCCGCCGAGCACGGCCTCGAGGTGCTCGGCTACGGCGAGATCACCCTCGTCCTCGCCTGGCGCGGCGAGGCGGGGGCGTTCGCCTGCAAGCGCCTCCCGCCCGTGACCGACCGCGCGCGGCTCGAGCGCTACCGCGCCCTGTTCGAGGAGTACGTGGCGCGCCTGGAGGCGGGCGGTGTACGGGTGCTCGACACCACCTTCGAGCTCCTCACCCGCCCCGACGGGCGCCACGTCGGCTGGTGCGTCCAGCCGATCCTGCCGGTCGAGACGCTCGGACCGCGCTGGCTCCGCGCGGCCGACCTCGCCGTGGGCGCCCGGTTCCTCGGCGCGGTGTGCGCCCGAATCGCGGCCTGGGTGGGCGGCGTGGTCGGCCTCGACGGCCAGCTCTCCAACTGGGCGCGGGTCGGCGAGGAGCCGGTCTACCTCGACCTCACCACCCCCCTCCTGCGCGACGGCGCGGGCCGCGAGCAGATCGACCTGGGCCTCCTCCTCTCGGCGCTCCCCGCCCTGGTCCGCTGGCCCGTGCGCCGCTTCCTCGCCCGCCGCCTGCTCGACCACTACTACAGCCCGCGCGCCGTGCTGCTCGACCTGCTCGCCAACCTCCAGAAGGAGCGCCTCGACCGCTGGCTCGAGCCCGGCCTCGCCCTCGCGAACGAGCGCCTCGCTGCGCGCGGCGCCCCGCCGCTGAGCGAGGGCGAGGTCCGCCGCTACTACCGCGAGGACGCCAGGACCTGGGGCCTCCTGCTGACCCTGAGGCGGATCGACCGCTGGTGGCAACGCCGCGTGCGGGGGCGGGTGTATCCGTTCCTGCTGCCCCCGCCGATCGCGCGGTAAGGGAGTCGGAGCGGAGTCGGAGCCGGACTCGGATTCGGACTCGGATTCGGACTCGGATTCGGACTCGGA
>CAZMSZ010000596.1:0-3055 GCA_964569055.1 uncultured Planctomycetota bacterium | reverse complement strand
CCCTCCGCTGGCACCCCGGGCCGCTCGTACCGTACCTTCACCCCGTGCCTCGACGCGAGCCCCCTCACGAAGCCATGGTCCGCGCGATCCCCCTGGCCTCGCTCCCCGCCGCGGCCGCGTGACCCAGGCCGCCGACGGCCTCCTCCCGCGCTTGCTCCGCGCTCCCGCGCGGCGGCCGCTCTCCACCCTGGCCGCCCTCCTGCTCCTCGCGGTGGCAGGCGGGGCGGGCGTGGCCTGGCGAGGGGTGCGGACCGAGCTGGGGGTCGAGCAGCTCGTGGCGCGCGGCGACCCGGTGTTCGCGCGTTACGAGGCGCTCAACGCCGCGTTCGGGCGCGACGACAACAACGCGTTCGTGTTCGCGGTGCGCGAAGGAGGCGGGTGGTTCACGCCCGAGGGGGCCCGGCACCTGCTCGCGCTGAGCGAGGCGCTCGCCGGCTCGCCGCTGGTGGAGGAGGTGGTCGGCCCGGCCACCGCGACCCTGATCCACGACGAGGGCGAGGCGGTCTACGTGGGGTCGATCCTGACGGCGGCGCGGGTGGAGTCGCTCGGGCCCGCGGGGCTGGCGCGGGTCGAGGCGCACCTGCGGCGCGAGCGGGCCTACGCGGACCGGGTGCTGTCGCGCGACGGCACGACCGCGGCGTTCACGGTCCGGATCGCGCCCGAGTACGTCGGCGGGGCCCACCACGCGGCGGTGGTGGCCCATGTCGAGCAGGCGCTCGCGGCGCAGGCGCGGCCGGGGGTGCGGTTCCTGGTCACGGGCGGGCCGATCACGCAGCACGCCTACCGCGAGTTCATTCGCCGCGAGACCGGCGGCTACGTGCTCGCCACCCTGGCCCTGTTGGCGGTCGCCCTCGCCGTCACGCTCCGCTCGCTCGCCGGGGTGCTGCTCCCGCTGGGCGCGGTCGGGCTCGCGCTCTACTTCACGGCGGTGTTCCTCGCCCTGGCCGGGATCCCGCTCAACCTGCTCGCCTCGGCGATCCCGGTGCTGGTCCTGATCGTGGGGATCTCCGACGCGATCCACCTGCTCACTCGCTACGGCGAGGAGCTCGCGACGGGCCGAGGGCGCGCGCCCGCGCTCGAGCGGGCGCTGAGCGCCACCGCGCGCGCTTGCCTCCTGACCTCGATCACGACCTCGGCCGGGTTCTTCGCGCTCCCCGCCACCGGGATCCCCATGCTGGCCGACCTCGGCCTGGTGACCGGGGCCGGGGTGCTGATCGCGTATCTCGTCACGCTGACCCTGCTCCCCGCCGTGCTGGCGCTCCTCCCGCCGCCGCGGCGCGCGCCGTCTTCGGGGGAGGACGCGCGCCTGGCGGCCCTCGGCAGGCGTGTCATGACGCGGCCGCTGGCGGTCGCGCTGGCGCTGGCGGCTGCGCTCGGGGTCCTGCTGGCGCTCGGCGCGCCGCGCTTGCGGGTGGAGTCGCGGGTGGTCGACGACCTCCCGCGCGACCACCCGATCGTGCGCACCCGCGAGGAGGTCGACGCGCGCATGGGCGGCAACTACCCGCTCACGCTGATGATCCACGCCGCCGCGCCCGGGGTCGACCCGAGCCGCGACCCCGAGCTCCTCGCGGGCGTGGCCGCGCTCCAGGACGCGCTGGCGCGCCTCCCCGGGACGCCCGTCTACGCCAGCTCGCTCGCGTTCACCGACTACGTGGGGCTGATCTGGCGCGAGCTCGGCGGCGAGGGCCTGCCGCCCACGCGCGAGGCCCTCGAGCAGGTCGAGCTCCTGCTCAGCCCCGAGCTGCGCGAGGAGACCGTCGAGCCGGGCGGCGGCGCGCTGCGCGTCCAGCTCCGCGTCTACGACCGGGGCACCGCCGCCACGTTCGCCTTCCTCGAGCAGGCCCGGGCGGCGTTCGAGGAGGCGCTGGGCGGACGGGCCACCCTCGAGGTGCAGGGCTTCACCTACCTCGCGCACCGCACGCACCGCGAGGTGGTGGCGAGCTCGCTCAGCGGGTTCTCGCTCGACTTCGCGATCGTGGCGGCGCTGGTCGCCCTCCTGTTCCGCTCCGTCCGGCTGACCGCGCTGGCGCTGGTCCCCAACCTGTTCCCGCTCGCGTGCACGCTGGCGTTCATGGGCCTGGCCGGGATCGAGCTGAAGATCGCGTCGGCCGTGGTGTTCTCGATCGTGTTCGGGATCGCGGTCGACGACACCGTCCACTTCCTCGCCCGCTACCACGAGGAGCGCGCCGCGGGTCTCCCGCCGCGGGTCGCCGTCGAGCGCACGCTCGCCACCACGGGGCGGGCGATGCTGTTCATGGCGATCGTGCTGGCCGCGGGCTTCGCGGCGCTGCTGGGGAGCGCCTTCACCCCCAACCGCGTGCTCGGCTTGCTCATGGCCGTCACCGTCGCGAGCGGCGTCCTGGGCGACCTGGTGCTGCTGCCCGCGCTGCTCGCGCTGGGTGACCCCGCGCCAGGCGAGCGCCCGTGAGCCTGCTGGAGGGCGTCGAGGCCGTCAGCTTCGACGTGGACGGCACCCTGTACGAGCTCCCCCGCCTGCGCGCCGCGATCCGCCGTCTCGCCCTGGCGCGTCTCCTCGGCGCCCCCCTGGCCACCCCGCGCGAGCTGCGCCGGCTGGCCCGACTCCGCCGCGCCATGGAGGCCACCCGCGCGGCCGGCGGCGACCTGGCCGCCCTCACCCTCCCCGAGCCGCGCGACGCGCTGGCCGCCCTGGAGGAGCGCTGGTACGTGGCCGCCCTCCGCCGCTGCGGCCCCCGCCCCGGCGTCCGCGAGGCGCTCGACGCGCTCGCCGCGCGCGGCGTGCGCCGGGTGGTCCTGAGCGACCACCCCGCCGAGACCAAGCTCGCGGCCCTCGGCCTGGCGGACGCCTTCGAGCGGGTCTACGTGGGCGAGGTCCTCGGCGCGCTCAAACCCTCCCCCGTCCCCTTCCGCGCCGCACTCGCCGACCTGGGCCTCGCCCCGAGCGCCCTCCTCCACGTCGGCGACCGCCCCGAGACCGACGGCGCCGGCGCGGCCGCCGCGGGCGTGCGGGCGTGGATCCTCCCGCCCGGACCGGTGGACGTCGGTACGCTTCTGGGTTGAGGGATCCGAGTCCGAG
>CAZMSZ010000595.1:0-3064 GCA_964569055.1 uncultured Planctomycetota bacterium | reverse complement strand
AAACTGCCGGACGCACAACCCCTAACGGGACGCGGCTTTGTCCCGAACCCCTCCCGCCGTCGCTTCGTCGGCCTCACCCGCGCCGCCCTTCCGCCGGCGGCGCTGGTGCGCGTGCTCGGCGCGGTAGCTCTCGGCGTTGAGCTCGAGGATCCGCGCGTGGTGGACCAGGCGGTCGATCGCCGCCGTGGTCGTCATGACGTCCTTGAAGATCTGGTCCCACTTCGAGAAGACCAGGTTGCTCGTGATCATGACGGACCGCCGCTCGTAGCGCTCCGCGAACAACGTGAACAGGACGTCCATCTCGTCTCGCTCCTGCGTGACGTAGCCGAGGTCGTCGATCAGCAGGAGCTCGAACCGATCGAGCTTGCGGATCTCGGTCTGGAGCCGGAGCTCGCGCTTGGCCACCAAAAGCCGCTGGACGAGCGAGTAGGCCGGGCGGTGCAGGACGGAGCGTCCCGCGGCGACGAGCTCGTGCGCGATCCCCCAGCACAGGTGGCTCTTGCCCGTGCCAGGATTGCCGAACACGAGCACGTTCTCGGCTCGGTCGAGGAACTCGCCCTGGCAGAGCGACCGCACGAGCCGCTTCGGCACGGCCGGGACTCGCGCGAGGTCGAACGTGTCGAGCCGTTTGTCCGCCGGGAGGTTCGCCTGACGGAGCAGCCGCTCCACGCGCCTGCCGCGGCGCTCTTGCGCCTCGAGCCGCGCGAGCTCGAGCAGGAACGTCTCGTGCGAGAAGCCCTCCTTCTCCGCGAGCGCGGCCACCTCCCCGTAGTGGTCGGCGAAGCCCTTGAGCTTGAACGACCGCAGCAGCTCGCCGAGCTCCTGCGCCACCGCCTCCGTCATGCGATCCCCCTCCTTGCAGTCGAGTCCACCCATGCCGCGCGAGTCCCCCTCGCGCCGTCGTTCGGTTGCGGCGAGGACCCAGGCGCGCAGCGAAGCTGAAGCGCGTCGACCTCGCCTGCGCCGGCCCCGAGCGCCCTCACGAGAACCTCACATTCTTCCGCCCTGCCCCCCCGCCTTCCTGGCGGGGGCAGGGCGGAAGACTCAGCCCCGCGCGGGCTCGCGACCACCCCCGCCCTCGCCAGCGCGGCGGGCATTGCCGGAGGCGTGACGAGCGCGGAGCGGCCGGCGTCAAGAACGGTCGCCACCCTCGACCAGCCCTGCGCGCCGGCCGCGGAGCGCTCGGCGCGACTCCGGCGTCCGCCGCGCTGCCAGGCGCCTCGCTCGAGCGACAGCGCCACCTCGCTCGCGGTGTGCGAACCGAACGCACGGTCGATCACGCCGCCTCCTCGACGAGCAGCGCGTCGTAGGTCCCGAGCGTCGGCTCCTGGACCTGCACCTCCGGCCGCTCCGGCGGACGCGGCGCCACGCGAGCACGCACCGCCTCGCTGTCAGGCAGCTCGTCCCCGGCGAGCAGGTCCTCCAGCGCGGCGGCGACGCTCGCCTCCATGGTCTCGGCGGCCAGCTTCAGGACCCGCAGATACTCGATGGTTGCGCGGGCAGGGATCCGCTCGCGGAGCCGATCGTAGGCCTGGCGGAACGCCAGCCGCGGGAACAGCTCCTCGCGATAGCGGTAGTCGTCGAACGCGCCCGGCTTGCGGACGAGCCAGCCGATCACGTGGCGGTAGTTGATCCGGGCGAGCTTCTTGCCGACCAGCCGCGGGAGGGACTCGATCCGACGCCCCTTGTAGAACACGTCGAGTTGCTCGGCGTAGACGTGGATCCTCACCCTCTGCCCGATCAGGCGGGCCGGCACCGAGTAGTGGTTCTGCAGGACGAGGATCGTGCTCGCACGTCCGACCACGGCCTCGCGCTCCTCGTAGTCCTCGAGGCGGCGCTGGGGAAGCGGCCGGAGCGTTCCGCGCTCCGCAGCCAGGCGTTCGCTCCGCAGCGAGTTCCTCCGGCTCACGATCTCGCGCAGGAACGCCTCGTACTCGGCGACGGTCGCGAAGTCACGGCTCTGGCGCAGCAGCAGGCGCTGCTCCACGGCGCGCTTGAGCAGGTCGTGCGACTTCTCCACGTCGCCGTTCTCGTGGCCCTCGCCGGGGGTGTTCCGCGTCGGCCTGGTTCCGTAGTGCTCCATGAGCCGCAGGTAGGCCGCGTTGAACGCGCGCCCCTGCTCGCGCTTGAGGTCGTGCGTCGCGGTCGACGTGTTGTCGGTCCGGTGCTCCTCCGGAACGCCCCCCAGCTCCCACACCGCGTCCTGGAAGCCGCGCTTCAGGGCTGCGAACGATTCGGAGCGCGCGATCTCCGCGTACTCCCAGTTCGAGCAGGTCAGCACGAAGTGGTAGAGCTTGTGCGGGAAGGGCTGCCCAGCCACGGTGATCCCCAGCTCGTTCATGCAGGTGAAGTCCGACTCGCCGCGCCTGCCGGGGTGGTGCACCTGCGGGAAGAACACCTCGCGGTCCGGCCCGTTCAGCGCGCGCCAGTCGCGCACCCGCCGCTGCAGCGTGCGCAGCTGTCCCTCCTGCCAGCGCCCGGGGTAGCGCTCGCACAGATCCTCGAACAGCGTCTTCGCCTCGAGCGTGGGCGCGCCCCCGAGCTTCTCCTCGAGCTCGGGCCAGACCTCGTCGAACGGGTCCGGCCGCGTTCGATACGTCCGTTCCTTCTTCATCTGGCTGGGCAACCTCCTCGCCTGCACGTAGCGCCTCGCCGCTCGCTCCGACCGCCCGATCCGCCGCGCGGCCACCTCGATCGCCAATCCCAAATCCACCAGCCGGAACAGCTCGCGGACCTCGTCGTCGCTGAGCACTCGCATCGCCTCCGGCGTGACGAGTCTCTGGCGTCGACGGACAACCTCCCGCTCCGGCACCAACCCGCGCCCAGACCTCGTCCGCCGAGGCCTCCACCTGGTGCTCGAGCGAGCGCACCGTCTCCGTCCGCGGCGTCTCCCCGCCGCGCTTCCGAACAAGGCACTGACTCGACCCGAACTTGGCGCGCCTGACGCTCCGCGTCAGGCATCCGGCACTTTTAGTTGTCGTCGGCCGGCACTTCTAATTGTCGTTGATCACCGGCTTGCTCCGCTCGACGTGGTAGGCCAGCCGCTCTTCGGCCGACAGGCCGC
>CAZMSZ010000594.1:0-3085 GCA_964569055.1 uncultured Planctomycetota bacterium | reverse complement strand
GATCGGCCCGAGTTCGCCGAGGGGCGCTCGCTGTTCGCGCCCGACCGGCCCGAGGACGACGCGGTGCGCGACCCCGCCCTCGCCGAGCACCTGCTGGCGCTCGCGGACGCCGAGCTGCTCGCGGTCGGCCACTCGCCCTACCTGGCGTTCCCCAAGGGGCGGTGGGTCGACGCGGCCGACGCGCGCCACCGCCCCGCGATCGAGCGCCCGGCGCGGCTCGGGCGCCTGCTCAAGCTCGACACCGACCTCAAGCGCGGCGGGCCGGCCTGGCTCGTGATCCGCGAAGGGGGCGCCTGGCGCGCCCAGCGCGAGGACGGCGAGCGGCTCGACCTGGAGGGGGCCGGCGCTGCGGCCTCGGACGTGGCCACGTTCGCCGTGGCCGAGGCGCCCGGCGAGGGCGTCCACGGCGAGGCGCTCGACGCGCTGCAGCGGGCGCTCGCAGCCCACCCCGACCGGGCGCTGGCGGAGCGCGTGCGGAGCGCCGCCTTCCGCCTGCTGGGGCTCGGGCTGAGCGACGTCGCGCCGCTCGAGGCCGCGCTGAGCGACGGCGCCGCCGAGCGCGCCGAGCAGTGGGCGGCGTCGGCCGCCGCGCGGCGCGACGCGCTGGCGCGGGCGCTCCTGGCGCGCGACGGCGAGCGCCGCTTCTGCCCGGCCCTCGCCGAGCTGCGGGTCGGCCCGCTCGCGCTCGACCTCGCCCCGGCGGTCGCGCGCGAGGCGCTGCGCGCCGACCCCGCCCGGGCGCCGCTGGTGTGCGCCACGCCCCTGTGGGTCGCGGGCGAGCCGCGCCTGCGGGTGCGGACGTTCGTGAGCGGCGAGGCGCCCCCGGGTGAGATCACCCGCGCGCTGACCGCCTGGCCGCCCGACGCGCTGGAGGTGGAGCGGCTCCTGCTCGAGGCCGAGGGCTCGTCGAGCGCGCCCGCGCTCGCGCCGCCGCGGGCGCCGGGCGCGCGCCGCCGCCCCGCGGGCCCCCTCGAACCCGCGCTCGAGGCGCAGGCGCGGGGCTGGCTGGCGCTCAACGGCGAGCTGCTGGCGCGCCTGGCGCTCGACGCCGCGCCCGCCTCCCTCGTGGGTGGAGCGCCCGGGCGGGCCCTGGCGCTCCTGCCCGGCGCGGACGCGCCCGCGCTCGCGCTGCAGCGCCTGCCGGACGGCGCGCTCGTGCTGGCGGACGCGGCGCTGCTCGACCCCTGCGCGCGGTTCGCGGCGCTGACCCCCGCCGGCGAGGCCCAGCCGCAGGCCGAGCTGCTGCTGGACACCCTGCCGCCCGCCGAGGCGATCACGCTCTACTGCGCGGCCAGCGCGGAGGTGGCGGCGCGCGTGCGCCTCGGGGAGGTCGACGCGCTCGGCCTCCCCGGCGAACGTCGCCCGCGCTGGCAGCGCTCGCCGTTCCTGTTCACCACGCCCTGCCGCCCCGCGCTCGCCCACTTCGCGGGCAAGGAGACCACCCTGCGGTTCGTGGTCCCGCGCGGCGAGCTGGCGGCCGCGGTCGAGGGCGGCCTGGCGAGCGTGGGCGTGTTCCTGGCCCACGACGGGAGCACGCTCGACCCCGAGGCGCGCTGGGGCGCCCCCGACGCCGCGCTGGAGGTGATCGCGCTCGGCGCGCCGGGCGTGGCCTGGCTGGCCGAGCTGCTCGCCTAGGCTAGCGCTACTCGACCCCGAGCAGCTCCACCTCGAACACCAAGGTCGCGTTGGGCGGGATCACGCCGCCGGCGCCGCTGGCGCCGTAGCCGAGCGTCGGCGGGATCGTCAGCTTGCGCTTGCCGCCGACCTTCATGGTGGCCACGCCCTCGTCCCAGCCCTGGATCACGCGCCCCATGCCCACGGGGAACCGGAACGGCTGGCCGCGATCGACCGAGCTGTCGAACTTGGTCCCGTTGGTCAGCCAGCCGGTGTAGTGGACCACGGCGGTCTGGCCGCTCTGCGGGCTGGCCCCGGTCCCCTCGGTCAGGTCCTCGTACTGCAGGCCGGTCGGGCTGGTGGGCATGGCGTCTCCTGTGGCTTGGGCCGCGCACCTTAGGGGACGGGCCCGCGACGCGCCACCCCCTCGGCGTGAGCCCGCGGAGGCGCGCGGGTCGAACCGGCGGAGGCGACGCATGATCGCTTGCATCCACCTCGCGCGGCCCGAGCCGCCGCGGCCGCTGCGCGCGCTCCCGGCCTCCGCCCGGCTGCGCGCCCTCCCCGCCGAAGCGCCCCTGCGCGCCCTGCCGACCAGCCCGCCAGCGCGCGCCCTCCCGGCGCGCCCGTACGAGCTCCCGCTCTCGGCGGCATCGCGGCGCGCCCTGGCCCGCATGAGCGCGGCGCGCCCGAGCGCGCACCCGCGCGAGCTCCTGCTCGCGCTGCTCCGGCCAGGGGGCGAGGCGACCCTGGCCGCGCAGGCCATCGGCATCGAGCCCGCGTCTTTGGCCGGGCTGTTCGACGACGAGGCGGCCACCTCGCGGAATCTCTCGTGGCTCACCGCCCAGCGCCGCCGGTTCGTCGACGTCGTGCTCGAGATCGCGGAGGCGGAGGCCGCCCGCGCCGGCGAGACCGCCGTGTCGGAGGGCTACCTCCTGTTCGGTCTGCTCGCCTGCGTGAGCGCAGCGGTCTGGCCCGTCACCGCCCTGACCCCCGAGCGCTTCCGGAGCTTCCGGACCGCCCTCACCGCCGCGCGCCGCCGGACCACCGAGCCGCTGCACCTCACGACCCGCGCCCGGGCGCTCGCCGACGAGCTCGACCGGGCGGAGGCGCGCCGGCGCATGCAGCGGCTGGAGCGGCGGGCGAGGTTCGCGACGCTGGCCGCGGTGAGCGGCCTGGGGACCGCGATGGCAGCGCTGCTCGTGGCGTTGTACTAGCGCGCGGGCTTCGTGCTCGTGCTCGTTCGTGCTCGTCCTCGTGCTCGTGCTCGTCCCTGGCGAGGCGTGGTCGTGTATGCGACAGCCTCGCGACTCCGACTCCGAATCTGACTCCGAATCCGAATCCGAATCCGATTCCGATTCCGATTCCGATTCCGAATCCGATTCCGAATCCGAATCCGAATCCGATTCCGATTCCGAATCCGATTCCGATTCCGATTCCGATTCCGAATCCGAATCTGAATCGCGACAGCCTC
>CAZMSZ010000593.1:0-3117 GCA_964569055.1 uncultured Planctomycetota bacterium | reverse complement strand
CGCCCGCCGCAAGCAGCTCGCCCTCGCGTCCACGCAGGCCCACGCGCTCCCCAACCGCCGGGGCGGCGCCTGGACGGGGGACGCGCGCGCGCTGCGCCGGGCGCTCCAGGCCCGGGTGAGCGGGGAGGTCCGGTTCGACGGCGGGAGCCGCGCCCTGTACGCGACCGACGCCTCGAACTACCGGCAGGTCCCGATCGGGGTGGTGATCCCGCGCGACGTGGAGGACGTGCTGGCGACGCTCGCGGTCTGCCGCGAGCACGGCGCGCCGATCCTGGCCCGGGGCGGCGCCACCAGCCTGGCGGGGCAGTGCTGCAACGTGGCGGTGGTGATCGACGCCTCCAAGCACCTGCGGCGGGTGCTCGCGATCGACCCGGACGCGCGCACGGCCCGCGTCGAGCCCGGGGTGGTGCTCGACGACCTGCGCGCGCAGGCGGGGGAGTATGGGCTGACGTTCGGCCCCGACCCCGCCACGCACACCCACTGCACCCTGGGCGGCATGATCGGCAACGACTCGTGCGGGGTCCACGCGCTGTGGGCCGGGCGGACCTCGGCCAACGTGGAGGCGCTCGAGGTCGCGACCGTCGACGGGCAGGTGCTCGGGGTGGGCGCGACGTCGGAGGCCGAGCTGGAGCGCCGGATCGCGCGCGGCGGGCGTGAGGGCGAGCTGTACGCGCGCCTGCGCGCGCTCCGCGATCGACACCAGCTCGACATTCGGGCGCGCTACCCCGCGATCCCGCGGCGTGTGTCGGGCTACGCCCTCCCCGCGCTCCTCCCCGAGAACGGGTTCCACGTGGCGCGCTCGCTGGCCGGGAGCGAGGGCACCTGCGCGCTCACGCTGGAGGCCACCGTCAAGCTCTGGCCGCGCCCGAAGGGGCGCGCCCTGCTGGTGCTGGGGTATCCGAGCGTGTACGAGGCGGGGGATCACGTCCCCGAGGTGCTCGAGGCGGGCCCGATCGGGCTGGAGGGGCTCGACGACTACCTCGTCGCGAGCGAGCAGGCGCTCGGGCTCCACCGCGAGGCGCTCCGCGCGCTGCCCGAGGGCGGGGGGTGGCTGTTCGTGGAGCTCGGCGGGGAGAGCGCCGAGGAGGCGGTCGGGAAGGCCGCGGCGCTCCGCCGCCGGCTGACCCGCCCGGGGGGGCCGAGCGCGCGGGTGTTCGCCGATTCGGCGCAGCAGCAGGCGCTGTGGAAGGTGCGCGAGGCGGGGCTCGGCGCCACGGCGCGCGATCCCAAGCCGGGGGCCTTCGACACCTGGCCGGGGTGGGAGGACTCGGCCGTGGCCCCCGAGGACGTGGGGCGCTACCTGCGGGACCTGCGGGCGCTGTACCGGAAGTACGGGTTCAAGGGCGCGCTCTACGGCCACTTCGGCGACGGCTGCATTCACACCCGCGTCAGCTTCGACCTGCGCACGCGCGCGGGCATCGAGGCGTTCCGGGCCTACCTGGACGAGGCGTCCGACCTCGTGCTCGCCTACGGCGGCTCGTTCTCCGGCGAGCACGGGGACGGGCAGGCGCGCGGCGAGCTCCTGCCGAAGATGTTGGGCGAGGACCTCGTGGGCGCGTTTCGGGAGCTCAAGGCGGCCTGGGACCCCGAGTGGCGCCTCAACCCCGGCAAGCTGATCGACGCCGACCCGATCACGGCGAACCTGCGCCTCGGCGCCGACCTCCAGCTCCCCGAGCCGGTCACCCACTTCGCCTACCCCGACGACCGCCACGGCTTCGCGGTCGCGAGCCTGCGCTGCGTGGGGATCGGCGAGTGCCGCCGGATCGGCGGGGGCGTGATGTGCCCGAGCTTCTTCGTGACGCGCGAGGAGCGGCACAGCACGCGCGGCCGGGCGCGGCTGCTGTTCGAGATGCTCCACGGCGAGGTGATCCAGGACGGCTGGCGGAGCGAGGCGGTGCGCGAGGCGCTCGACCTGTGCCTGGCCTGCAAGGGCTGCAAGCGCGACTGCCCGGTGTCGGTCGACATGGCGACCTACAAGGCCGAGTTCTACGCGCACCACTACGCCGGCCGGCCGCGGCCGCGCGCGGCGTACGCCCTGGGGCTGATCCCCTGGTGGGCGCGCCTGGCGTCGCTCGCCCCCGGGCTCGCCAACGCGGTGATCACCACGCCCGGGCTGCGCGCGCTCGCCAAGCGCCTGGCCGGGATCGCCCCCGAGCGAGGCCTGCCGACCTTCGCCCACGAGACGTTCTGGCGCTGGTTCCGCCGCACGCGCGGGCGGGGGCGGATGGGCTTCCGCCGCCCCAACGGCCGCGCCCGCCGGCCGCCGGTGGTGCTGTGGCCCGACACGTTCAACGGCCACTTCCTGCCCGAGACCGCGCGCGCGGCCACCTCGGTGCTCGAGCGCGCCGGGTTCGAGGTGCGGATCCCGGGGCGCGTGCTGTGCTGCGGGCGGCCCCTCTACGACTTCGGGTTCCTCGACCTCGCCAAGCACCTCCTGCGCGACGCGCTCGACGCGCTCGCCCCCGAGATCGCGGCCGGGGTCCCGATCGTGGGCCTCGAGCCGAGCTGCGTGGCGGTGTTCCGCGACGAGCTCACCAACCTCTACCCGCACGACCTCGACGCGCAGCGCCTCTCGCGGCAGTTCTTCACCCTGGCCGAGCTGCTCGAGCGCGAGCTGGGCGAGGGCTGGCTCCCGGGGCGGCTCGAGGGGCGCGCGCTGCTGCACGGCCACTGCCACCAGCACGCCGTCATGGGCCACGACCCCGACGAGCGCCTGCTCCGCCGGCTCGGCCTCGAGCTGAGCCGCCCCGAGCCCGGCTGCTGCGGCATGGCGGGCAGCTTCGGCTATGAGGCGGGCGAGAAGTATCGCGTGTCCCAAGCGATCGCCGAGCGCCAGCTCCTCCCTGCCGCGCGCGCCGCGGGCGAGGACACCCTCCTGATCGCCGACGGCTTCAGCTGCCGCTCGCAGCTCCGCGACGGGACCGGGAGGATGCCGCTCCACCTGGCCGAGGTCCTGTGGTGCGCCATGCACGGCGCCGAGGGCCACTCCGGTCGGCCGGGAGAGAGGAAATGCTGTCGCGTACGACGGCTGGGCCTCGGCTGAGACTGAAGAATGTCGAGCACGAGCACGAGCACGAGGTGCGCCAGGCGAAGCCTGGGCGGAGGGAATGCCATGAC
>CAZMSZ010000592.1:0-3127 GCA_964569055.1 uncultured Planctomycetota bacterium | reverse complement strand
CCTTATTCTCAGCCCAGCGCCGCGTGCGCGGCGGGGAGAGGGGGCCGGCGTGAGCATGACCGAGGCCGAGCAGCAGCGGGTCTGGTTCGCGCGCGAGGTCTTCACGTTGTTCGTGAAGGCCTTCACCAACCTCAAGCTGTACCCGCACGACCACGCCTACTGCGTGTCGGCGGTGGAGGAGTTCAGCAAGCGGCTGCGGGCCTACGTCAGCCTGCACGACGTGCTGCGGCTCAAGGTCGGGCAGGACTCGCTGCAGGTCGCCGAGCAGGACGTCTACCAGGCCGAGAGCCAGAACGAGAACCTCGCCTTCCGCCTCTACGTCGACGGCCTGCGCGAGCTCGCGGTCGCGCGCGGGGTGACCCACGAGGAGGCGGTCAAGCTGGCGCACGTGTTCTACCGCTGCGTGGTCGACCAGGAGGCGGACTGCACGCTGCTCCTGTGGGAGGCGGACTTCAAGAACATCGAGCACGTCGCGATCAACAACCTGACCGACGCCTGGGAGTCGCCCGACTTCTTCGCCTCCGACCAGCTCGACCTCCTCAAGGAGATGAACCGCGACGTCGACCGGATCGTGGAGTCGCTCAGCAACGCGGACAAGGGGCGCGGCGCCTACGCCTTCGAGCTGACCGACGGCGCGGCCGAGCTCCAGTCGATCGAGGACCTCGAGGACGACAGCGTCGAGCGGGAGGACGAGGGCGACATCTTCGACGTGCAGGCCGAGGCGCTGCGCCAGCTCCAGGCCGACGTCGCCGGGTGGACCCCCGACCAGCTCCTCGAGGCGGTGGTGGGCGGCGCGCTCGACGGGCTGGCCCTCGCGCCGCAGGTGGTCGACACCGACGACGTGGGCTGGCTGCTCAAGGAGTCGGTCGACCTCGCGCTCCGCAGCAAGGACATGGAGCTGCTCGCCAAGCTGCTGCTCCGCTACGACGGCGAGCTCGAGCTGCTCGAGGACGAGGACGACCGGCTGTTCCGCGAGGTGTTCGTGTGGCTGGGGCGCGAGGAGAACCTCGAGCGCCTGGTGAAGCTGTCCAAGGGCGGCGCGCTGGGCGGCCCCAAGGCGTACTGCCGGATCCTGGCGCTGATGGGCGAGGCCGGGCTGCTCGCGGCGGTCGCCTCGTTCATCGACGCCGAGTCCAAGGAGCTGCGCGGCGAGCTGCAGACGTTCCTGCTCGAGCGCTGCGGCAAGTTCCCGCACGTGCTCGACGCGCTGTTCGCGGCCGACCGGGACGCGGAGACGGTGCGCGCCGGGCTGTTCATCGTCAGCAAGGCCGTCAAGGGCGAGGACCTCGCCCGCCTGCTCAAGCTCGCCCGCGCCCACCCCGACGCCAAGGTGAAGGAGTACTCCGACCACATGTGGCGGACGACCACCGACGAGGGGCGGGTCAACGTGTTCGTGGACGCCCTGACCGCCGCGTCGCGCAACGACCGGGTCAAGGCGCTCCAGACCCTGGTCAAGGGGCGCCACCGCGAGGCCGTCCCCAAGCTGAAGCAGGTGATCGAGTCGGCCGAGTTCCTCGAGCGCGACAGCCACGAGCGGCAGGCGTTCATCGAGGCGCTGCGCTACCTCGGCGGGACCACCGCGGTGGCGTTCCTCGAGCAGCAGGCCCAGCGCAAGACGCTCCTGTTCAACCGCAAGGCGGTCGCCGAGATCCGCGCGACCGCCCAGAAGGCGCTCGACGACCTGCGCACCCGGAGGTAGCCCGTGACCGTCGAGCTCAAGTCCGACTCGGGGCAGGAGGCGGCGCTCGCCTTCTGCAAGCACCTGCTGCAGGTGCTCCGCCTGATCCGGCTGTACGACCCGAGCAACGTCACCTTCAACGAGCCGCTCGGGCAGCTCAAGGAGGTGGTGATCCAGGTCACCGACCGCCAGGGCGCCGCCCGCCTCCAGTCGGAGGAGGGCATGCTCTACTTCAACAAGGACCCGGTCCGCGGCGGGCGGCGCGCGTTCAACACGATCCAGGGGCTGGTCAAGGCGTTCGAGGGGTTCGGCCTGGCGGAGCTCGCCTTCACCGGCGCGGTCTCGACCGAGGACCTGCGCGCGTTCATGAGCCTGCTCAAGCCGCCCGAGGGGCAGGACATGGTCCCCCTCGCCGAGGTCAAGGCCAAGCTCGAGGCCGCCGGGCTGAAGGACAAGGTGCAGGTCTACGCCCCGGGCGAGACGACCGGCTCGGCGCAGGTCCACCAGGTCGAGATCGACGAGTCGACCTACTTCCCGCTGGCCTACGCCCGCACCCTGGTGCTCCTGCGCGAGTACGTGAAGAACCTGCGCCAGGAGGAGCTGAACCGCTACTTCACCCAGAAGCTGCACCGCGCGCTCCAGGAGCTGTGCGGGATGGTCGCCAAGTACCCGCACAAGTTCGTGGCCATGGGCTCGGTGAAGGGGGCCGACGAGTACCTCTACAACCACATGGCCAACACCGGCTTCCTCGCGATCCTGCTCGGGCACAACCTCGGGGTCAGCCGGGTGCGCCTGTCGGACCTCGCGCTCGGCGCCATGCTCCACGCGCTCGGCCGGTTCCGCGGCCCGCACCAGCTCCTGCGCCGCGCCGAGCTCGGCCCCGACGAGGAGGCCGAGGAGGGGCTGCACCCCTACCGCGCGCTGGCGGCCATGCTCGAGGGGCACAAGCTCACCACCAAGACGCTCACCTCGGCGGTGGTGGCGCTGCAGTACGACCTCCACCGCGGGCGCACGCCCGTGCGGCTCCCGCCGCGCTACCACCCGTTCGCCATGATCGTGCGGGTCTGCGAGGAGTACGACGCGCTGACCTCCGAGCTCGAGGACCGCCCGGCCCTGACCCCCGACCAGACGATCAAGGCGCTGATCGAGGCCCCGCCCGAGCAGTACGACCCGCTGATCCTGACCGTGTTCACCAACATGATGGGCCTCTACCCCTGCGGCACCACGGTCAGCCTCAGCAGCGGCGAGGTGGCGGTCGTGGTGCACCCCAACCCCGACCAGCCCAAGCGCCCGCTGGTCGCGGTGGTGCTCGACCGCGAGGGGAGCCCGGTCGACGGCGACTTCCTCGACCTGGCCGAGAAGGTGGACGGCCGCTACCCGGCCACGATCACCGGCACGCTCGACCCGAGCGAGCTGGGGATCAAGGTGCCGGAGCACCTGCTGTAGGCC
>CAZMSZ010000591.1:1488-3137 GCA_964569055.1 uncultured Planctomycetota bacterium | reverse complement strand
CTTGGCGCTCTTGGCGGTCAATTCTTCGCGCGGTGGGAGGTGACGTGGTCAGCGACAGCTCTTGGCGGTCATTCCCACGCGGTGGGAGCTGACCTCGTCGCGACAGCTCCTTCTTGGCGGTCTCGGACCGGCAGGTCGTGATCCGGACGTCAGCCTCCTCGCCCTAGAAGCCGAGCTCGGCGACTACCGCGGCGTCCTCGCCGGTCCGCGCGCGGGCTCCGCGGGGGGCGTGGCGCGCTTCGCCGGGCTCGAGCACCCAGAAGCGCTCCGCGGGGACGTTGGCCGTGCGGCAGGCGGTCGCGACGCGGCGTGGGGGTTCTAGGCGGCCCTCGTCGGTCAGCTCGAAGGTGCCGAAGTGGATCGCCATGCTGGTGTCCGCGCCCAGCAGGCGGTGCGCGGCGACGGCCTCCTCGGGGTCGAGGTGGACGTGGTGGAGGAACCAGCGCGGGCAAAAGGCGCCGATCGGGAGCAGGGCCAGGCGAGGGCGGCCGAGGCGGCGGCGGAGCTGCGCGAACTGCGGGCCCCAGCCGGTGTCGCCCGCGAAGTAGACCAGGCCGCTCGGGCCGCGCGCGGCCCAGCCGCACCACAAGGTCGCGGCGCGGTCGGTCAGGCCGCGGTTGGAGTGGTGCTGCGCGGGGACCGCGGTCAGCTCCAGGCCGCCGAGCGCGAACGACGCCCACCAGTCGCGCTCGACCACGCGGTCGATCCCGGCCCGCTCCAACAGGGCGCGGTTGCCGAGCGGCACGAGCATCAGCGGGCGGTCGCGCCGATGGAGTCGGCGCAGGGTGGGCAGGTCGAGGTGGTCGTAGTGGTTGTGGCTGATCAGCACGACGTCGATCGGCGGCAGCTCGTCGAACGGGACCCCCGGCGCGTGCACTCGGCGAGGCCCCACCCACGACAGCGGGCTGCAGCGCTCCGACCAGATCGGGTCGGTGAGCACGTTCATGCCGTCGTGCTGGAGCAGGACGGTCGAATGGTTCACGAACGTGGCGCGCAGGGCGCCGCCGTCCACGCGCCTCGGCGGGGGCGGGCGGCGCACCACCGGGGGCGCGCTGTCCCAGTCGGGCCCCGCGCGGCGGGTGAGCCGCCAGCGCAGGAAGTCCCACGCGGTGCCGAGGCGGAACCGGACCTGGTTGTGGAACACGCGCCCGTCGAAGTGCCCCGAGCGCGGACCTTGGTAACGCGGGCCGGCGAACACTCGCCCTCCCGCCTCGTGCCCCACCCTTCAGGCTAGAGCCGTGCGCCGCCGCCGTGAAGGCGAGCGGCCGCGCTACAGGTCGGCTTCGGCGCGCTTCTCCGCCTCGCTCCAGTGGTGCAGCCCGAGCACCAGCGCGGCCAGGCCGACCACGATCGCGCCGAGCGCGATGCCGACCAGCGGGCCCGCGCCCACCGGGGGCTGGGCGAGCACGCCCAGCGCGCGGGCGCCCGCGCCGACGAGCGCCACCAGCCCGACCAGGATCCCCAGCTCCCCCAGATAGGTCAGCGCGCGCGCCATGGGTGTGTCCTCCTCGCGCGGGACGCCGCGTTCGAGCCGCCCTGCGGGGCGGGAGTATACGTCAGCTCCACCGCTCGGCGAAGCGCGCCGCGTCGAACCCGACGGTGGCCTGCTCGCCGTCGGTCACCAGCGGGCGCTTGACGAGCCGGCCGTT
>CAZMSZ010000591.1:0-1388 GCA_964569055.1 uncultured Planctomycetota bacterium | reverse complement strand
CCGCGCTCACCACATGGGCGCGCCGTAGTAGTAGTACGGGTAGCCGAAGCCGTAGTAGCCGCCCCAGTACGGGTAGCCGTAGCCGTACGCCGCGTAGGGCCGGTAGCCCCAGTAGGGCCGCTTGCCCTTCGGCCGGGTCTGGTCGCGCACGAACGGGGTCGAGTACGAGGCGCGCCGCTCGCCCGAGCCGGCCGTCCAGTTCAGCTCGAGCCAGCGCAGGTCGGCCAGCGCCACGTCCTCGGGCATGGCGAACACCAGCTCGAATCGGCCGGTCTCGCCCGGCTCGACGCGCGGGCTCCCGATGATGTCGGTCGGCGGGCCGATCACCCACACGGGCCGCTCGCCGAGCTTGACCTCGAGCTCGGTCCACTCGGGCACCAGCGAGAGCGGCGCGTCGGCGTCGTTGCGCAGGCGGAACCCGACGATCGCCTTGGGCGTCGGCCCGCCGAGGTCCCAGCTCCGCCACCACACCTTGGCGTCGCCGAGCGTGCCCTGGTCGGTGTGGAGCTCGTAGTAGGCCCCCATGGGCGTGGCCTCGGTGCGAGGCGACGTCTCGACGGGGCGGAGCTCCTCCTTGGGGATCTCCTCCTCGTTGCGGCAGCCGCCCAGCAAGCTCACGGCGAGCGCCAGGCCCAGCGCGGTCCTCCCGTCCCATCGCATGGCTCGTCCCCTCCCTGCGTCGGTGGTGGTTCGCGCGGCGCGCCGCCACGCGGCGGCGCGCCGCTCGTCCCGCTCGGCGCCGATCTCGGCTCAGCGGTTCTCGTACTCTTGCGACGAGCTGCCGCCGCCGCGCTCCTCCCGCGGCCGCTGGATCTGCACCTCGATGTCCGCGGGGCGCTGCTGGGCGGCGCGCTGGCGCTGCCCCTCGAGCTGGAAGTCCATCACGATCTCGTCGGGCTCGTCGCGGATCGTGGTCAGCTCGGTGTGCGTGTCGTACCCGGGGGCCGACACGGCCACGCGCTGGGCCTCCTTCTGCGAGTCCACGCGGAAGTCGTAGTAGCCCTGCCGATCGGTCGTCGTCTCCTCCTCGCCGATCCGCACGGTGGCGCCCGAGATCGGGTCGTCGGTCTCGGCGTCGCGCACGACGCCCTGCACGTCCACGCCGGCGCACGCGGTCAGCGCGAGCGCGCCGAGGCCGGCTACGAGCTGCGTCCAGAGCTTCACGGGGTCCCTCCTTTGGTCGTCCCGCGGGCTCGAAGAGCAAGCGTGGGGCCGCGGAGCGCCTGCGGCGCGTGCGCCCGCCGGTCGGCCGGCGGGCGCCCGGCGGGCGCGCCCGCGGTGTCCCTCGGCGCGACGCCTGTCGCCTCGCGCGCCTCAGCGCCGCCCAGGCGCGGTGGCCTGCCGGCCAGGCGCGCAGTAGCCTGCGCCCATGCCGCACGCTCCCGACG
>CAZMSZ010000590.1:0-3175 GCA_964569055.1 uncultured Planctomycetota bacterium | reverse complement strand
GCTCCTCCTCGCCCACGATGAACTCGGAGACCTCGCGCTGCTGCGCGGCGTCCCAGACCACGACCTCCCACTCGTAGTAGCTGGTGAACTCGTCGTCGTCGGAGACGTAGCGCTCCTCGGCGCCGAACGTGCGGCGCACGTACTCCTCGAGCTCCTGCACCCGGCCGGCTTGGGCGAGCTGGAGGTTGCCGTCGTCGGACAGCTCGAGCTTGACCAGGCCCGCGGCCATGAGGATCAGGATCCCGACGTGGACCACGATCACGCCGACGGTGGCCTCGCTCTTGCGGATCCGCACCAGGCCGCCGAGCACCAGGTTGATCGTGAGCAGGATCAGCAGCAGGTACACGCCCGGCAGCGGGATCGGCACCACGCCGCCGAGCTCGTGGACCAAGAACACCGACTCGAAGTACTTCTTCTGGACCTCGAACAGGCCGTGGTCCACCTGCTCGAGCGTGCCCAGGAGCGTGAGCAGGAACAGGAACAGGAGCAGGGTGCAGGCGAGCGCGTAGGAGGAGAGCGCGTCGTAGAGCGCCTTGCCGGCGCGGGCGAGCGTCACGGCAGCCTCAGCGAGCGGCAGAACTGCCAGAAGCGCTCGCGCTCGGCGGCGATCGCGTCGGCGGGGCCGGCGAGCTTGACGAACACCGTCTCCTCCGGGCGGGCCACGATCATGCCGAGCAGGCGCCAGCCCTCGTGGACGCCGCCGCGCAGGTCGCGGTAGGTCCCCTCGAGCTCGACCCGGACGGGCGGCGCGCCGAGGATCTCGAGCCCGGGATTGGCGGCCTGCGGCGCCGCGCCGCCGAACTGCTTGCTCCAGGACGCGAGCGTCTGCTCGACGTCCGCCGCCGGGCCGCGCAGGGCGCCCACGTAGCACTCCGCCTCGGGCGCCGCGTCCAGGGTGATCGTGAGCATGCGCATGGAGCCCTGCGGGTCGGGCGCGCGCCGCCAGCCGGCGGGGAGCGTGTAGCCGAGCTCGCCCCCGCCCGAGCCGTGGGCCCCGGAGGCGTGGTCATGCCCGGCGTGCGGATCGCCGCCCACCGGCGGGTGCCCCTCGGGCATGGGCCCGCTCGCCCCGCCCGCCGGTGCGCCGCCAGGGCTGGGCTGCGTGTCGACCATGCCCTGCCGGATCGCGAGCGAGTCGAGGAACGCCTCGAACTTGGGCCGCTCGCGGGCGACCACCTCGCTGGGGCCGGTCATCTTCACGAACAGCGTCCCCTGGGGCGAGGCGAGGATCACGCCCAGCATGGTCCAGTTCGGGCGGCCCTCGCCGCCGCCCATGCCGCTGAACGCGCCCTCCAGCTCCACCAGCACGCCCGGCTTGCCGAGCACCTGCCGCACGGGCAGCTGCTCCGCCGCGCCCGGAGCCAGCGGCGGCAGACCCATTTGCTTGCGCCAGCGGTTGACGTTCGGCTCGAGACCGCCGCCCGAGCTGGCGAGGAACGTGAGGTAGCACTCCGCGTCGGGGTGCCCGGCCTCGAGGTTGATCAGGCGCATGGAGGTGGGCGCGCGCTGCGTCCACCCCTCGGGCACCGCCCACTCGAAGGGGAGCTGCTGAGCCGGCGCCGCGGCGGGCGCCGGCTGTGCCTTGGGGGCGCCGCTCGCGCCGAACCGCTGCTCGGGTCCGGCGCCGGGGACGACCTCGGCCGTGGCGCGGCGCGAGACGCGCGAGCGCGTGTAGGCGCGCGGCGCGCCGTCGTCGTCGCAGCCCGCGAGCGAGAGCAGCGCGAGCAGCGCACAGGCGCCGAGGGAGAACGAAGGACGCACGCTCACCTCGAGACCGGACGCCCGGCCAGCCGGGGCTCGGCGCCCGTGGAGGCCAACGAAGGTACCCTGCCCGTTCCATCGCGTAAACACGAAGCGCCTGGCGCCGGCCGCAGGTGCGGCGAACTGTCGCAGGGCGGCTCGCGGAGCCGACGTCCTGGCGGCGGTCCCGGCTGACCCGACGCAGGACGGGCGCCGGCCCGTCCGCTACCATGCCGGCGTGACCGCAGCAGAGAAGCCGCTCGCGGTGGTCGGGACCTCCTTCCGCGAGGTCGGGTTCGACGCGCTCAGCGCGCTGGTGCTCCCGCCCGACGCGCGCGCCGAGCGGCGCGCGCTCGCGGACGCGCTGGGCGCCGACGAGCTCGTCTACCTCGCCACCTGCAACCGCGTGGAGTGCTACCTCGCGCTGCGCGAGCCGCCCGCGCCCGACGCGCTGCGAAAGGCTGCCTTCCAGTTCTTCCGCGCGCGCGGCGCGCCGTGCGAGGAGGAGGTGTTCCGCTGCCGCACCGGGCGCGACGCGGCCGAGCACCTGTTCGCGACGGCGGCCTCGCTCGACAGCATGGTGGTGGGCGAGACGGACATCGCGCGCCAAGTCGGCCGCGCGCTCGCGGTCGCGCGGGAGGAGGCGCTCGCCGGCCCGACCCTGGAGCGGTTGTTCGAGCGCGCCCGCGCCTGCTCGCGCCAGGTCCGCGCGCGCACCAGCCTCTCGACCACGCCCGTGTCGGTCGCCGCGCTGGCGGTCAACAAGATCCGCAAGCACTTCGGCCCCGAAGGCCCGAGCGTGAGCGTGCTGGTGGGCGTGGGCGCCATGACCCACAAGGTCGCGCAGGCCCTGCGCAAGGGCGCGGGCGAGCGGCTGTTCGTGAACCGGACCCTCGCACCCGCGCAGGAGCTGGCCGAGACCTACGGCGGGCGCGCCCTGACCCTGGCCGACTTCGTGGCCGAGCCGCCCGGCTGGATCGACCTGGTGTTCACCGCGACCTCCGCCTCGCGCCCCGTGATCCCGGCCGCGGCCCTCGACCCGGCCCTCACCGCCCGCGCCCTGGCGGGAGCCGAGCGGCCCTTGATCGTGTGCGACATGGGGATCCCGCGCGACGTCGACCCCTCGGTCGAGGAGCGTCCTGGGGTGGTCCTGGTGGCCCTCGAGCAGCTCGAGCTGCTCGCACGCTTCAACCGCGACCGCCTCGACGGCGAGGTCGACCGAGCCCGCGCGATCGTGATCGAGGAGGCCGCCCGGCTAGCCCGCGAGGAGCGCTTCCGCCGTCTGGCGCGCCGCGGCGCCGAGGCCCTCCTCGCGAGCAAGCTCGCCCACCTCGGCGAGCAGGAGCGCCGCACGATCCTCCGCTTCGCCACCGGCCTGGCGTCGCGCTTCGCCCGCCAGCCCGACGAGGTGGACGAGGAGCGCTGACGTTACGGC
>CAZMSZ010000589.1:0-3177 GCA_964569055.1 uncultured Planctomycetota bacterium | reverse complement strand
CTCTCGCCGACCGTCACGAGCGCCTCGGCGAGGCGCAGCGCCTCGGCGGGGTGATCGGCCTCCAGCCGGTCGAGCCCCTCGAGCAACAGCCGCGCCCGCCAGGCCGCCCGCCCGAGCTCGCCGCGCGCGACGTCCTCTCCGGCCGAGCGCGCGGCCGCCAGGGTCGCGTCCGCCGCCCCGGCCGCGTCGCCGCGCGCGGCGCGCAGGGCGGCCTCGACCCGCAGCCCGCGCCAGCCCGCGCGCGCGCCGGGCGCGCGCTTCAGCCGCGCCGCGGCCTCGGCATGCGCGCCGCGCCGCGCGGCGACGTCGGCCAGCCCGACCCAGGCGTCCTCGGCCGGCGTCAGCCCGCACGACAGCGCCAGCCAGAAGGCGCGCTCGGCCCGCGCCAGCCGCCGCTCGCGGGCGGCCGCGGCCTCGGCGCGCTCGTCGCGCCAGGCCCACAGGCAAGCGAGCTCCGCGGTGCCGGCCGCCCAGTGCGCGCGCGCCTCCGCCCGCTCCGCCACGCTCCCCTCGGGCGCGCGCGCGTCGCCGCGCCGACGGGCGCGCCGCACCCGCCAGCGCGCGAGCGCCTCGGCGGCGGCCTCCCGGGCCAGCTCGGCCTCGAGCGCCTCGGCCGCTTCACCCGCGAGGTCGAGCGTCTCGGCCAGCAACGCGCCGGCGTGACCGAGCGCCCAGGCGTCGCGCCCGCGCGCCGCCTCCACCGCTCGCTGCGCGGCGCCGCGCGCGGCCTCCGCGTCGAGCAGCCGAGCGCGGGCGCAGGCCTCCCCGAGCGCGGCGGCGACGTCGCCGGGCACGACCCGGCGGACCGAGCCGGGCACGGCCAGGGGCGCCGGCGGGAGGGGCGCGACCCCGAGCGCGCGGGCGCGGGCGAACGCGTCGGCGGCGCTGGCCCATTGCCCGAGCGCCAGGCGCAGGTCGCCCTCGAGCAGGCTGACGCGGGCGGCGAGCTCGGAGCCGGGCGCGCCGCGCGCGAGGTCTCCCTGGGCGCGGGCCCGCGCCACGAGGTCGAGCGCCTCGGGGTCGAGCACCCCGCCATGCCAACCCGCCGCCCGGTGACGCTCCGAGGCGAGCGCCAGCTCGAGCGCCGCGCGCGCCGGGCCCTCGGGGAGGCGCGCCACCCGCTCGGCCGCGGGCTCGAGCGCCTCGCGCTCTCCGGACGCGGCGCGCAGCAGCGCCAGCTCGACCGCGTGCCGCGGCTCGACGTCGCTCGCCCCCGCGAGCACCCCTTGGGCCTCAGCGCCGCGCCCCAACAGGACGAGCACCGAGGCGAGGTCGAGCGCCCACGCGGCGCGCTGGGGCGCCTCCGCGGCGCCGGTCCCCTCGGTCAGCACGCGCTCGAGCACCGCGCGGGCTTGCTCGAGGCGGCCGAGCCGCGCCAGGGCCTGCCCGCGCTGCGCCTCGAGCGCTCGGTCCGACGCGCGCTCGAGCGAGGAGGGCGGCGGGGTGCCGGCGATCGCGTCGGCCAGCGCCGCCCGCGTCCTGGCGTCCTCGGGCAGCCCCTCGGCCAGGCGGGCCGCGAGGGCGACCCGCGCGTGCTCGGCGGCGAGCGCGGCGAGCTGGCCGTCGAGCGCGGCGCGCGCCGCCGCCGCCTCCTCACCCAGCTCGGCGCTCCGCTCGAGGAGCTCCCGCGCCCGGGCCAGCTCGAGCTCGAGCCGCGTCAGGAGCTGCGCCGGCGCGCGCGCGTCGCGCCGCAGGCGGCCCGTGAGCCCGTCGAGGTCGCGCGCGGCCTCCTCCAGCTCCGCCACCCGCGCCCGCGCGGTGCGGCCGCGGGCCACCACGGCCACCGCGACCAGGACCAGCAGCACGAGCGCGAGCACGAGCGGCGCGGCGGCTTGCGCCGGGTGGCGCCGCGCCCACACCCGCAGCCGCTCCTCGCGCGAGAGGCGTCGAACGGAGACCGGCTCGCCGGCCGCGAGCGCCTCGAGGTCGGCCGCGAGCTCGCCCGCCCCGGGATAGCGGTGCTCCCGCGCGCGGGCCAGCGCCCGCTCCAGGACCGCCGCGAGGTCCTCGCTCAGCTCGCCGGGGATCACCAGCGGCGCCCTCAACACCTTCTCGAACAGCTCGCTCGGGGTCTTGCCCTCGAACGGGGACCGCCCGGTGACGAGGCGGAACAGGATCACGCCGAGGGAGTAGACGTCGACCCGCGGGTCGCCGCCCTCGTCCTCGCCCGTCACCACCTCGGGCGCCATGTAGAGCGGCGTCCCGAGCATGTCGCCCACCCCGGTCAGGCGGGTCTGCCGGTCCACGAGGTGGACCAGCCCGAAGTCGGCGACGACCGGCTTGTCGCTCGGGTCGAGCAGCACGTTGGCGAGCTTGAGGTCGCGGTGGAGCACCCCGCGCTCGTGCATGTGCGCCACGCCGCGCGCGACCCCGGCGAGCAGCGCGGCGGCGCGCGCGGGCGGGAGCGGCCCCTCCTCGGCCAGCTGACGGAGCGTGCGCCCGCCCTCGACGTACTCCATGGCGAGGAACGGGCAGCCGTCCCCATCGACGCCCATCTCGTAGACGCGGACGACGTGGGGGTGGTCGAGCCGGGCGAGCGCCTCGCCCTCCCGGGCGAACCGCGCCAACCCCTCCTCGTCGGCGGCGTGGTTGAGCACGCGCTTGAGCGCCACGTCGCGGTCGAGCCGCGCGTGCCGGGCGCGGTACACGACGCCCATCGCGCCGCGCGAGAGCTCGCGCACCACCACGTAGTCGCCGATCCGATCCCCGGGCTGGAGGGCCGGCGCCGCCTGCAGCCCACCGCTGGGGAGGTTCGGCCGCGCGCTGTGCGCCGGCGCGCCGCCCGGTGGCCCGGCGCTGACGGGCGGCAGCCGGTCGCGCGGAATCCCGCGAGGGCTGCCGGGCAGGTCGAACAGCGCCCCGCAGGCCGGGCAGGGCCGCCGGCGCGGCGCCGTCGCCGGCAGCGCGCAGAACCGCGTCCCGCAGTGACCGCACGCCCGCGCGTAGCGCTCGAGCTCGCGCGCGAGCTCCGCGTAGGCCGCCGGCGCGAGCCAGCCCCGCTCGGTGAGGACGCGCGCCAGCCGACCCTCCCACCCGATCGGCAGCACCGCCGGAAGCTGCTCGGGCCGCAGCACGCCCCGCGCGAGCGCCAGCGCGGCGAGGTCTCGATCGTCGTAGGGGGTCACGCGCGGCCGATTCTACGGGAGGCCGCGGGAGCTGAACGCGAGTTGCTGCGGT
>CAZMSZ010000588.1:0-3201 GCA_964569055.1 uncultured Planctomycetota bacterium | reverse complement strand
TCCCGATTCCGATTCCGATCCCGATTCCGATTCCGATTCCGATTCCGATTCCGATCCGATTCCGATTCCGATTCCGATTCCGACTCCGACTCCGATTCCGATCCGACTCCGACTCCGACTCCGATTCCGATCCGATTCCGATTCCGAGTCCGATTCCGATTCCGATTCCGAGTCCGATTCCGATTCCGATTCCGAGTCCGATTCCGATTCCGATTCCGAGTCCGATTCCGAGTCCGAGTCCGAGTCCGAGTCCGGCTCCGATCCCGATCCCGATCCCGATTCCGATTCCGACGCCGCCTCGGACTCGACGACCCCGCGCCGCGCGAGCGCTCAGTCCCCCGCGTCGCCCTCGAGCTGCGCGATCGCGGCGCGGGCCGCCTCGGCGAGGGCGGGCTCCTGCTCGGCCTCGCGCAGGGCGGGCAGCGCCTCGGGGTCGCCGAGGGCGCCGAGGGCCTTGGCGGCGGCCCGGCGGAGGGCGTGGTGCTGCTCGCGGCGCTGCTCGGGGTAGGGCATGGCGGGGTGGATCCGGGTCTCCTCGCGCACCACGCCGATCAGGGCCCTGGCGGCCGCGCGCGCGGCCGGGCCGGCCAGGGCCAGCGCCTCGCACGCCTCGTGGCGGACCTCGATCGGCAGCTTGCTCCCCTCGGGGACGGCGGCGCGCAGCACCTCGACCACGCGGGCCTCGCCGCCGCGCCCGAGCCGCGCCAGCGAGATCGCGGCAGCGGTGCGGATCCGCGGCTCGTCGTCGAGCCGACCCTCGAGCGGGGCCACGGCGAGCTTCTCCACCTCGGGCCCGAGCCGCCCCAGGGCGAGCGCCGCCTCGCGGCGCAGGTCGGGCTCCTCGTCCGTCAGCGCCGCGACGAGCGCCCTCGCCGCCTTCGCGGCGGCCGGGCCGATCTTGCCGAGCGCCTCGGCCGCCGCGGTCCGGACATGCACGTCGCGTCCCTTGCTCACCGCGTCGCTCAGCGCCTTGACCGCCTCCTTGGAGTAGCGCCCCACCTCGCCCAGCGCCGCGGCCGCGGCCGAGGCCACGCTCACGTCCCGGTCCTTCATGGCCGCGACCAGCGCCGGCACGGCGGCCTCCGCCTTGGGGCCGTAGCGGGCCAGCTCGCCGATCGCCTTGCTCTTGAGCGCAGGGTGGCGCCCGCGCCCCACCCGGACTGCCAACGAGCGGATCTCCTTGAGCTCGTCCGCGGTGGGCTTGGGCTTCTCCTCCTCGCCCTCGTGCTTCCCCTTGGCCGCGACCGGCCCGAGCGGGAGGAGCAGCAGGCCGGCGCAAGCGAGCACGCCGAGGAACCGGTGGGTCATGGGAGTGCCTCCGGGCAGGGTCGCAGCCCTCCGCCCACTCCTGTACTGCGCTCGGCCGCTGCCGGTATTCGTCAGCTCCGGGTCACGTCACTCCTGCCCACGAGCCAGCGCGATCAGCGCGCGGACCAGCTCGCCGCACGCCCGCTCGGCGGGCCGGCCGCCGCAGTTGGTCACGGCCAGCGCGGCGGCGTTGGCGTCGGGGGCGATCACGACGGTCGCGAACCACATCGTGTTGCTCCCCGAGTGGGTCAGGACCCGCCCGCCGGCCCAGGGGCGCTGACCCGCGCCCCAGCCGAGGGCGTAGGCCTCGTCGCCGCGCGGGAAGTGGAGCTGCTCGAACGTGGTCCGCTCGCGCAGCGGATCGCCCTCGCGCAGCTCGCCGCGCGCCCCCCGCAGGTGGAGCGCCACGAACCGGGCCCAGTCCTCGAGCGGCGCGTGGACGGTGCCCGCGGGCGCGATCGCGGCCGGGTTGTCCGCGCCGAACGCGGCGGGGTCCATGGGCTGCAGCGCCTCGCCCGCGCGCCGGTGCCCCCACGGCGCGTCGTCGAGCGCGTGCCGGCCGGGCGGGCCGAAGCCGGTCCGCGCCATGGCGAGCGGCGCGAGGAGCAGCTCGCGGAGCAGCACCTCGTAGGAGCGGCCGAGCACCCGCTCGGCGACGGCCCCCGCCATGGCGTAGCCCGCGTTCGAGTAGAGGAAGCGCGTGCCCGGCGCGTGCTCGGGCGGGTAGCGCGTGACCGAGGCCACGATCTCGCGCCGCAGCTCGACGACGGGCGTCAGCTCGTCGCGGAACAAGCGGCTCCACAGCCCGTCGCGCTGCAAACCCGCCGGCGCGCCGGCGCGGTGCATCAGGAGCTGCTCGAGCGTGACCTCGGGCCAGGGCGCGACCATGGCCCGGGCGAGCTCGGGGAACAGCTCGCCCAGGGTGCTGTCCCAGCGGACCGAGCCGCCCTCGACCAGGCGCCCGATCAGGGTGGCGGTCATGGCCTTGGTGCACGAGCCGAGGTGCCAGGGGTCGTCGACGGTGACCGCCTCGGGGCTCCCGGCCCGCCGAGAGCCGACCGCCGCGATCCCCTCCACTCGCCCCGCCCGGATCACGAGCCCGGCGAGCGCGGGGAGCCCGTGGGCCTCCCGCAGCGGGCGCAGGCGCTCGAGCACCGCGTCGCCGAGCTCGCCGCGCGCCGCGCCCTCCTGGGCCGAGGCGGCGGGCAGGCACCAGAGGAGCGCGGCGATCACCAGCGCCACGCGACGGGACGGAGCTGACGGACTCATGGGGCCCCATGCTGCGGCCGACGGGCGCCGCTGACCAGGGGACCCGTCCGGCGCCCAGCGCGCGGCGTCGGCCCGAGCGCTGCTCCTCTCTCCAAGCCGCCATGAGCACCACCGTGTGGACGATCGGCCACTCCACCCGCTCGCGCGACGAGCTCCTCGCGCTCCTGCGCGCGCACGGGGTCACGACGGTGGCCGACGTCCGCCGCTTCCCGGGTTCGCGTCGCCAGCCCCAGCTCGCCCGCGAGCGGCTCGAGCCCTGGCTGCGCGCGCGCGGGATCGACTACGAGTGGTTCCCCGACCTCGGCGGTCGCCGCACGCCGCGCGAGGGCTCCCCCAACCTCGGCTGGCGGGTCGCCGGCTTCCGCGGCTACGCCGACCACATGGCGAGCCCCGAGTTCGCCGCCGCCTTCGCCCGCTTGCGCGCGCTCGCGCAGGCGCGCCCCACCGCGCTCCTGTGCGCCGAGGCCCTGTGGTGGCGCTGCCACCGCCGCCTGCTCGCCGACGCGCTCGCGGCCAGCGGCGACGAGGTGCGGCACATCCAGACCGCCACCCGCGCCCCGATCCACCGGATCGCCCCACCCGCCCGCCTCGAGGGCGGCCGGCTCACCTACCCCGCAGAACGCC
>CAZMSZ010000587.1:0-3203 GCA_964569055.1 uncultured Planctomycetota bacterium | reverse complement strand
CTCTCTGCGCTCGATCCTGAGCTTCCGATGGCGCAGGACGCTCGTACCTCGTGAACCACCGGGTAACGAAGCGCGGGCGAGGGCAGGGGCAGGGGGCTCGATCGCCTTACGCGGGCCTCAGCCGTTCAATCCCACCCCGCGCGCCGCCGCTGCTTCTTCTGCCCCTGCTCCTTCTTGGCCTGGATCCGGCGCTCCTTCGAGGCGCGGCTCGGCTTGGTCGGGATCCGCGGCTTGGGGCGCTCGAGCGCCTTGCGCAGCAGGGCGGCGAGCTTCTGCCGCGCGCCCTCGCGGTTGCGGTGCTGGTCGCGGTGCGTCTCGCAGGTCACCACCACCTCGCCCGCCTGGGTCAGGACGCGCGGCGGGAGCTTGGTGCGCAGGCGCGCCTTCTGCCCCTCGCTCAGGGCGGCGCTCGCGGCGAGGTCGAAGCGCAGCTCCACCTTCGAGCTGGTCACGTTCACGTGCTGACCGCCCGGGCCGCCCGAGCGCGCCGCGCTCATGCGCAGCTCACCGGCCGGCAGCACCAGTCCGGGGCGGATCTCGAGGTCGTCGTCGCTCATGCGGGGGCTTCCCCAGGTCAGGTCAGGCGAGAGGAAACAGGGAATATCAACAGGGAACAGGGAATTGGAAACGAGGAATGGCTCTCGCTGACCGCAAGCGCCCTGAACGCGGCCGCGCCCGCGACAGCCGTTCTGGCATTCCTCGTTTCCAGTTCCCTGTTGATATTCCCTGTTTCCGGCTTCCTCTCATCAGCGCTCGCCGGCTCGATTCAGGCGGGCGCCGCGTCGGGGTCGAAGCCGGCGCGCGTCGCGCGCGCCGCCACCTCGCCCCACAGGGCCTCCGCCTGATCGCTCGGGGACGCGAGCGGATCGCTCGGCCTGTCGGCGAGCTCGGGCTGCCAGAACAGGGCCGCCACCAGGCGGGCCACGTCGAGCGGGGCGTCGAGCCCACGCGCGCGCGCGGCGCGGAGGGCGGCCTTGATCGCGGCGCGCGCCTCGACCGGACCGAGCGCCTGCCAGCGCTCGGCGGCGGCCTTCTGCAGCGCCGGGCGCAGCCAGCGCTCGAGGCGCCGCCAGCGGTGCGCCTCGCGCAGCGCCTCCCACTGCTCCGCGCGCAGGTTGAGCACCTTGCGTCCGCGCTGAGGTCCGCGCCGCATGGGCGGGCGGCGCCCGCCCTCGAAGCTGTCGGGCGCGGGGCGCGCGCGCAGGAGCGCCGCGCCCTCGTCCGCCTCGAGCACCACCTCGGCGATCAGGAACGGCACCGACTCGCTGCGCGCCCAGAACCGCGCCTCGCAGCGGGGACACTCGGCCGCGAGCGCGGGGAAGTCGGCGTCGCACAGCGGGCAGACCATATCCTCCCGCCCGTCGCGTCGGCGCATCCACGCCCCGCCGAACAGCGTCGCCGCCTCGTGCGCGTCGGCGCCCTCGAGCAGGGTCTCGAGCACGCGCGGGTCGAAGAACCGCAGGTGGTGCCGCTCGCCCCGCGGGTCCGCCACCACCAGGAACGCGCGCAGGTGCTTGGCGAGCTCGGCCGTCTCGGCGCGCGAGCGCAGGAACACGCCCCAGTGCTGCCCCCAGCCGGTCGGCACCAGCCGCTGGTCGAGCTTCTCGCCCGCCGCGATCCGGACGAGGTAGGGGGCGACGGCGCGCTGCTCGCGCGAGAGCCGGCCCGGGTAGAGGCACAGGTGCCCGGCCTTCTTGGCCTCGAGGTAGGCCAGCACCTGCGCGGGGAGCGACGCCCCGTCCAGGAGCAGATAGGTGTGCAGCTCCTTGGGCCCCGCGAAGACCGCCTCGCGGACGCCGCCCACCCGCGCCGCGCCCGCGGCCAGCTCGACCCGCTCCAGGCGGACCGGCGGCTCGGGCGGCGCGACCTCGACCGCGGCGGCGCCCGGCTCCTCGGCCTCGCCAGCCGCCAGCAGCTCGGGCACGTGGGCTTCCGCCGCCTGCTCGTCCACCTCGAGGCGGACGACCTCGCGCTCCTCGATGACGATCGAGCTCTCCTCGAGGCGGACGCAGTACAGCTCGGGCGTGGCGTGCACCAGCACCCCGCGGATTCGCTCGCCGCTCAGCAGCTCGAGCACGACCGGTCGGTGGAGGAGCGCGGTCACGCCGCTCGCCTCCATGCCAGACGGTTGGCGCGGTTGCTTGGACCAGGAAGAAAACACGGAATATCAATGAGAATACCAATCGGAATATCAATAAATGGCGCTATCGCGCGTGCGACAGCCATTCGGGCATTCGGATTGTTATTGCCTGTTGATATTCCGTATTTTCTTCGGCTACTGGCTTCGCGCTCGCCGAGAAGCCCACGCAATCGCTCAACCATTCGGCATCGCCCGCTGCCTAGCTGGCCGTGGGCGCCCCGTCCTCGGCGCCGCGCTGCGAGGCCTCGGCCGAGGGCGGGGCGAGCAGCTCGCCCCCCTCGCAGCCGCAGTACGGCTGGATCCGCTCGTAGAACGCCGCCACCTCGCCCTGACCGGGCGGGGTGGGGAGGCGCGGCTCCTTGAAGAAGTAGCAGACCACGCGGCGGTTCGCCTCGTAGGGCCCGTCCGCCTCCTGGAGCAGGTGACCGGCCCCCACGCCGAGGACCCTGGGGTCCATGAGCGTGGCGACGTCGAGCTCGACCTTGTTGCGGTCGAGGTACTGGGTGAACAGCGCCTTGCGGGTCTTGGGCCCCGCGATCCCGTCCACCGGGCCGGCCGCGCCGTCCTGGCTCTCCTGGAACGACTTCACCCCGGCCTGCGTCTTGGGCCCGTCCTGGCCGTCGACCGGACCGGCCGGGTGGCCCAGGGCATTGCACAGCTCCTGCACCACGTCGAGGCCCCAGCCCTCCTCGTCGTTGAGCGCGACCCAGCCGTCGACGTCCTGCTCGAGCGCGGCCAGCACGGCCTTGGCCCGCCGCTCGGAGAGCGCGTCGCCGTCACCCTCCGCCGCGTCGGCGTGCCCGAACAGGAGCGCCTTGCCGGCGCCGCCGTGCTCCTGCGCCAGGCTGGCCAGGCCTGCCAGGCCGCCGATTCCCGCCGGGCGGAGGTAGGAGCTGTCGGCCCAGAACCCGCTGACCGCGGCGCAGCCGAGCACGTCGAACGGCTCCACCACCAGCCGGTACTGCTGCTGGCCCGAGCCCTCACCGCCGCCGCCGCCGCCGCTGCTGCTGCCGTCGCCGCCGCTGCTGCTGCCGTCGCCGCCGCTGCTGCCGCCGCCGCCGCT
>CAZMSZ010000586.1:0-3212 GCA_964569055.1 uncultured Planctomycetota bacterium | reverse complement strand
ACGGGCGCGGGCGACCGCAGCGCGTCGACGTCGCAGCCGAGCTCGCCGAGCCGCGCCAGGACCTCGCGCACCTCCGCGTTGAGCTCGCGCAGCTCCCGCTGCAGCTCGGCGAGGGTCGGCTCGTTGGGAGCGACCCACACCATCCGCCGGCCGAACTGGTTGACGTACGAGGCCACCTGCCCCGCCGCCACGCGGCGCTCCCAGGTCGCGCGGCTCGGTCCACGCTCGCTCGCCTCTTGGATCGTCATCCAGGTCACGTCGTCCTCCTTCGTCTCCCGCAGCCCTATCGGCCGGCTGCTCCCTCACGCTTGAGGGTCCTCTCCCTCATGGCTGAGGGAGCCCGCGGCCGCTCCCGCCGCTGACCGCGGTTCGCAAACGAGCGCCCAATCTGGCCCGCCGCGCGCGCTCGTGAGAAACTCCTCCCCCTCGCCCGGGCGATCGATTCGGGAGGAGCGACCGATGTTGCAGCCGAAGAAGAAGGACCTCTGCCAGGCCTGCGAGACCCCGCTGAGCGGCGCGAACTACGACCGCGCGCGGGTGATCTCTCGGGAGCCGACCGCGTCTGAGTATTTCCAGACCCCGCCCCGGGTGTGGGAGCTCGAGCACCGCGGCACGGTGAGCTACCTGGTCGACACCGACCTGTTCTGCAAGCCCTGCTACGACAAGCGGCGCTAGCTCACAGCCGCCGCAGGCGCCAGCCCGCGCTCGCGCGCTCGACGCGGTAATACGCGCAGCGCCGCGCCGGACCGTAGGGCGGCGCGAACAGGTCGAGCAGCACCACGTCCTCCTCCGCGACGAGGCGGTGGAGTTGCGCGCGCTCGGGCGTGGTGAGCGCCAGGTCGCCGGGCTCGAGGAGCGCTGGCGGGCCCGGAGTCGCCGGCGCGACCCCACCGGGCGGCGGCCGCTCGCCCACCTCCCAGTCCCACGGCTCGAGGCGCGCCCGGCCGCGCACCACGCGCAGCAGCCCGTGCATCCCCGGGTGATCGTGCAGCGGGATCTCCTGCCCGCGCCGGAGCGCGAACAGCGACAGCTCGACCCGGTCCTCGATCGACAGCAGGGCCGTGGCGCGCCAGCCCACCTGCGGCGCGGTCGCGCTCGCGCGCTCCACCAGCGCCGCCGGGGGCGCGACCGCGCGCAGCAGCCCGACGAGCCGCTCGAGCACGGCGCGACGCGCGCCGGCGTCGGCCACCCGCAGGAGCGCCTCCGCGGCCGCCTCGAACGGTCCCGCCTCGATCACGGCCACCTCCAACACGAAGCGAGCGCGCAGGGCGTTCACCCCGCGCGCTCGGTTCGATCGGACGCTCGCGCGAGCCTACTTGCCGGCGGCCTTCTTCTTGGCCTCGGCCTCGCGGATCAGCTCCTCCTGCACGCTCATGGGGACCGGGGCGTACTTGGCGAACTCCATGGTGAAGGTCGCCTTGCCCTGGGTCACCGAGCGCAGGTCGTTGGAGTAGCCGAACATCTCCTTGAGCGGCACGAACGCGGTGACCTTGCAGTCGCCGTGGCCCGTGCTGTTGCCGGCGATCAGGCCGCGGCGCTTGTTGATGCTGCCGAGCATGGTGCCCGCGAACTCCTCGGGCCCCTCGACCTCGACCTTCATGATCGGCTCGAGGATCACCGGCTTCGCCTTGGGGTAGACCTCGCGGAACGCGAACTTGGCCGCCGTCTGGAACGCGCGGTCCGAGCTGTCGACCGGGTGCGTGTTGCCGTCGTTCACGACCACCCGCACGCCCACGACCGGGTGCCCGATCAGCTGGCCCTCCTCGGCCGCGCCGCGGAAGCCCTTCTCGCAGGACGGGATGAACTCCTTGGGGATCGAGCCGCCCACGATCTCGTTCACGAACTCGAAGGGCGCGCTGTCGCCCTCGGCCGCGTCGAGGTCGATCGGCTCGACGTAGCCGGCGACCTTCGCGTACTGACCCGAGCCGCCCGTCTGCTTCTTGTGGGTGTACTCGTACTCCGCCCGCTGCGTGATCGTCTCGCGGTAGGCCACCTGCGGCGCGCCGACCTCGACCGGCACGTTGTACTCGCGCTTCATGCGCTCGACGTACACCTCGAGGTGCAGCTCGCCCATCCCGCCGATGATCGTCTGGCCCGACTCCTCATCGAGCGTGACGCGGAAGGTCGGGTCCTCCTTGGCGAAGCGGTTGAGCGCCTTGGAGAAGTTGGCCTCGTTCGCCTTCTTCGCCGGCGCGATCGCGAGGGTCACGACCGCCTCGGGCACGTGCATCGAGGTCATGGCCAGGACGTGCTTGCCGTCGGTGAACGTGTCGCCCGACGAGCACTCGACGCCGAACAGGGCCACGATGTCGCCCGCCTGCGCCTCCTCGATGTCGTGCATCTCGTTGGAGTGCATCTGCACCAGGCGGCCGACCTTCACCTTCTTCCGGTTGTTGGTGTTGTGGATGAAGTCGCCCTTGCGCAGGGTGCCGCGGTAGACGCGGCAGTAGGTCAGCTGCCCGTACTGCCCGTCCTCGAGCTTGAACGCCAGCATCACGAGCCCGTCGTTCGGGTCGCAGGTCAGCCGGACGCGCTCCTCGTTCTTGGCCGGGTCGAGCGCCTCGTACTCGCGGTCGTGCGGGCTGGGGAGGTAGCGCAGCACCGCGTCGAGCAGCGGCTGGACGCCCTTGTTCTTGTAGGCCGAGCCGCAGCAGACCGGGGTCACCTTGCGGGCGATCGTCGCCGCGCGCAGGACCGGGTAGATCTCCTCGGCGGTGACGTCCTCGCCCTCGAGATAGCGCGCCGCCAGCTCGTCGTTGAAGTCGGCCAGCGCCTCGATCAGCTTGCCGCGCTGCTCCTCGACGACCTCGGCCAGCTCGGCCGGGACCGGGCCGGTCCGCACGTGCTCGCCGTTGTCGCCGTCGAAGTAGTGGGCGGTGCGGGTGGGCAGGTCGATCATCCCCTCGTGGGCCGACTCGAGGCCGATCGGGTGCTGGAGCATGATCGCGTTGTGGCCGAGCTGCTCGCGGAGCTGGTTGCAGACGCGGAGCGGGTCGGCGCCGGCGCGGTCGCACTTGTTGACGAACGCGATGCACGGCACGCCGTAGCGCCGCATCTGGCGGTCGACCGTCACCGACTGCGACTGGACGCCGCCCACCGAGCAGAGCACGAGCACCGCGCCGGCGCGCACCCGGGGCGCGCGCGCGAACACGATAGGGTAGTCGACGGGGCCGGGGGGGTCGATGAGGGTTATAGGGTGGTACATACAGGTG
>CAZMSZ010000585.1:0-3237 GCA_964569055.1 uncultured Planctomycetota bacterium | reverse complement strand
GGGGGGACTCTGGGGGGGCGGAGCCCCCCCAGAAACCACGCAGGTGGCAATTTGCAAGCAGCATGCGCAAGCGCAGCTCACGCTGCTGGGGCATACACGACCACGCCTCGCGAGGAACGAGCACGGACGGCCCACTACACGTGCGCCGCCAGCAGGTCGAACAGCCGGGGCAGGTCGACCGGCTTGGTGAGGTAGCCCACGGCGTCGAGCGAGCGGGCCTGTCCCTCGAGGTCGGCCACACCCGAGACGAGGATCACCGGGACGGCGGAGAGGCGGGGGTCCTTGCGCAGCGCGGCCCGCAGCTCCCAGCCGTCCATGACGGGCATCATGAGGTCGAGCACGATCGCGCTGGGAGGCGGGTGTTGCGCCAGCTTCCCCAGGGCCTCCGCGCCGTCGCTGGCGGTCTCCACGGCATAGCCGCGGTCGGCCAGCAGGAACGCGAGGTCCTCGCGCGTGTCCGCGTCATCCTCGACCAGGAACACCACCTTCGGCATACACGACCTCGTGCTCGGACTCCCGCTCGAGCGCCGGGAGGAGCACGGTGAACGCGCTCCCCTCCCCCACCTCGGAGGTGAGCTCGATCGATCCCTGCAGCGCGCCCACGATCTCGCGCACCAGCGCCAGTCCCAGCCCCACGCCCGTGGTGTGCTTGCGACGGACCGGCTCGAGCTGCTCGAACGGCTCGAAGATCCGCGCGCGCTCCTCGGGCGGGATCCCCGGGCCGGTGTCGCGGACGATCACGCGGCGCCGCTCCCCCTCCCGGCCCACGCTCACCGTGACGCCGCCCTCGCGCGTGAACTTGAGCGCGTTGCCCACGAGGTTGACGAGCACCAGCCGGACCAGCCGACGGTCGCTCGTGAGCCAGGCGTCCTCGGCCTCGCGCTCCAGCGTCAGCGCCAGCCCCTTGGCCTGCGCCGCGCCGGCGAGGTCCTCGATCACGTCCCCCGCCAGGGCGGCCAGATCGAACGCCTCGAGCTCGGTGCGCAGCACGCCGCTCTGGATCCGCGCGTGCTCCAGCAGGCTCTCGATCAGGTCGCGCAGGACGCCCGCGCAGCGGACCATGCGGGTCAGGACGTGCTGCTTGTCCGCCGGCAGGGGCGCGCCGCGCTCGAGCCGCTCGAGCTGGAGCAGGAGGGCCGAGAGCGGGGTCCGCAGCTCGTGCGAGACCATGCGCAGGAAGGTCGTCTTCATGGCGCTCGCGCGCTCGGCCTGATCGCGCGCCACCCGCGCGCCGTCGAGCGCGACCTCGAGCGCCCGCTTCTGGCTCGTCACCTGGCGCGCCATGGCCTCCAGGCTCTCCTCGCGCTCGGCGAGCTCCCCCTCGAGCACCGCGCGGGTGCGCCGGATCGAGATCAGGTTGTCGCTCCGGGCCCGCAGCTCGGCCGCCGAGAACGGCTTGGTCACGAAGTCCTGCGCGCCGCGCCGCAGCAGCTCCACGCGGAGGCGGTCGTCCACCTTGGCGGTGAGCACCAGGATCGGCACGTCGTCGAGCTCGCGCCGCGTGCGCAGGGCGGCGACCAGCTCGTCCCCGCTGACCTCGGGCATCATGACGTCGGTGATCACGAGGTCGGGGCGCAGCTCGATCGCCCGCTCCAGGCCCGTCCGGCCGTCGTGTGCCGCCTCGGTCCGCAGCCCGCGCAGGCACTCGCGGACGAAGCGGTTCATCTCGGGGTTGTCCTCGATCACCAGCACCCGCGGCGCGTCCGCCGGGGCGGCCGCCGGCTCCTCGGCCGAGGGCTCCTCACGCAGCTCGGCGAGCACGTGCTCGGCCAGCGCCGGCGCCGCGCTCGCGGCGTGCTCCTCCCCGACCACGGCCGCCTCGGTGTCGGGCGGGTGCAGCGGCAGGTCGACCCGGAACGACGCCCCGCCCTCGGGGGCGTCACCGATCGCGATCGTCCCGCCGTGCTGGGTCACGAAGTCGCGCGCGATCGTGAGGCCCAGCCCGGTGCCCCCGAGCTTGCGCGTCGGCCCTCCCTCGACCTGACGGAACCGCTCGAACACCAGCGCGCGGTGCTCGGGCGCGATCCCGGGCCCGCTGTCGGCCACCTCGAGCCGCGCGCGCTCCCCGTCGCTCGCGACCAGGCTGCAGCGCACGACCCCGCCCTCGGGCGTGACCTTGAACGCGTTGGAGAGCAGGTTGAGCAGCACGCGCTCGACCTGGCGCGGGTCCATCTCCGCCGCGAGCGACGGGGGCGCCTCGACGACGTAGCGGACCGCGCGCTCCTGCGCGAGCACCTCGAAGTGCGCCGCCACGCGTCGCACCAGGCGGGCGAGGTCGACCCGCGTCCGCGCCGGCGCCAGCGCGCCCACCTCGAGCCGCGAGAGGTCGAGCAGGTCGTTCACGTGCCGCAGGAGCGTGCGCGCGTTGAGCGCGACCACCTCGAGGTCCGCGCGCAGCGGGGGCGGCAGCTCGGGCGCGGCGAGGAGCCGCTCGGTCGGACCCAGCACGAGGGTCAACGGGGTGCGCAGCTCGTGCGACACGTTGGCGAACAGCTGATCCTTGAGGGTCTCGCTCTCGAGCACGCGTCGGCTCGCCTCGGCGATGGCGTGCGTGGAGCGGAACGCGTCGCGCTCGAGCCGCCGGCGGGTCGCGACCTGACCCAGGCAGATCACGGCCGCGCTGGCGAGGTAGAAGCCGCCGCCGACCAGCTCGTCCGCCGAGCGCAGCGACGGGGCGAAGGCCAGCCCGCTCGCCGCCACGGCGAGCACCACCCCGTAGCCGGCCCCGACGGCCAGGGCCGGGATCGAGTACACCGCGGCCGACCCCCAGAACACGAGCGAGAACCCGAACAGGTAGGGCCAGAAGTGGAGGCCGACCAGCGGGAGCATCAGCGCGATCGCGATGCCGGTGGTGGTGAGCTTGAGCACCGCCAGCGCCTGGACCTCGCGCAAGCCGATCGCTGCGGACCGGAGGCGAAGGAGCACCGCGACCCCGAGCGCGACGTCCGCCAGTCGCATCCACAACATGTCCCAGGCGTGCGCCGGCTCGAGCGCGAAGTCGAACGGGATCCAGGCGGGCAAGAGAACGGTCGCCAGGACCGCGAACAGCCGGGCCTGGGCGCGCTCCCGCGTCAGGCGCTCACGAGCCCACGCGGACCGCTCGTCGGCGTGGGGTGGCGCGACTCCCGGTTCCTGCATCTCCTCGCCTCCGACCGGACGAGGGCCCGGTCGCCAGCGCAGCCCATGATACGGGCACGGTGTCGAGCCGTAAGCCGTGCGACCTGGCCGGGATGCGAC
>CAZMSZ010000584.1:0-3239 GCA_964569055.1 uncultured Planctomycetota bacterium | reverse complement strand
CGAGCTTCCGCTCGGCAGGCTCGCGCGCGCCGGACTTCGCGTTCGACGGCGCGCCGAGCTTCGGCTTCGGCGGCGCGCCGAGCTTCGGCTTCGGCGGCGCGGGCTTCCGCGCGCCGAGCCTCGGGCTGCCGGGCTTCGACGCTCGCTCCACCTTCGGCCGCTCTTCGCTCGGCGCGCCGGCCGGCGCGCTGCGCGCCGCGAGCGTCGCGCCCGCGGCGTTCGGACCCGGTGGCCTGCTGGCTCCCGCCGTCGGCGGGGCGGCGCTCGGCGGATCGTCCGCTGGATTCAGCGGCGTGCCGGGCCTCACGGGCAGCCTGGGCGGCCTGTCGCACTTCGCCTGGGCGGGCGGCGCGGCGAGCGGCGCGGGCCGGCCGGCGCGTTCGCCCTTCGGGAGCGCCGGGTTCCGTCCCACCACGCCGGACCTCGCGAGCGACACCGTGCTGGGGCCGCTGCTCGGCCCGAGCGGGCTGCGCCTCCCCGGGCGGGCGGCGGCGGCGGCCTTCGGCGCCTCGCTGGGGCTCCACCGCTCGCCGGCGAGCGGGCTGCTCGATCCGGTCGCGCTCCACGGCGGCCTGGCGGGGAGCCCCGCCGCGCTGGGGGCGCTCTCGAGCTGGGCTGACCTCGCGCCGAGCGACTGGGCCTTCGTGCGGAGCGGTGGGCGCGGCGCCGTGCCCACCTCCTCGCGTGGCGCGTTCGGGTTCTCCGGCCCCGGGGCGCCCGGCTTCGCGCCGAGCGCGCTGGCGAACGAGCTCGGTGCCTGGCGCCTCGGGCGCGACGGAGGGCTGCAGGCGCCGCGCTCCTCGCTCCTGCGGCGGGCGCCCTGGCTCGCCGCTGAGGCGGGCTGGGCGGGCGCCGGCTTCGCCGGCTTCGCCCCGGGCCTGGACGCGGCCTTCGCCGGCGCCGCGGCCCCGTTCGCGAGCTCCGCGGCTCCGTTCGCCCAGGCGAACTGGGGCGGCGCGGCGTTTGGTCCGGCCGGAGCGCACGCGAGCCTCCAGCTCGGCGACGTACCCTTCACCTTCGCGGCCGGCGGGCCCGGCGCGGCGAGCGTCACGTCGGCGGGGGGCTTCGTCCCTGGCTTCAGCGGCGCGCTCCCGAGCGAGGTCGCGGCGCGCCGCGCCTCGCTGCCGCCGCGCGGTGTGGCCCCTGGCGCCGACCTCGGCCGAGCGCTGATGGGCCAGGCCACGGCCCTGCGCGGGCGCAGCGCCCTGGCGCTGGCCGGCGACGGCCGGCTGGGCGAGCTGGTGCGTGGCGGCGCCGCCGGCGGCTGGCAGGGTCTGGCCGCGCATGACCTGACCCGACCGGCGGTGGGGCTGACCGCCGCCCTGCGGGGCGCGGCGAGCCCCGCGCCGCGCGCGCTGCGGTCGGCGCTCGACCTGGCCTCGCCCTTCGAGGCGGGCCCGAGGATCGTGCCGGGCCTCACGGCCGACGCGTTCGGCGGCCGGATGGGCCGCGCGCTCGCCGCGGCGGACCGGCGCGAGGCGACCCGCGCGCTGCGCGTGGGCGGCCGGGCCGACGGGCCGGCGAGGACGCTGGTGGAGGCGCCCTCCTGGCAACGGCTCGCCGACCAGCAGCTGTGGGGTGCGCGGCCGGTCGTGAGCTACGGCTCGCAGCCGGCGCGGGGCGGGGCGTCCCTCACGCGCGCGCAGGTCGGGCGGCTGCTCGGCGGAGCGGCGCGTGGTTCCGCCTGGCCCGTGGCCTGGAGCGAGGACGGCTCCGCGGGCGGCGTGCGCCTCCCCGCTGGCGGGCGGGCGGCCTTGGGCGCGGTCGGCGCGGCGGCGAGCCCGGCCGAGCGCCGCGAGGCGCAGCTGGTCCGTCTGCTCGGCCGGCTCGAGCGCTCGGGCGAGGGGACCCGCGCTGCGTCGGGCGCGGACGCCCCGGCCCTCGACCTGGTGGCCGGCGGCGGGCCGGCGGGCCGGCCGCTGGCTGCTGGCACCCGGCTGAGCGGCTCGAACGGCCTCGCGGGCTGGGTCGGTGCCGGCGGGCTGCCGCTGGCCACGGCCGCCCTGGGCGGCCCGGGTCGCCTCGGCGACCGCTCGAGCGCCTTCGCGGCGGCGGTCGACGGCCGCGCCGGCGTGAGCGCTCGCAGCCTGAGCGGGCTCGAGGCGGGGGGCGCGACGCTCCCGCTCCCGGTCGGCACCAGCGGAGCTGCGGCGCCCACCGACGCCGCGGCGAGCGCCACGCCGAGTCGGCTCGGCGGCGGTCGGTCCCGCGGCCAGATCGTCCGCTCGAGCGGCGGCGGGTCCGCGCCGCGGCTGACGACCCCGCCCATGACCCAGATCCGGGTCGGCGGCGCGGCGAGCGCCCTCCCGGAGGCGGAGGAGGCCGCGGGCGACCCTGGGCGCGGGCCGGCGCGGCGCGCGGGCGGGAGCGGCCGCGCGGCCGAGCGCGCTCAGAGCCGGGCGGCCAAGGCCTTGCGGAAGGCCGTCGCCGACGTCGACATCCACGGCGACTCCGGGGAGCCCGCCCCGAGCCGGGACAGCGGGGTCGAGAGTGCGCATCTCTCGGCGTCGCCTCAGGATCTGAGCCTGCTCGTCAACCAGCTCTACGCCCAGATCAAGCGCGAGCTCATGATCGAGCGTGAGCGCCGAGGCGGTTTGTACTAGAATTGCGGAGTCCCCGCGGCGGCGCCCGCGGAGGGAGGTCGGAATGGGTCTGGTGAAGGCCAAGATCAAGGAGATCGACCCGGACTCCGGGAACGAGCTCGAGGTCTGCTTCAACCCCAAAGAGTACACCTTCAGCAAGGTCGCCCCCTGGGCCGAGCACCACATCCACGGCTTCGACTCGCCCAAGTACGAGTGGACCAGCGGCATGCCGATGGTCCTCAACGTCGAGCTGTTCTTCGACGCCTACGAGGCGGAGGACCGCAACGTCCGCCAGTGGACCGACAAGCTCGAGATCATGCAGCTCGTCAACAAGGAGGCCCACCGCCCGCCGGTGCTCCTGTTCGTGTGGGGCGAGAAGCTGCAGTTCAAGTGCGTGCTCAAGGAGCTCGCGATCCGCTACACCATGTTCCTCGACGACGGCACGCCCGTGCGCGCGGTGGCCAACTGCAAGTTCATGGAGTTCGCGCCGCCCGAGGAGCAGCTCCAGCGCAACCCGCGCCACTCGCCCGACCACACCAAGCGGCGCGTGGTGAAGGAGGGCGACACCCTGAGCTGGATCGCGGGCAAGGAGTACGGGAACCCGGCCGAGTGGCGCGTGATCGCCGCCGCCAACGGGATCGACGACCCGCTCCACCT
>CAZMSZ010000583.1:0-3275 GCA_964569055.1 uncultured Planctomycetota bacterium | reverse complement strand
TCACGCTGTGGGGCCATACACGACCACGCCTCGCGAGGAGCGAGCACGAGCACGAGCACGAACGAGCACGAGCACGAGGGTCAATGCGACACGACACCCTCGGCGCGCAGAGCCGGCGGAGCCCCCAGAAAGCCACGACGGCCGCTCGATCGAGTCGAGCGGCCGTCGTGCGGGGGGTTTGGAGGCGCCGGGAGTCGAACCCGGGTCCCGGTCCCGTTCCGTTCAGGCTTCTACGTGCGTAGTCCGTCGTGAAGTCTCGCCCCGCGGCCCCGACGGACGAAGCGCAGCGAAGCCAGCCTCGGTGCTTTCTCGTCCCTTCCCCCCGAGGCGCGGGGTCGGGACCAGCCCATCTTGTGGCCTGCTACCGGCGCCCCATGGGCGGGGGCTCCGGGCAGGGCTGGTAGGTTCTAGCTACGCAGCGAGCGCATACTGCGGAGTGGCAGATATGCTTTTTCCCGGGGTTTTACGAGGCCACCCGGGGACCTCGGCACGCAACCTGGACTTCCCGAAGCCGGTCGAAGCCGTATCGCCCCCCTGTCTTCCGTTGGTCGTCGTTCCGACCGGGGCCCGCCGCTCGGGTCCCGACTCCATACCATTATAGTCGCGCCCGACCGTCGGCGAGTCCTCAGCGCCGCTCGCGGGCCATGGCCTGGGCGTCCTGCTTCTTGCGCAGCGCCTCGCGCTTGTCGTGCTTCTTGCGCCCGCGGCACACGCCCAGCGACGCCTTGGCGATCCCGTTCTTGAAGTAGAGGTCGAGCGGGACCAGGGTCAGGCCCTGCCGCTCGATCTTGGCGGCGAGCTTGCGGATCTCGCTGCGGTGGAGGAGCAGCTTGCGGGGGCGGGTGGGCTCGTGGTTGGTCCACGAGGCGTTGGTGTACTGCGCGATGTGCAGCCCGTACAGCCACATTTCGTCGGCGCGGAGGCGGGCGTGGGCGTCCTGGAACGAGACGCTCCCCTGGCGGAGCGACTTGACCTCCGAACCCTGGAGCACCAGGCCGGCCTCGACCTGCTCGAGGACCTCGTAGTCATGGAACGCCTTGCGGTTGCGCGCGATCGGCTTGACCCCGCCGCGCGACTCGTTCGCCTTCGCCATGCCGCTCATTCTACTGCCGGGCGACGAGACGCCAGCGGCGCCCGCGCTCGAGGCTGGCATCCCCCCAGGGGCGGTGTTACCTTGTCGGCCGTTCGCTCAGGTGGCGGAATTGGCAGACGCGCTAGATTCAGGTTCTAGTGGGGGCAACCCCTTGGAGGTTCGAGTCCTCTCCTGAGCAGTGAAACGAGCCCCGGCAGGTCGGCCGGGGCTTTTTCGTTCCGGAGCGCCGCTCAGGCCGGTGGTGGCGCGGGCTCGGCGTCGGCGAGCCGCATCAGGGCCGGCGAGAGGGCGCGGGAATCCTCGGGGGACGTGAGGCCCGGCAGGTTGCGCCCGCCGGCCACGGCGTACGGGTCGCTCGCGGTGGCGTGATAGATCCGCGACAGGAGCTCGGCGACCAGGCCGAGCGCGATCGCGCCGGCGCCGAGCAGCAGGATCACCGCCGCCAGCGCCGCGAGCGGGTTCTTGTGCACCCACGTCCCGAAGGCGTACTTCTCGTAGAGCGTGTAGCCCGCCAGGACCAGCGAGGTCGCGATCATGGTCAGGCCGACGCCGCCGAACAGGTGGATCGGCCGCGCGGCGTAGCCGGTCTGCAGGAACAGCACGGTGCCGAGGTCGAGCACCACCCGGGCCGTGCGCGTGATCCCGTACTTGCTGCGACCCCACGTGCGCGGTCGGTGGTTCACCTCCAGCTCCACCACCCGCGCGCCGCGCCACAGCGCGTAGGCCGGAATGAACCGGTGCATCTCACCGTACAGCCGCACGCCCTCGAGCACCTCGCGCCGGTAGGCCTTGAGCGTGCAGCCGAAGTCGTGGATCGGCACCTTGGTGAGGGTCGCGATCAGCAGGTTGGCCACTCGCGAGGGGAGCCGCCGGCTGAGGAACGGGTCGCGCCGCCGCCGGCGCCAGCCCGAGACGACGTCGGCGCCGCGGGCCACCTCGGCCAGCATGCGCGGGATGTCCCGCGGGTCGTTCTGCAGGTCGGCGTCCATGGGGACCAGCACCCGCCCGCGCGCGTGCCGCAGCGCCGCGTCGAGGGCGGCCGTCTGGCCGTAGTTGCGGCGCAGCTCGATCACTCGCACGACGTCGGGGCGCGCGGCCGCCATGCGACCCAGCACCTCCTGCGAGCCGTCGCGGGAGCCGTCGTCGACCAGCACCACCTCCCAGCGCACGCCCTCGAGGGCGTCGAAGGTGATCAACAGCTCCTCGAGCAAGCGCGGCAGGTTCTCCCGCTCGTCGTGCACGGGGACCAGCACGCTGACGTCGAGGAGGTCCTGCGCGTGGGGTTCCATGCGCGCGCCAGTCTAACGCGGCCTCGTCGGCTGAGAGGTCGGCGGTCCGCGGGCCGCGCGGCCCGCTCGGCGCGGATAGACTCCCCGAGCGCTCGCCGCGGAAGGAGGCCCCCGTGACCCGCTCGACGCTCGTCGCCTGCGCCCTGCTGCTCGCCGCCTGCTCCAGCACTCCCGAGGAGGAGCCCCGCCCCGAGCGCGCCGTCCCCCGCGCGATCCAGCCGAACATCGAGGTCCCGGCCGCGGCCTGGTCCTATCCCGAGCGCTTCCGGGGCGCCAAGGCCTCGGTCGCGGTGGTCGCGCTCCTCGGCGATGAGGAGATCGCCCCCGCCGAGCTGGAGGCGTTTCGGCTGCGCTTCGAGGAGAACCTGTTCCAGCCCCCCTCGCCGCTGGTCCAGACCGCCGCGGAGGGCGGCGAGGCCCTCCACGTCCGCGTGACCCTGACGCTGGAGGACCGCCCGCACGCCGACCCCGCCGCCCCCGAGCTGCCGCTGGTGATCGCGGGGGTCGTCGAGCTCGAGGCGACGGAGCCGGGCGCCGAGGGGCTGCGGCTCGTGACCTCGGTCGAGCTCGACCAGCCGACCAACCACACCTGGCGGCAGGAGCTCCGCCGCGAGCACGCCGGCGTCCTGGGCCGCCTCGCCGCGCGCCAGCTGCTGTACGTCCTGAGCAAGCAGCCGCGGCGGTAGTGGGCGGCAGGGGCGATTGCGGCCGTCGAACGCCCTGCGCCGGCGGAGCCGGCGATCTAGCGCTTGGCGAAGTGGCGTAGCGATCGACCTCGTGCTCGTGCCCGTGCTCGTCCGTGCTCGTGCTCGTGCTCGTCAACGTAATCGCAGCTCAGGCTGCGTCTACTGTCTCGAAACCGGACCGCGCCCTCGCTCGCCCTCGTCGCCGCT
>CAZMSZ010000582.1:0-3320 GCA_964569055.1 uncultured Planctomycetota bacterium | reverse complement strand
GTTGCCTTGCGCAGCGGGACGGAAACGGTCCGCCCGCCCTCCGATCCGTCGCCCAACTCGTGGCCCGTCCTGGCCTTGATTCGACGAATGGCTCGACCTACCGCGGCCGAGCGGCGCCGGGGTAGCTTCTTGCGGGCTCCTGGAGGGCGCTCGCGTGGCCGTCGTCGACCTCGTCCCCGTGCTGGCGCGGCTGGTGGCTTCGGCGCGCTCCGACCGCGACTTCCGCTCGCGCTTTTGGGCCTGGCTCGACGCCGAGGCGGAGGGGCCGCTCGGGCCGCTGCTCTCCGACATGGAGCGGCTGTGGGCCGGGATCGGGGCGGGCCCCACGCTCGCGCAGGCGCAGGGCGCGCTGCGGCGGCTCGACGGGCTCGATCACGCGCGCCGGGCCGAGGCGATCCTGGCGCGCGTGGCCGACGTCTACGGCCGCCGCCCCGACTGCGACGTGGTGCTGGTGGCGGGGCTGCGGCGGCCCGAGGGCTACAGCCGGTTCGACCGCGGGCGCAACACGGTGTTCGTCGCCCTCGACCACCCGGCCGCCCTGGCCGACGTCGATCACTTCGAGGTGATCCTCGCCCACGAGCTGACCCACGCCCTGCGCGACCCGACCCCCGAGGTGCAGGTCGACTACGGCGGCTGGTCGGCCATGAGCCACGACGACTTCGTGGCGCGCTACCCCTTCCGCGAGCACTTCGTGAGCGAGGCGCTCGCGACCTCGTTCTCCGAGCGCGCCTACCCGGGCAAGCAGGCGCGCCGCTACGTGTTCTTCGACGAGGACGACTACGCCTGGTGCGAGCGCAACCGGCGGGTGATCGCCGACCGGATCCTGGAGGCCCTCCGGCGCGGCGAGAGCTACCGCACGTTCTACGCCGAGGAGAGCGTGGCCCCCGGCTCGCCCGACTGCTGCGACTACTACCTCGGCTTCCACCTCGGCCGCTACCTGCTCGCGCACCACGCCCCCGCCGACCTGGTCGGCCGGCCCGCGAGCGCGCTCCTCGGCGCGACCCTCGAGCCGTTCCTCGCCGAGTGGCTCGGCGCGAACGCCGCCGTCGCCGTCGCGACCTCGCCTGCGCTCGAGCCGGTCGAGTCGGTCGCCGCCACCGCCGAGCAGCCCGACGCGGTGCTCGACCTCGCGGCCCTCGCGCCCGAGGCGCGCAACTTCTACCGCGACCTCCTGGTCGAGAGCACGAGCTGGCCCGAGGAGGCGCTGCAGGACGAGCGCGACCTCGCGGCGGGCGTCGCGGCGGCCGGGCTGACCTACGGCGACGCCCCCTACGACGTGCTCGCCTTCCCGCTGGCCCTCGCCCCCGAGGACGAGCGCTACCTGCGCTGGGTGGCCGAGGGCCTGCTGCGGCTCATCGAGCGGGTGGTCGAGCTCTACCGCAGCAGCCCCGCGGTGCGGGCCTACTTCGCGCTGCCCGCCGTCGTGGAGGAGCTCGCCTGCACCGAGCCGGGCTTCCGCCCCCTGGCGCAGGTCGCGCGCTTCGACTGCCACTGGAACGGGCGCTCCGCCAAGTTCATCGAGCTCAACACCCACGGCACCGCCGGGCTGGTGCTCAGCGAGCGGCTGAGCGCGCTCTACCGCGAGCTCCCCCTGGCGGGCCAGCTCCTGGAGCGCCACCCGGCCGAGCCGCTCCGTCCGGTGGAGGCCCTGGCCGTGGCGCTGCGGGCCGCCTGGACGCAGGCCCGCGGGACCGACGCTCCGCCGCCGCGGGTCGCGATCGTGGACTGGGCCAGCGTCCCGACCCGCAGCGAGCAGGTCCAGCTCGCCGAGGCCCTCGCGGCGCACGAGCTGCCGACTCGGCTGGTCGAGCCGAGCGCGCTGAGCTGGGACGGGGAGGCGCTCCGCGGCGACGGGGCCCCGATCGACCTCGTCTACCGCCGGTTCACCACCCTCGACCTCGCCGAGCGCGCGGCCGCGCTCGAGCCGCTGATCGCCGCCTACCGCGCCGGCGCGGTGGTCCTGTTCGGGCCGTTCGCCTCGGACGTGGCCCACTCCAAGCGGCTGTTCGCGTTCCTGACCGACGAGCGCTGGCGCAGCGCGTTCGGCATGGAGGAGCGGGCCCTGATCGACGCGCACATCCCCTGGACCCGCCTGATGCGCCCCGGCCCCGCGCTCTATCACGACCGCTCCCACGACCTCGCGCAGCTCGCCGTCGCCGAGCGCGAGCGGTTCGTGCTCAAGCCGACCGAGGGCTACGAGGGGCGCGACGTCCTGCTCGGGATCGAGACCCCGCCCGATCGGTGGGCGGGCGAGGTCGAGCGGCGCATGGGCGGGCCGCACGTGCTGCAGGAGTACGTGCCCACCCCGCGCCGCACCGTGCTCGTGCCGGGGCCCGAGGGCGTGCGCGCCGAGGGACGCTACCTCCACCTCGGCCCCTACCTCATGGGCGGCCGCCTGGCCGGCTTCCTGGCGCGCCTCTCGGTCGAGCGCGTGCTCTCGGCCGTCTCGACCGAGCGCGTGATCCCGAGCCTGCTCCTGCGCGGCCGCTGGCGCGCCGAGTGGGACGCCGAGCTCAGCCATCCCTGAGCGGCCCGGCGCCGCCGCGGGAACTACAATCCGAGGGGAGGAGCCCCATGACCCGTCGCCGCGCCGCCCTGATCGTGCTGCTCGCCGCCGCCGCGCTCGGGCTCGGGGTCGGCGGCGCGCTCCTGATCGGCGGGGGCGACCCGGCGCCGCTCGCCCGGGACGGGGAGCGCCGTTACCATGCGCCGCCGAACGGAGGAGCCATGAGCGACGACCTCTACGGGATCGAGGTCACCACGATCGACGGGAAGACCACGACCCTCGCCGAGCACCGCGGCAAGGTGCTGCTGATCGTGAACACCGCGAGCCAGTGCGGGTTCACGCCGCAGTACGAGGGGCTCGAGGAGCTGTGGCGCAAGCACAAGGACCAGGGCCTGGTCGTGCTCGGCTTCCCCTGCGACCAGTTCGGGAACCAGGAGCCGGGCGGCGAGGAGGAGATCGCCGCGTTCTGCCAGAAGAACTACGGCGTCAGCTTCCCCATGCACGCCAAGATCGAGGTGAACGGCGAGGGCGCCCACCCCCTGTTCGCGCTGCTCAAGCGCGAGGCGAAGGGCATCCTCGGGAGCGAGGGGATCAAGTGGAACTTCACCAAGTTCCTCGTCGACCGCGACGGCGCGGTCGTCGACCGCTACGCCCCCACGACCACCCCGGCCAGCATGGCGGGCAAGATCGAGGAGCTGCTCGCGGCGCCGGCGAAGTAGCCGCTACTTCGCCGCCACCGCTCGCACGGCGCCGAAGGCCTCCGCCTCGAGCACCGCGAGGGCGGCCCGCCGGATCAGCTCCTTGACCACCTCGT
>CAZMSZ010000581.1:0-3354 GCA_964569055.1 uncultured Planctomycetota bacterium | reverse complement strand
AGCGAGCCCGCCACCAGCTCGGGGCGGCGGCGGAACACCACGTCGTGGACCGTGGCGACCCGGGCCACCGCGCTCGCCGCCAGCGGCACGGCGAAGCAGGTCCCGTGGTAGACGTCGGCCTCGAGCTCGCGCAGGAGCGCCGGGAGCCGGAGCTGCTCGAAGGCGGGGTCGATCATGGCGGCCTCGCTCGGGAGCGCGCGGACGTTGGGGCCGTGGGCCAGGGGCTCGGCGGGTCGGCGCGCGCCGAGGAGCAGCACCAGCTCGTGCTCGGGCCCGAGCGCCGCGGGCAGCTCGCGGGCGAGGCAGGCGGTGGAGCGCCCGATCCCGCCCATGCCGGGGAACACGGAGCGGCAGTCGAGGACGATCCTCACGACGTCACCTCCAGGCGCGTGTAGAGCGCGATCGAGGCCGCGCGCACGGCCTCCTCGCTGAACAGGGCCTGCTGCCGCTCCCGCCCGGCGCGGGCCAGCCGGGCCGCGCCGGCCGGATCGCCCAGCAGGAGCTCGAGGCGTGTCGCGAGCTCGCCCGGGTCCTCGGGGTCGAACGCGAGGCCGGCCTCGCCCAGCACCTCGGGGAGCGAGCCGGCCCGGGCGGCGACGACCGGCGCGCCGCAGGCGAACGCCTCGATCACCGGCAACCCGAACCCCTCGTAGCGGCTCGGGACGACCACGGCGGCGGCGCCGCGGTAGAGCCGCACGAGCTGCGCGTCGGCCACGGGGCCGAGCGGGCGCACCCAGCGCCCCAGGCCGCGCGCGGCGACCTCGCCCATGAGGTCGTAGCCGGCGAACGGCCCCGCGAACACGAGCTGCGGCCTGCTGTCCGGCGGGAGGAGCGCGAGCGCGCTCAGGACCACGCCCGGGTTCTTGCGGGGCTCGAGCGAGCCGACCACAAGCAAGAACGGCGCCGCGGGGAGCGGCTCACCGCGCTCGTCCGGGCCGCCGCTCACGGGCTCGCCCAGGAAGCAGCGGGCGGGGCACTCGGGGACGACCTGCACGCGCTCGGGCGCGAGGCCGAGGTGCGTGGTGAGGTCGCGCCGCGCGCTCTCGGAGGGGCACACCACCGCGGCGGCCCGGGCGGCGGCGTCGCGGGCGCTGCGCTCGAACAGCTCGCGGAACCCCGCGCTCGCCAGCTCGGGGCGCACGAGCGGGATCGCGTCGTGGAGTGTGATCAGCGCCGGGCAGGGGAGGAGCGGCGGCAGGTGGAACAGGGCCGAGTGGAACAGGTCGATCCGCTCGCGCCGGAGAACGGTCGGCAGCTCGAGCGCCTCCTCCTCGGCGCAGCGCGCGCGCAGCCGCACGTCGCCCTGGCGGGCGAGGATCGCCACGGTGTGGCCGGGGACGCCGGCGCGCAGGACCTGCGCGATCGTGCGGGCGTAGCGGCCAATCCCGGTCAGGCACGCGTCGCCGGGGCGAGCGTCGAACAGAACGCGCATGAGCGATCCTCCAGGGCGGACGACCTCAGGGTCGCAGGGGCCGCCCACCGCCTCGTTCGGCGACGAGACGGGACGCGGGTGTGCGCCTCAGCCGAGCGAGAGCGCGCGCCGGCCGGCGAGGAGCGCGTGGCGCTCGCCCTCGAGCTCGGCGCTCGCGCGCTCCTCGAGCGCGGCCCAGGAGAACAGGGCCCGGTAGGCCTCGGGGCTGCGGAAGCGCATGTGGTGCGTGTCGGGCCGGCGGGCCACGCTCTCGAACAGGACCAGGAGGCCCCCGGGCCGCAGCACGCGCTCGATCTCGGCGCGGAGGTGGACGAGCGCCCGCTCGACCGCCACGTGCTGGAGGACGGTGCAGGTGAACACCACGTCCACGCTCGAGGCCGCGAGCGGAAAGGGCTCCTCGGGCGGGCAGAGCGCGAACGTCACCCCGGGCTGCGGTCGCGCGAGGGCGAGCAGCTCGGCGGTCATGTCGAGCCCAACGGCCGAGCCGCCCAGCGTCCGCGCCAGGGTGGCGGTGAACCGCCCCCAGCCGCAGCCGAGGTCGAGCCCGCGCCGGTCGCTCGGGGTGAGGAGCGGCGCGAGGGCGGGGAAGATCAGCTTCTCGAGGGCCTCGCTGCTGCGCGCGAACGCGCGCGCGTCGTGGGCGGCGTGGCCGACGGTCTGCTCGCCGCAGCGCCGAGCGCGCTCGGCCCAGTAGGCGCGGTAGCGGGCGATGGCGTCCTGGCTCACGCGCGGGCCGGGGGGTGCTCGGCCAGGAGGGCCAGCGCGCGCTCGAGCACCCGCTCGACGGTGAGCCCGGCCAGGCACTCGAACGCCCGGCAGGTGCGCCAGCGATCGGTGCCCTGGCAGGGGGAGCAGGGCAGCTCGAGGCCGAGGACCTCGACCCGCTCGCCGAAGGGGCGGTTCTTGACGAGGGAGGTCGGGCCGAACAGCACGAGCGTGGGCGTGCCGAGGGCGGCGGCCATGTGGGCCAGCCCGCAGTCGTTGGCGACGAGGAGGTCGAGCTCGCGCAGCACGGCGGCGGTGCGCGGGAGGTCGAGCGCGCCGCGCAGATCGCTGACGGCGCTCGGGAGCGCGAGACGCTCCGCGTCGCGGCGATCGCCGTAGGCGTGGACGGCGCACCCCTCGACCAGCAGCCGCTCGGCGAGGGCGGGGTAGTGCGGCCACCGTTTCTTCTCCCAGCCGGGCCCGTGGGCGGCGGCCGGCGCGAGGCCGACCCGCGGGCGAGGGCCGGAGAGGACCTCGCCCGTGGCCGCGGCGCAGTAGGGCGGGGGCAGCGGGCCGGTGAAGCCGAGCCCGCGCGCGAGGGCGAGGTGCTGCTCGGCTTCGTGGAGGTCGACGCGGAGGCTCGGCGCCAGGCGGGGCGGGTGCGTGAAGGCGACCCCGCGCAGCCGCTCCTGCACCGAGTGGCGCCAGCCGGTCGCGAGGAGGAGGTCGTAGCGCGGCTCCAGCGCCTCGTCGGGGCCGATCGCGCGCGCGACGAGCTCCCACCCGGCGATCACGTCCAGCGCCGGGCGGCGGCCCAGCACGTGGAGCTCGGCCTGCGGGCAGAGCTCGGCCAGGGCGCGCAGGGTCGGGGTGAGGAGGACCATGTTGCCGATCCCCTCGTCCATGACCACGAGCAGGCGGCGGAGCGTGCCGGGGTCGAGGCGGCGGGCCTCGAGCTCCATGTTCCACTGCGCGCTCCCGGTGCGGCGCACGTCCACGAAGCCGGCCGCCTGCAGGAGCTGGGCGAAGGAGGCCTCGGTGTAGCTCCAGAGGTGGGTGTTCTCGGGGTAGTCCTGTCGGCCGTGGAGCCGGCGGGCGGTGGTCTCGTCGTCCGCGCGGCCGGCGCGCCAGTCGGCGATCACGCGCTCGAGGTCGGGGAGGCGCGCCCGCAGCCGCCCGCCGGGCTGAAGCACGCGGAGCACCTCGGGGAGGACGCG
>CAZMSZ010000580.1:0-3359 GCA_964569055.1 uncultured Planctomycetota bacterium | reverse complement strand
GCGACCGGGACGGTGGGCTCCACCCCCACGCGCTCGAGCTGCTCGCCGCCGGTCAGCCGGCGCACGTCCACCAGCGGGAGCGCCAGGATCGAGCCGTCCGACAGCTCGAAGAAGCCGCAGCCCAGGCAGGCGCCCTGGGTGGTGGCGCCGACGAGCGGACCGAGGTCGCGCTCGCGCCAGTGCCAGGCCAGGATCTCCTTGGCGCTGCGAGTGCCGCCGTCGATCAGGCACACCACCGGCTTGTTCCACGCGCGGCGCCGGCCCCCGAACAGCCGCAGCAGCCCCTGCACCACCTGCGCCGAGCCGCCGCGGCCGCGCACGTCGAGCACCAGCGCGTCGGCCCCGGCGAGCGGGCCCCGCAGCGCCTCGCGGGTCAGCTCGAGCATCTCGCGGCGGATCACGTGCCACAGGTGGAGCACGCCCACCTGCACGGGCCCCGCGCTCCCCTCGACCGAGACCACGCGCGCCGAGTTGCGGCTGGCCTGCGCCAGCGTGATCGCGAACGGCTCGAGCACCACGGCCCGCGGCGCCTCGTCCGCCCGCCGCCGCACCACCAGCGACAGCCGCTCGCCGCTCGCCACGCGCAGCGAGTAGCCGGGCGGCCCGGGCAGGCCGGGGTCGTGCCCCGCGCCCTCCAGGCGCGGGCTCTCGCGCGCGGCAAGGTCCTCGATCGCGACGACCTCGTCGCCCTCGAGCAGGCCCGCGCGCTCGCCCGGTCCGCCCTCGACCAGGCCGTCCACGAACAGCCGTCCCTCGAGCTCCACCAGCTCGAAGCCCGCCCGGGCGCGCGGCCGGCCGTCGAACTCCTGCGCCAGCTCGCGCTCCCACACCCCGCGGCCCACCAGGACGAGGTGCGACACCCCGAGCTCGCCGAGCATTTCGTTGACGGCCGCGTAGACCTGCTCGGGGCTGCGCGCGTCCGCCGCGCGCGGCAGGTGGCGCGCCAGCAGCGCGTCCCAGTCGGCGAGGTCGCGCCGATAGACGTGGCCCTTGGTCACGCGCCACGCCTCGCGCAGCAGGTGCTCGGGACCGAGCAGCGACAGCACCCGCTCGGCGCGCGCGCCCTCGCCGTCGAGCCGCGGGCGACGCCGCAGCGGCTGGGCCGGAGCCAGCTGCGGCAGCAGCAGGAGCGCCAACAGCGCGGGAAGGAACGCGCGCGAGGCGCGGGTGGCCGGGGTCATGCGGGGAGCGCCTCCGAGAGGCCGGTGTTACGCGCGGACGAGGTCGACGTTGGCGCCCGCGCGTCACGGCAACGTCAACAGCGGCTCACTCCCCGGCGCTCGCCGCGGGGGCGACGGGCTCGAGGGGCTCGAGCTCGGGCGCGTTCGGGTTGGCGGCGGCCCAGGCGAACGCCTCGCCGGTGCGCCAGTCCTCCCCGCGCCAGGGGATCACCGCGGGGATCGGCACCATGAAGTCGATGTGGAGCGCCATGCGTCCTGGGCCGTGGGTCGCCTCGGCGGCCTCGAGCTCGGCGCGGACCTGCTGCGCGAACACCCAGGGGCCGGCCACGCCGGTCTCGCGGCTGATCGCCTCGAGCCGCTTGGCGTCGGCGAGCAGGTTCTCGCGCAGGCTCGGGACCTGCGCCGCGTCGAACACCACCGTCAGCCGGCGGGCTTGCAGCGGCAGGACCGGCAGGGCCGCGAACAGCACGTTCGGCATCGCGCTCCACTCGCTCGTCACGGCCTCGATCGCGCCGTAGGGGATCCAGGCGTCCCGCGGGCGATAGACGTGCGCGACCACGCGGAAGCCGCGCTCGTTGGCGATGAGCGGGGGCGGCGTCGGCGGCGGCCCGTCGGCGCGAGTGCTCGCGGCCATCTCGATCACACCGGGCGGCTCGCCCCAGCCGAAGTGCGCGCGCGGGAGCACGTTGGCGATCTGCTGGTAGACCGCGCGGCGGTCGACGTCGCCCGCGGGCGCCGGGACGGGCGTGGCCGCGCAGCCGTGCGTCGCGAGCAAGGCGAGCAGCGCGATCGCGAGGCGCGGCGCAGTCGAGCTGTGGGTCGCGGCGCGGGGCATGGGCCCTCCTCAGCTCTCGGCGCGCTGCAGCAGCAGCGCCTTGAGGTATCGCCCCTCGGGGCAGTGGACGTCGACGGGGTGGTCCGCTCCCGCGCCGCTCCGGTCGAGCACCTTGAGCCGGACCTCCGCCCGGGTGGCGGCGTCGCGCACCACCTCCTCGAGCGCCTCGAGGTCGACGTGGTGCGAGCACGAGCAGGTGAGCAGCAGCCCGCCGGGCGCGAGGAGCCGCAGCGCGAGCTGGTTCGCCTCGAGGTAGCCGCGGCGCGCGGCGTCGCGGTCCTTGCCCTTCTTGGCGAACTTGGGCGGGTCGAGCACGATCAGCTCGAACCGCTCGCCGGCCTCGGCGAGCTCGCGCGCGACCTGGAACAGGCTGCCGCGTCGGGTCTCGAGCCGCTCCGCCAGCCCGTTCTCGGCGGCGTTGGCCGTGACCTGCGCCAGGGCCTCGGCGCTGCTGTCGACCACCAGGCACGAGGCCGCCCCCTCGCGCGCGCAGGCCAGGCTGAACGGACCGACGTAGGAGCACAGGTCGAGCACGCGCCGCCCACGCGCCAGCGAGGCCACGCGCCGCACGTTCTCGCGCTGGTCGAGGAACAGCCCGGTCTTCTGCCCCTCGAGGGGGACCCGCAGCCGGACCCCGTCGATCGTGACCCACAGCGGGCCCTCGGGCAGCGCGCCGCGCAGCACGCCGCGCTCGGGCGGCAGCCCCTCGCGCTCGCGCATGGCCGGTGTGGCCCCTCGCTCCACGATCGCGCGCGGGGCGAGCTGCGCCTCGAGCTCGTCGAGGATCGGCTCCAGGCGGAGGTCGGTCCCCAGGCAGGTCGAGGAGAGCGCGAGCACCGGGCCGTAGCGGTCGACGACCAGGCCCGGCAGCCCGTCCCCCTCGCTGTGGATCAGCCGGTAGGCGTCGGCCCGCTCCGGCAGGCGGAGGACGTCCTGCCGCAGCCGCACCGCCTCCCGCACCCGCGCGCGCAGGAGCTCCGCCTCGGGCAGGGCCTCACGCTCGAAGCTGACCAGCCGCAGCCGCAGCCGCGAGCGGTCGTTGACGTAGGCGTGCGCGAGGAACCGCCCGTCGACGCCCCGCACCAGCACCGCCTCGCCGTCGGCGTACTCGCCCTCCACCTTCGCGACCGAGTTCCCGTACACCCACGGATGCCGCCGGAGCGAGGCGCGCATGCGAGACGGCTTGAGGTAGAAGGTCGCGGCCATGAGGGCGCTCACTGTACGGGCCCGGGGGTGAGGCGAAAAGGATGCGTAGGCGATTCTTCGGCTGACGAGCCCTTCCGTTCCGACTCCGACTCCGACTCCGACTCCGACTCCGATTCCGATTCCGACTCCGACTCCGA
>CAZMSZ010000579.1:0-3365 GCA_964569055.1 uncultured Planctomycetota bacterium | reverse complement strand
GCCAGGGTCGCCACCAGCTCGCTCGCGAGGTCGCGGCCGGTGGCCTGCTCGAGGCCCTCCAGGCCCGGGGAGCCGTTGACCTCGCACACCACGGGGCCCGGCTCCGAGGGCAACAGGTCGACGCCCGCCACCTCGAGGCCGAGCGCGGCCGCCGAGCGCTCGGCGACCTCGCGCAGCTCGGGGGTCAGCGCCTCGGCCACGGCCTGGCCGCCGCGGTGGAGGTTGCTGCGCCACTCGTCGCCCTGGGCGGTGCGGCGCATGGCGGCCACGGCGCGGCCGCCGAGCACGAGCACGCGCACGTCGACCCCCTTGGCCTCGGGGATCAGGTGCTGCAGGACGATCCGCTGCTCGAGCCCGCGCAGCATGTCGACCAGCGAGCGCAGGGCGGGCAGCGAGCCGACCTGGGTGACGGCCATGCCCTGGGTGCCGTGCGGGAGCTTGACGACCCAGGGCGGCGGGCCGAGCCGCTCGGCGGCCGCCTTGGCCGAGGTGTCGCGTCCCAGCAGGACCGTCGGCGGGAGCGGCAGGCCGGCGGCCGCGAGCGCCACGAAGGCGCGCGCCTTGTCGCGGGTCTGCCGTAGGGCGGCGGCGTGGTTGACGCACGGCACTCCGCAGCGCTCGAGCACGTCGAGCGTGTCGAGGGCGGCGGCCGACGCCGAGCTGCCCAGACGCGTGAACACCAGCTCGGGCAAGGACGCCGGACCGTCGCCGTCGAGGACGCGCGGCGCACCGCCGCCGCCGTCGATCACCACGCTCAGGTGGCCGGGGTGGACCAGCCGGGCCTCGTGGCCGGCTCGGGCCGCGGCCTCCAGCACCAGGCGGTTGCCGGGGGAGCCCTCGAGGTGCGACAGCAGCCAGAACCTCACCAGGGCTCCCCTTCGGGCAGCTCGTCCGGGCTCGGGGTGGAGAGCGGCGTGGCGCGCCGGCGCGCGCCCGACCCCTCCTCCGCGACGATCCGCTCGGTCAGCCGGCCCGGGGGGGTCGCGTGCTTGGGCGGCGCGGGCTCGCCGATCAGGCCGAGATGGCAGTAGCGCGTCCCCGGGACGGCGAGGGGCCCCGCGGTCTTGCCGATCACGATCCCCTCCTGCGGTGCGATGTAGGTGCGGATCGGGTAGCCGAACGGGTCGGTGATCTCGGCGAGCAGCTGCTTCTTCTCGACCCGCTCGCACAGCTCGAACCGCGTCTCGAGCAGCCCGCCGGCGGTCGTGCGCAGCCACTTGGAGGCCCTGCAGATCACGGGGCGGCGGTCGATCGTCCGCTCCTGCTCGCCGTGGATCATGCGCAGGGCGCGCATGATGTTGAGCACCCCCAGCTCGCCCTCGAGCACCATCCGCCCCTGGAACACGCTCGGGTTGCCGGCCTCGACCGTGATCGCCGGGACCTCCTGCACGCGGGCCGCGTTGCGCAGCGTCCCGTCGCCGCTGCGCCCGTGCAGGATGATCTCGGGGTTCATGAGCAGCGCCATGTCGCGCGCGGCCGGCGAGTGCAGGTCGGCCCGCACGTAGAGCGAGTTGACCCGCCCCTCGCTCGCGGTGTGGATGTCGATCAGGTAGTCGAGCGGCGTCAGGAACGTGGTCAGGAACGCGCGCGCGTACTGCTCCGAGGGCTTGCCGTCGGCCCGCCCCGGGAACACGTGGTTGAGGTCGCGGTCGTCGATCGGGAAGCGGCGCTGCCCCGCCTGGAACGCCGGCACGTTGGCGACCGGCGCGCAGATCAGCGCCCCATGGAGCGCGTCGGGGTCGACCTGCTCGAGCACGCTGTGAATGATCTTGATCCCGTTGAGCTCGTCGCCGTGGATCGCGGCCGAGATCCCGAGCACCGGGCCCGGGTGCCGCCCGTGCACCACCACGAACGGCACGCGGACCGCCATGCCGAGCGCGTCCTGGTACATCGGGAGGCGCAGGTCCGAGCGGCTCCCGGGCTGCAGCTCCTCGAGGCGGATCGGTCGCGCCTCGAGCGCCTCGCCCCGCTTGAACGCCCCGCTCTTCTTGCTGCCGGTCATGTCGCGGACAAGGCTACCTCAAGCGCCCGACGCGACGAGCTCACACCTCGCGGACCTCCGCCAGCAGCGCCTCGTCGTTGTTGAGCGAGCGGAACAGCTCGCGGCGGAAGCCCCCGTTGCGCTTGACCAGCCGCTGCGCCAGGTCGTCGATCGCGCGGTTGGCGCAGACCGCCTGCACGAAGCACTCGATCAGGTCGTCCAGCCCCAGGCCGAGGCGGTCGAAGTCCTTGCGGTCCATCATCAGCAGGCGCTTGGGCTCGGTGTCCCACTGCTCGTCGCCGACCTTCTTGGAGAGGTTGGTCCCGAGCACGCCCCACGAGTCTGCGCCCGGCTCGAGCTCGGACGCCATGGGGAGCGGCGCGCGGCGGGCGTACATCGCCATGGGGCCGAAGCACTCCCCCTGCCAGGCGACCATCATCCGCACGTCGAAGATGTAGATCCGCTCCTTCTTGTCGGGCACCGTCCCGATGTTGAACACCTTGCCGCGGGGCGAGGTGGAGGACCAGCGGAAGTTCCCGACGAGCTGCTGGACGATGAACTCGGCGTAGCGGTGCTCCGCGGCCATGAACCGCGCGAGCTCCTCCTCGTTGACGATCGTGTGGATCCCTTGCCCCGCGTTGAGGTAGGGCACCTTGACCACCGCCTTGCCCCCGAGCTGGCGCACCAGGAACGGGACCTCCGCCTTGCGCACGTTGGTGAAGGTCTGCGGGGTGAGGATCTCGAGCCCGCGCGGGCGGAACTCGGCGTTGAACATCTCGTAGGCCTTGGCGGCGAGCGTCTTGTTCCGCCCGCCCGCCAGGCAGGCCACGATCGGGTTGAGGAGCGGCGTCTTGAGGTTGATCGGGATCCGGGTCCACGGCCGCTGCGTCACGTAGCGGAACGCGCAGATGATCGGGACCCGCGTGCCGTCGAGCTTGGCGTACAGCACGCGGTCGTCGACCTCCACGAACTCGTCGGGCGCCGAGGCGGTGAGCGGGATCAGGTAGACGGGGCGCCGGATCAAGGTCGCGAGCACCTGCGCGTAGCCCGACGACTCCATGGCGTTCTTGTCGTAGAGCACGGCCACGATCCCGTCGGGCGCCTCGCTCTGCGCCTTGCGCAGGTCGCGGCTCACCAGCGGCAGGAACGTGTGGATCAACAGCCGGTAGTAGCCCGCCTCCTCGAGGTGCTGCTCGAGCACGGGGAACGACTTCTGCCCCGAGGGGCAGGAGTTGGTCTCCACGATCAGCTTCTGGCGCACCCCGTCCTCGGTCGAGACGTTGAACACGTCGCTGCCCGACCAGCGCAGGTACTTGGGCGGGGTGGTCAGCACCTCGGTCAGGGTCTGGGGGTCGACGTGGGGGTGCAGGTGGCAGTAGCGCTT
>CAZMSZ010000578.1:0-3368 GCA_964569055.1 uncultured Planctomycetota bacterium | reverse complement strand
GGCTCCACGAACCGCGCCACCGCCTCGCTGAGGAAGTCGTCGGTCTCGTAGAACTGAACCAGGTGAACGCCCTCTCCGGGCCCCACCCACTCCGTGCTCGCCGCCATGCCGTCCCCGCCCAAAGCCTCGTGCCCGCACCGTACGCGCTGGCTGCGGTGTTGCCCACGCAAGCCGCCGCGTCGTCGCGCCGGACGTCCCCGTTGACCCACCCCAGGGCCCGAGGTATCCTCCGCACCCTCCAAGAGGGCGATTAGCTCAGCTGGCTAGAGTGCCTGCTTGACATGCAGGAGGTCACAGGTTCGAGTCCTGTATCGCCCAACGCGGAAACGCAACAGGAGCCGGAGGTCACGCCTCCGGCTCCTTTCGTTTCCTGGCGCTACCTGTTCATCGAGTCACGCCGGTCGAGGTCCTTGGTCGTGTAGCACCTCCAAGAGCTCGACCGTGTGGCCGTCGGGGTCACGCACGAGCGCACGCCGTCCCCACGGCGAGTCCTCGGGCGCCGCGAGGACCTCCCCGCCGGCCGCTCGCAAGTTGGCGAGGAGATCGGGCGCGAAGGCGGGCAGGCTGAACCCGAGCCGGACTGCTGTGGTCGGACCGTCCGCGTTCGACCGGGGGTAGAGCTCGAACGTGAACTCGTCCACGACGCTGCACAGGTGCTCGGGGCCGGCGCCGTGCTGCTCGGGGTGCAGCTCGAGTCCGAGCACCTCGTAGAACCGCCGGGCACGGCCCAGCTCGGCGACGCGGATCACGAGGAGGTTCGGCCGTACCCTCAGCCCCGCTTGACCCCGGTCATGACGCGCTTGGGCGGGAGCGGCATCAGCGGGACGGTGGAGCGGCGCAGGAACAGCAGGGCGAAGCAGGTGCGCGAGAGGCGGGAGACGCCCTTGGCGTCGGGCCAGGTGCCCGCTTGCTCCTGCTGGGTCAGGAGGTGGGCGGCGCCCTCCTCCCACCAGTCGTGCTTGCCGAAGCGGTAGGTGCCGGCGAGGACGCCCGCGCGCTCGACGCTGTAGAGGTAGTAATACTTCCAGCCCGTGGGGCCGGCGTCGGCGCGGGGGTTGTCGGTCGGCGAGAAGTACTTGGCCAGCCAGGCCACTCCGTCGCGGATCGCGCTCTCGACGGCCTCCTGGCGCGGGCGCCACAGGGCCGGGGTCGTCTCGAGCTCGCTCTTGGCGATGCACAGCGCGGCCACGCCCGAGCTGGTCATGCTGCCGGTCGAGACGCGGGTGCCGGTCTGGGGCGGCGGCGGGCCCTCGCGGTCCTCGGGGGGAGGCTCCTTCACCTCGCGCGGCTCGTAGCTCCAGCCGCGGGCGAACAGGCGAGCGCGCTCGGCGGTCTCGCCGCCCTGCTTGCCGCGCTCGCGCGTGGCGCGGGCCCGCTCCTTCTTCTCGTGCTCGCGCACCGCCCTGGCGCGCTTCTCGGCGCCGAGCATCTCGAAGATCGGGCCGTCGGCGGCGGGGACGCTGAACCAGGGGACCTCGGGCCCCTTGGCGTCCTGCTGGGCCACGAAGAAGTCGGCCGCCTTGGCGAACACCTCGAGCGGCACCTCGGCCCCGAGCCGGCGCGCGCCCTTGAGCGCCAGCATGGCGTACTGCGTGTTCGAGTTGTCCTGGTCGATCTCGCCCTGGGGGTAGCGCCAGCCGGCGCCGTCGAACTGCTTGGAGCGGTGCGCCAGCAGCCACGCGACGCAAGCCTGCACCTTCTCGCGGTCGATCTTGCGCCCGCGCCTGCCGAAGAACCGCCGCGCCACGGTGGTGTAGCTCTTGGAGCCCTCGTCGAGCTCGTCGTCGGGCGGCGCGAAGCGGGCCTCGATCGCCAGCACCAGCAGCGCGACCTCGTACGTCTTGCGCAGCGGGAGCGAGTACAGGTGCGTGAACGCGCGCTCGATCGCGGGGTCGTCGGGCGGGACCCCGCACTTGAGGAGCGTGAGGGTGGCGAGCGAGCCGTAGCCCAGCGGGAAGCTGGTCTCGAGCGTGTCCGCCGCCGGCGGCAGCGTGAACGAGCCGTCGGGCTGCTGGAGCCCCTTCAGCCAGGTCACGCCGCGCTCGATCGCCTGCTGCAGCCGCTCGGCGTCGACGGGCTCCTGGGCGCGGGCGGGCGCGGCGGCGAGCAGCAGCACGGCCGCCAGGAGAGAGGGGGAGAGCCGCACGGGTCACCTCCGGTGCGGCCACCCTACTCAGCGCGGCGAGCCCTCACCAGCGGGGTCCGCCGAGGGCCGCAGCGTCTCGGCGAAGAACGCCAGGGTGCGCTCCCAGGCGAGCTCGGCCGCGGCCGGGTCGTAGCGCGGGGTGGTGTCGTTGTGGAAGCCGTGCTGCGTCCCCGGGTAGCGGTGCACGGTGTAGTCGACCTCCGCCGCCTTCAGCGCCGCCTCGTACTCCGGCCAGGCCGCGTTCACGCGCGGGTCGGTCTCCGCGTAGTGGATCAGGAGCCGCGCCCGGATCTTGGGCACGTCGGCCAGCGGCCCCGGCCGCCCGTAGAACGGGACCGCCGCCGCCAGCTCGGGGACGCGCGAGGCGAGCGTGTTCGCCACCAGCCCGCCGTAGCAGAACCCGACCACCCCCACCTTGCCGTTGCCGTCAGGGTGCTCGAGCAGCCACTCGGCGGCCGCCACGAAGTCCTCGATCAGCTTGTCCTTGTCGAGCGCGGCCTGCAGCTCGCGCCCCTGCTGCTCGTCGCCCGGGTAGCCGCCGACCGAGGTCAGCCCGTCGGGGGCGAGCGCGAGGAAGCCCTTCACGCCCAGCCGGCGGGCTACGTCCTCGATGTAGGGGTTGAGCCCGCGGTTCTCGTGGACCACGAGCACGCCCGGGAGCTTCCCCTTCGCCTCGGCGGGCCGCGCGAGCAGCCCCTCGATCTCCCCGTGCCCGCGCGCGGAGGGCACCTTCACCCGCTCGGTGCGCACGCGCGGGTCGTCCGGCTTCACCTGCTGCGCGAGGGCGTAGTCGGGCGCGAGGCTCTCGAGCAGGGCCGCCGCGGTCAGCCCACCCACGGCGAACCGCGCGGCGCGCGCCAGGAACTCGCGCCGGTCGATGCTCCCGTGCACGTAGCGGTCGAACAGGTCGAGCACCTCGGGGGGGAAGTCCGTGGCCTTCTTGCGCTCCATGATCGTCTCCTCCGCGCGAGCGGGGAGCCGATTGTAGGGCGTGGGTGGACCCGCGCGGCGCGGGGGTGGCGGCGCGCCCGGTCGAGGGACGGGCCCGCGCGGGCGGCCGCACCGGGCGGCTCGCCGCGGTTAGGCTCGCCGTTCATGCCTCGCTCGCTCGCCCCCCTCGCGCTGCTCGGGATCGCGCTGGCCCTGCCCGCGCGGGCGCTCGCTCAAGCCACCGAGCGGCGCGCGGCCGCGCCCGGGCAGGAGGTCACGCTCGAGCTCGGCG
>CAZMSZ010000577.1:1790-3386 GCA_964569055.1 uncultured Planctomycetota bacterium | reverse complement strand
ACGGGCACGGGCACGGGCACGAAATGTGTGGGATCGTCAGCCGTGCCCGCGCTCGTGGCCCGCTTCGGACGCCGCGACACTTAGTCGCATGCGCGATCGCGTCCCGAGATGGGGGTGGCGAGGCTGCACCAGGCACGCGGCTTGTTCCGCCCCGAGGCGTCTGGCCGCGCGCCGGAGGGAGGGGTCCGTGGAGCTGTGGCAGGTCGACGATCGGCTGAGCGCCGCCAGCCAGCCCGAGCCGGGGGACCTGCGCGCCCTGGCGCGCCGGGGGATCCGAGCCGTGATCAACCTGCGCGACGACGAGGAGGGGGTGTTCTGGACGGGCGCCGAGGAGGGCGAGCGCGCCCGGCGCCAGGGCATGGACTACGCCCACGTCCCGCTCCCGCCGCAGCCGGCGGCCCGCGCCGACCTCGAGCGCTGCCTCGACGCGCTGCGCGCCGCCCGCCGGCCGGCCGTGCTCCACTCGGGCCGCGGCCGGCGCGCGCGGCTGTTGGCGGTGCTGGCCGCGGCGATCGAGGCGCGCTGGTCGCCCGACGAGGCGCTCGAGAAGGCGAGCGCGCTGGGGCTGAGCGACGAGGCCACGCGGGCGCTCCTCGCCAGCGAGCTGGCGACGCGGCAGGGGGAGGCCGCGGACCGCGCCGCCTCGGCCCGGGCCGCGGCCCCGGGGCTGCCGCCGGCGCAGCCGCGCACGGGACCCGACGAGGAGGGGCGCCGGCTGAGCGCCTGAGCGGGATCAGTCCTCGGGCCACACGAGGTCCACCACGACGTCGGTGCCCGGGGCGCCGGGGCCCTCGTTCACTCCGCGGTCGGGGGCGCGGCCGCCGTCGTCCTGCTGGTCTTCGCCCACGCTCCACACCTTCGCGCTGCGCGGGCCCGTGCGCGCGTAGCGCAGGGGCGCCCCTCGCCGGTCCCAGGGGTCGGCGGGGAGGCGGAAGGAGGGCGCGCCCGGCGGCGACGCCGCGGCGAGGCGGAGGGCGGCGCGCGTCGCGCGGACGAGGGCCAGGGTGCTCACCTCTTTCGCGTAGACCTTCTCGAGGTAGCTGAGGTGGAGGTCGCGCGCCGGTTGCGAGGCGAGCAGGTCGAGCCCCAGCGGCGGCGGGACTCCCCGCAGCCCACGGATCACGTTGCTCATGACCGTGACGAACTGGTACCGGTAGCGCGCCTCCCACGTGGAGCGGGGCAGCCAACGCGGCGGTCGCCCGGCGAGCTCGAGGAGCGCGTCCCGGTCGTGGACGAGCCCCAGCTCGCCGCGGAGGGCGCGCGTGAGCCCCTCGGGCTGCTCCAGCGCCTCGAACGCCAGCTCGAGGCGCGCGCCGAGGTCGGGCGGGGGCGCGCCAGCGCGGAGGGCCTCGACCATGGCCCCGAGCGTGACGTGCACCAGCGCGTGACGGACCAAACGCCCGATTAGCAGCGGCTCGTCGGCCGCCGCGGCGAGCGCCAGCGCGCGCTCGAGGTCTCGCCAGGCGCCGTCGCGGTCGCCGCGGTGCACGCGCCAGGTCGCCCGGAGCGTCAGCGCTCCGGTCAGCGTCTTGAGCTCGAAGAGGTGCGCCAGCTCGGCGGGCGGGCCTCCCGACCAGTCGCTGGGGAACACGCACG
>CAZMSZ010000577.1:0-1690 GCA_964569055.1 uncultured Planctomycetota bacterium | reverse complement strand
TCGCGCGACAGCGCCGCGAGCGTCGCGCCGGCCGCGGCGCGCCAGTAGCGCTCGGCCAGCGCCAGCCCGAGGGCAGCCAGCGCCGTGAGGACGAGGGCCGCGCCGCCCAGGAGGAGGAGGCGCCTGGGCCAGGGGCCCTGGGCTCGGTCGGCTACGCGTCGTACGCCAGGTGGGTCACCAGCCAACGCTCGACCTCCTCGGTCGTGCTCCCCAGGCGCTTGGCGTAGTCCTCGACCTGGTCCTTGCCGATCTTACCCACCGCGAAGTAGCGCGCCTCGGGGTGCGCGAAGTAGAGCCCGCACACCGACGCGGGCGGGGTCATGGCGAGCCCCTCGGTCAGCACCACGCCGGTGGCGTCGGTGGCGCCGAGGAGCGCGAACAGCGCCGGCTTGAGCCGGTGGTCGGGGCAGGCGGGGTAGCCGGGCGCCGGGCGGATCCCGCGATAGCGCTCCTTGATCAGCTCCTGCTTGGAGAACGTGCCGAGCGGCTCGTAGCCCCAGGCCGCGCGGACCTGCTCGTGGAGCCACTCGGCGCAGGCCTCGGCCAGGCGATCGGCGAGGGCCTGGAGCAGGATCGCGGAGTACTCGTCGTACTCGGCGCGGAAGCGCGCCACCGCCGCGGCGGCGCCGGTGCCCGAGGTGACCACGAACGCGCCCACGTGGTCCTCGAGCCCCGACTCGGCGGGCGCCACGTAGTCGGCGAGCGACACGCAGGGGCGCCCCTGGCTGCGGCCCTGCTGCTGGCGCAGCATGGGGAAGCGCACGGGCGCCGCGCCCGAGGGGAGCAGCACCACGTCGTCGCCCTGCGCCTCGGCGCGGAACAGCCCGTAGACGGCGCGCGGCTCGAGCCAGCCCTCGCGCTCGATCCGCGCCAGCATGGCCTGGGCGTCGGCGAACAGCTCGCGGGCGCGCGGGCCGACCTCGGGCTTGTCGAGGATCGAGGGGTAGGTGCCCCGCAGCTCCCAGGCGCTGAAGAACGGGGTCCAGTCGACGAACGGGGTCAGCTCCGCCACGCTGGGCGCGAGCCGGCGCACGCCCAGCTCGGCGGGGCGGGGCAGGTCCTCGGCCTTCCAGGCGATCGCGGGCCGCTGGGCCTTGGCCTGCTCGTAGGGCAGCACCGGCTTGCGCTGGTCGCGCTCGAGGTAGGCGGCCCGCATGCGGTCCTGCTCCTCGCGGTTGGCCAGCTTGAGCGCCGCCTGCCGCTTGGGGTCGAGCAGCTCGCCCACCACCTCGACCGCGCGCGAGGCGTCGAGCACCCAGTGCACGTCGTGGTACTCGGGCGCGATCTTGACCGCGGTGTGGCGGTTGCTCGTGGTGGCGCCGCCGATCAGGAGCGGGCAGGTGAAGCCCTCGCGCTTCATCTCGCGGGCCACGTGGACCATCTCGTGGAGCGAGGGGGTGATCAGGCCGCTCAGCCCGACCATGTCGACGCCCTCGGCCTTCGCCTTGGCGAGGATGTCGGGGCAGGGGACCATCACCCCGAGGTCGACCACCTCGAACCCGTTGCAGCCGAGCACCACGCCCACGATGTTCTTGCCGATGTCGTGGACGTCGCCCTTGACGGTGGCCATGAGGACGGTGCCCTGAGCGCTGCCCCCCACCTCGGCCTTCTCTTGCTCCATGAAGGGCTCGAGGTAGGCGACGCCCTTCGCGGCGTCGGCCGCATCCGGACCGATCGACGAGCCGGTCAT
>CAZMSZ010000576.1:0-3430 GCA_964569055.1 uncultured Planctomycetota bacterium | reverse complement strand
TCACCACAGTCGGAGCTCGCCCTCGATCCGCACGTCCTCGCCGCTCGGGCTGGTGCGGACCTGCGTGAGGAGGGCGCCCTCGTCCACGCGCGCGGCGCCATGCCCGCCGATCGGCGTGGGCGCCGCGGCGCCGCCCAGGAGGCGCGGCGCCACGAACGCGACCACGCGGTCGACGAGGCGCCGGTCGAGCAGCGCGCCCAGGAGGCCCGCGCCGCCCTCGACCAGCGCGTGACGGACGTCGCGCGCGGCGAGCGCGGCGAGGAGCGCCTCGAGGTCGACGCGCTCGCCCTCGCCGGGGAGCAGCAGCAGCTCGACCCCGCGCGCCTCGAGCGCGCGGCGCCAGGAGGCGTCCGCGCCGGGCGTGGTGGCGACCAGCACCGGCCCCTGCTCGCGCGCGCTGCACACCAGGCGGGCCTCGAGCGGGAGGCGCCCGCGCGAGTCGACCACCACCCGGAGGGGGTCGCGGCCCGGCGCATCGCGGCGGGTGAGCAGCGGGTCGTCGGCGAGGGCGGTCCCGCTGCCGACGAGCACGGCGTCGACCTCGCCGCGCAGGGCGTGGGCGGCGCGGCGCGAGGTCGCGCCCGAGATCCAGCGCGAGTGGCCGCTGGCGCAGGCGAGCTTCCCGTCGAGCGACATGGCCCACTTGGCCGTCACGAACGGCGAGCCGGCGCGCTGCCACTTCAGGTACGGGCCGTTGAGCGCGCGCGCCGCGTCGCCGAGGAGCCCGACCTCGACCGCGACCCCGGCGGCCCGCAGGCGCTCGACCGAGCGGCCCGCCGCGGCGGGGTGCGGGTCGAGCGTCGCGATCACGACCCGCGCCACGCCGGCCGCGATCACGGCCTCGACGCAGGGCGGCGTGCGCTTGCCCTCGAACGGGCCGCACGGCTCGAGGCTGACGTAGAGCGTGGCCCCGCGCGCGGCGTCGGGCGAGGCGAGCGCGGCGAGCGCCGCCGCCTCGGCGTGCGGCCCGCCGCTCTCGAGGTGGGAGCCCTCGGCGAGCACCTCGCCCCCGCGCGCGAGCACCGCGCCGACCCGCGGGTTCCGGCCGACCCGGTAGTCCCCGCGCGCGGCGAGCGCCAGCGCGCGGGCCATGAGCCCGGCGTCGCCCTCGGCGGCGCTCACGAGGCTGGCGTGGGGGGGCTGGCTGGCGCGCCGGCCGCGGGCCCGCGCGCGACCTCGGCGAACACGTGGCGGCGGTAGAAGTTCAGCTCGGCGATCGAGCCCTTGATGTCGTAGAGCGCGTCGTGGGCCTGCCCCGCCAGCTCGATCGGGCTGGGGTACCACTGGCGGATCGTGCCGTCGTTCTTGTTGAACTCGAGCTCGGGGCACCAGCGGCGCGCCAGCTCCTTGATCGTGGTGACGTCGAGCAGCCGGAAGCTGAGCAGCTCGCTCAGGCGCGGCATGTGACGCTCGATGTAGGCCTGGTCGCCGTGCACGGAGTTGCCCGAGAGCAGCGGCCGGCAGCGGATGTCGTCGGGCACCTCGCAGCAGTGGAGGAGGTACGCCACGAACAGGTCCTGCACCGTCTCGAGCGCCACCGCGTCGGGACCCTGCGAGCGCGCCAGCTGATCGGCTTGGTTCTGGCGCACCCAGTCCGAGGCGGTCGCGACCTGCTCGGGCGCGAGGAGCACGTCGTAGAGGAGGCCGCCGACCTCGGGCGCCACCCCGGGCGGGGGGATCGGGACGAGGCCCTTGGTCGTCACGATCATGGCGGCCTGCATGATGAAGCCGTGGGTCGGGTCGAGGTTCGTGAACTCGAGGTCGATCCAGATCAGGTGCTCGGCGCTGCGCTCCACGGCCACCCCCCGGCGAGGGATTTAACATACTGCACCGCGGAGGTTAACGCACGCTCGGCGAGATCCGCCGCAAATCCGCCAGGGTGAGCGCATAGCGCTCGCGTGCGGGAGCCGCACCCTGCGAAAACTTTACGGATGGGCGAAGATCCGCCCACAACCCTGGCCCGCTGGCGACGACGCGCTCACCCCGCTATAACCAGAACGAGAGGTCTTCTCCAGGTCCTCTCGAAGAGGAGGGATCCCATGCGGTTCGCCACGCGGCACGGATGGCTCGTCACGATCGCGTGCCTCTCCTCCGGGTGCGCCGCCCCCAGCGTGGTGGAGCAAGCCCTGTTCGACGCGCAGCTCTCGCAGGCCAGCCTGCACGAGAGCGAGCTCGCCAAGATCGCCCGGCAGCGCGAGACGAAGCTGCGCCAGTACGAGGCGACCCTGGCCGCGCAGGAGCGCCAGTACGACGAGCTCGTCACCTCCAACCGCGAGGTCAAGGGCGACATCCAGACCCAGTCGGCCGAGCTCGCGGCGCAGCAGCAGGCGCTCGCGAAGGTGAGCGGCGAGCGCGCGGCGACCGAGCAGCAGGTGGCGCAGGCGCGCGCGGAGGTCGCCAAGCTCGAGCAGGAGCGGGCGCTCCTCGCCCAGCAGGCCACCTCGCATGAGGAGACGCTGGCGCAGCTCAGCAAGCAGAACGAGGAGCTCGCCACGCAGGTCGCCGCGCGTCAGGGCGAGCTGCGCCGGCTCCTGACCGAGCGCGAGGGCCTCGGCGAGGCGCTCGCGACCGCCCGCGGCGAGCTCGCCGCCGTCTCGGCCCAGAAGGGCGCGCTCGAGGCGGAGGTCGCGCAGGTCGCCGCGCTCAAGACGCAGCTCGCGCAGGAGCGCGCCGAGGTCAGCAGCGAGCTCGAGAAGCTGCGCGCCGAGCGCGACAGCGAGTTCGCCGAGCTGGCGCGCCTCGAGGTGGAGCGCGGCCTCTACGCCGAGCAGCGCGAGCGCCTCGAGCAGCAGCTCCTCGAGGGCCAGGGCGAGCTGGCCCGCCTGGAGGAGCGCGCCGGGATCCTGCGCGAGCGCACCCGCGCGGCCCACACCCAGAAGGCGGCCCTCGAGGTCGAGCTGGCCCGGGTGCAGGTCGAGAGCCGCGAGTCGCAGCTCGCCCTCGAGCGGGTCGCGCGCCAGCGCGAGGAGGCGAGCGTCGCGCTCGCCAAGGCCAGCGAGCTGCAGCAGCGCGTGGAGCGGATCGGCGGCGAGATCGCGCAGCTCGAGCACGAGCTGCTCGAGCTCGGCACCGAGCGCGAGGTGCTCCGCCAGACCCGCGAGGCCGTCCGCGGCATGATGGCCCGCCTGCGCCCCGACGCCGCGTCGGGCGCCCCCGCCCTCCCGGCCCCGATCAGCCCGAACCTCGAGGCCACCCCGCCGGCCCCCGGCGGCCCGATCGATTAGCCGAGGTGCCCGAGCCCAAGGACGACGCGGCGCCCCCCTCCGCCCCCGCGCAGGACGCCGAGCAGCCCGCGCTCGACATGGAAGGCATCGAGATCGACATCCGCCCCGACGGCACGGTCCACCTCCACACCGCCTGCCGCGTCGGCGAAGACCCCGCCGCCTGCCGCGAACGCCTCCGCTTCCTGGTGGAGGCGCTGGGGATCCCG
>CAZMSZ010000575.1:0-3441 GCA_964569055.1 uncultured Planctomycetota bacterium | reverse complement strand
CCGAGCGGGCGGACCAGCTCGCCGAGCATCTCGCCGCGGTGGAGGAGGCCTCGCGCCGGTTCGAGGCCGGGCCTGACGCGCAGCACGAGCAGCACGCAGGGCCTGACGCACAGCACGAGCAGCACGCGGGCGTGATCGACCAGCTCGGTCAGGCGTTCGGCAGCCGCTGATCGCGCCGCGCACGCGCCGATCAACCCGTCGGACAGACCCCCCCCACCCCACCCGCTCGCGGCGGCGCACCTGCCCCGCCGCCCCGGAGGAGCCCATGGACGGCGACGAGCACCCCCACGACGAGATCAGCGAGGACGTCCTGCGCGAGCGACTCCAGCGAGGAGCGCTGAGCCGCGAGCGCCTCGCCCTGGCCGGCGCCCTCGGCCACCGCGGAGCGGCCGCGGCGCTCGGGTAGCCCCAGGTCCCGTGGTCGGCGCCGCCGTCAGGGGCTACGGTGGCCTTCGAGGGGAGGGGTCGAATGATCGAGGTTCACTGCGACTGCGGCGCCACGTACGAGCTGAAGGACGAGCTGCGGGGGAAGAAGCTGAAGTGCCCGGACTGCGGCGCGGTCTCGATCGCGGGTGAGCCCGCGGGCGGACGGGACTACGGCGACGACCTCGACCCGGTGTTCATGCGCGACAAGTTCCTCCTGCGCCAGAAGCACCTGGCGCTCACCGCCGAGAAGTACTACGTCTGGGACGAGACCGGCCAGACGATCCTGTTCGTGGAGCGCCCCGCGCATCTCCTGCAGAACCTCGGGGCCGTGCTCGCGGGCCTCGTCGCGGCGGGGGTGGTCGGGGTCGCCTGCGCGGCGCTCGGCAGCATCCTCCCCCGGGAGGCGCAGCCGGCCGTGGGGCTCCTCGCCGCGTTCGCCGGCCTCGCGGCGCTCCTCGTGGTCGCCGTCATGCTCTCCGCCAAGCGGCACGTCACGTTCTATCGCGACGAGTCGCGCGGCGCGCCGCTGCTGCGGGTGCTCCAGGACAAGAAGGCTCAGCTCATCGTCGCCACCTACACCGTCCTCGATGCGGAGGGCGCTCCGCTGGCGCGGCTCAGGAAGAACTACCTCTACAACATCTTCCGCAAGCGCTGGCACGTGATCGAGCCCGACAGCGAGCGGGTCGTGGCCATGGCGCTCGAGGACTCGCTCATCCTCTCCATGCTGCGACGGCTGCTGGGCCCCATGCTGGGCTTGCTGCGCACGAACTTCATCATCACCAGGGGCGAGACCGAGCGCGTGATCGGCGAGTTCAACCGCAAGTTCACCCTGCTCGACCGCTACGTCCTCGACATGTCGGCCGACGCCGCCGGCCACCTCGATCGCCGGGTCGCGGTCGCGCTCGGGCTGATGCTCGACACCGGCGAGAAGCGCTGAGGGTGTCCTCCGCCGCGCGCGGCCCCTCGCCGCCCGACGAGGACGACGAGCCGATCGTCATCGGCGAAGAGCATCTCGAGCGGCGCGTCGACCTCGAGCGGGGCATGAGCCCGCTCCCGGTCGTCGCGCTCGCGCTGATCGCGCTCACCGCCGCGGTGCACGTGGTCGTCAGCGCCCGGGCGGCGCCGGTCACCGCGCCGGACTGGGTCGTGGTGGGCGCCAAGCACACGCCTTCGATCCTCGCGGGCGAGGTGTGGCGCCTGGTCAGCCCGGCCCTCCTGCACGGCGGGTGGGGTCACCTCGTGGGCAACGCCCTGGCGCTGTACGTCCTGGGCGTGGGCTGCGAGCACGCGTTCGGGCGGGCCCGAATGTTGGGCCTGTTCGTGGCCACGGCGGTCGCCGGCTCGCTCGTGTCCATGCTCGACGCGCGACCCTCGGTCGGCGCGTCGGGCGCCGTGTTCGGGCTGATGGGCGCGCTGGGCAGCCTGGTGCTCGTGCGCCGCCACGACCTGCACGTGCGCGACAAGCGGGTCGGCGTCGTCCTGTTCGTGTGGGCGGCCTGGTCGCTGACCACCGGCGCGCTCGACCCGATGATCGACAACCTGGCCCACCTCGGCGGGTTCGTGGCCGGCTGCGTGCTGGGCGCGCTGACGCGTCCCGCGATCCTCCCCTGGCACCCCGCCCCCAGCCGTTCGGCCGGGGTGTGGATCGGCGCGGCCTCCCTCGGGGCGCTCGGCTGGGCGCTCCTGGCCGTGCTGTCGCGGGTCGCTGGCTGACCGACCGCCGCCGCGGCTCCTCGCCGCAGGCGGCGCTATGCTCTCCGCTCGCACCAGGAGGCGCGCGCATGGAGTATCGGCAGCTCGGCGGGTCGGGGCTGAAGGTCCCGGTCCTCTCGTTCGGCACGGGGACGTTCGGCGGGAAGGGCGAGTTCTTCGGCGCCTGGGGCTCGAGCGACGTGAAGGAGGCCACGCGCCTGGTCGACGTGTGCCTCGAGCACGGCCTGACGCTGTTCGACTCGGCCAACACCTACTCGGGCGGCGCGGCGGAGGAGGTCCTCGGCCAGGCGATCCGCGGCCGGCGCGAGCAGGTGCTGATCTCGACCAAGGCCACCTTCCGCTCCGGCTCGGGCCCCAACGACGTCGGCTCCTCGCGCCATCACCTGATCCGCTCGGTCGAGGGCTCCCTGCGCCGGCTCGGCACCGACACGATCGACATCTTCCAGCTCCACGGCTTCGACGCCCTGACCCCGATCGAGGAGGCCCTCGGCACCCTCGACGACCTGGTCCGCGCCGGCAAGATCCGCTACGTGGGCTGCTCGAACTTCTCGGGCTGGCACCTCATGAAGTCGCTCGCGATCGCCGACCGCCACGGGCTCCCGCGCTACGTGGTGCACCAGGCCTACTACTCGCTGATCGGCCGCGAGTACGAGTGGGAGCTGATGCCGCTCGGCCTCGACCAGGAGGTGGGCGCGCTGGTGTGGAGCCCCCTCGGCTGGGGCCGCCTGACGGGGAAGATCCGCCGCGGCCAGCCGCTCCCGGCCGCCTCGCGCCTGCAGAGCCAGCTCGTGAAGGACCTCGGCCCGCCCGTGGACGAAGAGCATCTCTATCGGGCCGTCGACGCCCTCGACGAGGTCGCGGCCGAGACCGGCAAGACCGTCCCGCAGGTGGCGCTCAACTGGCTGCTTCAGCGCCCGACCGTGGCGAGCGTGATCATAGGCGCCCGCAACGAGGAGCAGCTCCGCCAGAACCTCGGCGCGGTGGGCTGGAACCTCACGCCCGAGCAGGTGGCCCGCCTCGACGCGGCGAGCGCCGTGACCATGACGTACCCCTACTGGCACCAGAAGGGCTTCGCCGAGCGCAACCCGTTCCCCTGCGCCTAGCCCGCGTCCGCGAGGTCGTCGCGTAGTGCCCCACTCAGGATTCGCCACCCCTCGCACCTGATACACCACCAGGAACGAGGCGGGGTGGTCGCAGGCGTGGCGCGCACCGGTCGACAGCGTCGGCGCACGGCCAGAGCAGCGCCACGCCTGCGACCACCCCGCCGGCCCGCGCGCACCATTTGGGGTGGGGGAGGTGCGT
>CAZMSZ010000574.1:0-3460 GCA_964569055.1 uncultured Planctomycetota bacterium | reverse complement strand
CGCCAAACTACGATCGCCCTCCATGGACGCGCCCTCGCCCCCCGACGCCGCCGCGCTGGCGGCCGAGAACCAGCTCCTGCGCGAGCAGATCGGCGCGATCACCGAGATCGGGATCGCGCTCTCGGCCGAGCGGGACCTGCGCTCGCTCCTCAAGACGATCCTGACCCAGGCGCGCTGGCTCGCCTGCGCCGACGCGGGGTCGTTGTACCTCGTGGAGGGGGAGAAGCACGACAAGCTGCGGTTCGTGCTCGCGCAGAACGACTCGCTCGAGGTGCCGTTCGCGGAGATGGTCCTCGACATCTCGAGCAAGACGATCGTGGGCTACGCGGCCACGACCCGCCAGACGATCAACCTGCCGGACGTCTACCACATCCCGGACGACGCCGAGTTCTCGTTCTCGACCAAGTTCGACGAGTCGGTCGGCTACCGCTGCAAGTCGATGCTGGTGATCCCCATGATCGATCACCGCGACAAGGTGATCGGCTGCCTGCAGCTCATCAACCGCAAGCCGGGCCGGGACGTGCTCCTCTCAACCCCCACCGAGGCGGAGCGGAAGGTGCTCCCGTTCCCGGCCGCCACGGTGCGGCTGATGGAGAGCCTCGCCAGCCAGTCGGCCGTGGCCATCGACAAGGCGCGCCTGATCGACGACCTCGAGAACACCTTCGACGGCCTGGTGCGCGCCTCGGTGGTGGCGATCGAGTCGCGCGACCCGACCACCTCCGGTCACTCCGAGCGGGTCGCCAACCTGTCGGTCGAGCTCGCCAAGGCGGTCAGCGACGTCTCGCTGGGCAAGTTCGCCGAGGTGCGCTTCAACGAGCGCCAGCTGAAGGAGCTCCGCTACGCCAGCCTGCTCCACGACTTCGGCAAGGTCGGGGTCCGCGAGAAGGTCCTGGTCAAGGCGAAGAAGATGTACCCCTGGGACCTCGAGGTGGTGAAGCTCCGCTTCGCCTGCGCGATCAAGGAGCGCGAGGCCGCGGCCCTGCGCGACCTCGTGGGGCGGCTGGCCGAGGCTGGCGGCCGCCTCGACCCGCGCCCGTTCCTGGAGGCGGCCGAGGAGTCGATCCGGCAGGAGACCCGCCGCCTGCTCGACCTGCTCGGCCTCGTGCTCGAGGACAACGAGCCCAAGGTCCTCCCCGAGGGGGCCGAGGAGCACCTCCACCACGTGGCGGGCGAGGTGTACCACGACGTGGGGGGACGGCCGTGTCGGCTGCTCACCGACGTCGAGGTCGACAACCTCTCGATCCCGCGCGGCTCGCTCAACCGCGAGGAGCGCCTCGAGATCGAGTCGCACGTCGAGCACACCTACCGGTTCCTCTCACGCATCCCCTGGACCGAGGAGCTGCGCGACCTGCCCCGGATCGCGGGCGCGCATCACGAGAAGCTCGACGGGAGCGGGTACCCCCACGGCCTCACCGACCTCGAGATCCCGCCCCAGGCCAAGATCATGGCGGTGGCGGACATCTTCGACGCGCTCACCGCGTGGGATCGCCCGTACAAGAAGGCCGTGCCACTCGAGGTCGCGATCAAGATCCTCGACTCGGAGGCGGCGGCCAACCACATCGAGCGCCAGCTCGTGGAGCTGTTCGTGGAGCGCAAGGTCTACCGGACCGTGCTGCGCGAGCCGACAGGGTTGACATAACCAGCGTCGCACCATAGGATTACACGAATCCGACCGGGAAGCGCCGTTTCGAGCTTGCCTGCGGGGGGCACGCGCGCGCAGGGCCCGTCGGCCAAGGGCTCGGCCGGGCTGCCGAACCTTCGTCCTGCATGGGCTTTACGTCGGACCGGCAGAGTGCTAAGCTGCCCACGGCTTTCGACCTTCAAGACTTAGCGCGTAGGGGATGTGGCGTGGCTACGGTCAGTAAGAAGGAGATCGTGAAGACGGTCAGCGAACGGCACGGGCTGACCACCACCCAGACCGCCCAGATCATCCAGGTCTTCATGGATCAGATCATCGAGGAGCTCTCCCGGGGCAACCGGATCGAGTTCCGCGAGTTCGGGATCTTCGAGCTCAAGCGGCGCAAGCCGCGGGTCGCTCGCAACCCGAAGACCGGTGATTCGGTCGATGTGCCCGAGAAGACCGTGGTCTCCTTCAAGCCTGGCAAGGTGATGAAGGCGAAGGTGGTCGACACGGAGCCGTCGGACAAGGCGGCGGAGAAGCCGGCCAAGCGGCCCACGCCGCCGCCGGCGCCGCGCGTCGAGCGCCCGGCGGCGGTCGCCCCGGCGCCGCGTCCGGCTCCGCTGCCGGCCCCGGTGCCCAAGGCGGTCGAGCCGATCGAGAAGCCGGTGCTGCCGCCGCCGCCCAAGCCGGCGCCCAAGCCCGACCCCGAGCCGACGCCGCCTTCGTCGCCCTCGTCCTTCTACTAGGACGACGACCTGCAGACCGCCCCGGCGACCCAGCAGCGTCCTGCCGGGGCGACGTCGCGTACGCCCCGCTCAGCCCTGGGGCGGGGTCAGCCGCCGGCTGTAGAACCGGCTCGCGTAGCGCAGGAACTTGCGGTCGTGGCGGGAGAGGCTCTCGAGGCCGTCGCGGCTGATCTGCTCGAGCAGCTGCTCGACCCGGGCCCGCGCGTCGACCTCCTCCTGCAGCACCCGGATCTCGCGCATCACGCGGTAGCGGCGGTGCACGTGGAACGCGCCGCGGCTGAGCGCCAGCGCCAGGCCCCCGGTCGCCAGGCCCAGCAAGTGGCCGAGCAGGTCGGCCCGCTGGCCCTCGAGGCGCGCCACCGCCAGCAGCTCCTCCCGGCGCTCGACCGGCTCGCGAGCCGTCTCCGCGTAGGCGAGGTCCTGACGCTCGGCGATCTTCTGCTGCAGCGCCTGCTGGTCGGAGTGATCGACCAGCGCCAGCACCATGAACAGGAAGCAGGCGGCGAGCAGGTACACCACCGGGAACGGGACACCGCCGACGCGCCGCTCGTGCCCGAGCGTGAACAGGTAAGCGGTCAGGAGCCCCGCCGAGGCGCCCGTGGCCCCCACGAACACGGGCGCGTCGACCATGCCCCCCTCGTAGAGCACCACGTGGGCGAGGCCGGTCAGCCCGGCCGACACGCCGTAGATCAGCAGGAACCGCGCGCGCCCCAGGCGCTCCTCCACCGGGAGGCCGACCAGCAGCAGCACGCCCGCCGAGACGACGAACTCGAGCGGATAGACGTTGACCAGCGGGTAGGTGAGCAGGGTCCACGGGTGCGCCATCAGCGACGCCGCGTCGGACAGCCCGAAGATCGACAGGACGCGCGGGTACCAGCTCGCCTCGCGGGTGCCGATCACCAGCACCAGGAACACGACGAGCTGCACGCAGAACAGGAGGTGAGAGGCCCTCACCCCCACGTCATCGCTCCCGGAGCGCTCCACCCAATGCCTCTCCCGGTTTCGCCGGCAATTTAGCACCGGCCCCGGAAACGCGCACGTCGTGGTTTCTGGGGGGGCTCCGCCCCCCCAGAGTCCCCCCCGCTGTCGCTGA
>CAZMSZ010000573.1:0-3467 GCA_964569055.1 uncultured Planctomycetota bacterium | reverse complement strand
GCGGGTCACTCCACCCAGGGGAGCGGCACGCCGTGTCGCTTGGCCTCCGCGGCCAGGGAGGCCGCCGCCTCGGGCTCGTCCCGCAGGCGCAGGTGCCACAGCAGCCGCAGCACCACCTCCGGGAGCGCCGGGCACAGCCGCGCCAGCACTCGGTCCAGCAGGAACGCGCACTCGTCCGCGCGCAGCGCCTCGCCGTACGTCGCGGCCTGCTCGGGCGAGGTCGCCTGGAGCAGCGCCCAGGTCGCGACCGAGCGGACGCGGGGGTGGCGGCGGGCGTCCTCGGCCGTCAGGGCGGCGGCGTGCGCCACGTCGGGGTCTTCGGCCACCGCGGCGCGGAGGCCGGCGTCGGGCGCGAGCAGCGCCGCGCAGATCAGCACGCTAGGGCGGAGCAGCCGGTGCGTCCGCTCGCGGACGGCCGCGAACGCCGGGAGCGCGGCCGAGAGGCGCACCACGGCGCGCAGCAGGTATGCCGCGCGCGCCGCGCTGCGCGTCGCGTAGGAGGGAGACACGCGCAGGGCCTCGTCGGCCAGGGAGACCACGAGGTCGGGGTCGAGCGACTCTCCGGTGGTGAAGCCCGCGGCCTCCGCGTCCGAGAGCGCGCACAGCGCGACGGCGAGCGTCAGGGGCGCGTCCTCGCGCCGGAGCGCCTCCACCCGCGACGCGAGCTGCGCGCGACGCGCTCGCGCGCCCGCGAGCTGCTCGGCCGTCGGAGCCTCGAGCGCGCCGTCCAGGGCCGCGTACTGACTCACCAGGTCGAGCGCCACCCCGTCGAGCGCCTCCTCCAGGCTGCGGAGCGCCCGCGCGTCCCGCCGTTGATGGGCGAGCTGCCAAGCGAGCACGTACGGCTCGACGGCCTTGGGCGCGATCACACGCAGGTTGCGGAGGTGCGTCTGGGCGGCCGCGATGTCGGGCTGCGCGAACAGCCGGCTCACGAGCTCGACGCGCGCGTCCTCTCCGTCGTGCAGGTGATCCAGCAGCTCCAGGGTGGGAGTCTCGCGCAGGCGCGACAGGTCGATCCGTTCGGCGATCAGCGCGCCGGCCGCGCGCTCGATCAGGGCGCGCGCCAGGTTCTCGGTCAAGATCGTGTTGCGGGGGTCGAGGCGGCCGGCCCGCTCGACGAGCTCCACGTAGGCCGAGAACGCGCGCAGGTCGCCGGTGGCGGCGCTCAGCGTGCGCTGGATCAGCGCCCGGTTGTTGAGCGTGACCGCGTCCTCGGGCAGCTCCTCGTAGGCGCCGATCGCCGCGCGCAGGTGGCGCGCGGCGAGCTCGTACTCCGCCGCTCGCAGCGCCTCGGTCCCCCGCGCGGCGTTGAGCTCGGCGCGGACCTCGGGCTGCGCCGCGTCGGACCGCTCCAGCCACAGGATCTTGTCCTCGAGGTCGAGCGCCATGGCGGCCCGGTAGCTGGCGATCGCCTGCTTGCGGGCGGGGTCGGCGGCCTTCTCGTAGGCCTCCTCCGCCAGCGCGACCCCTTCGGTCGTGGCGCCCACCTCGCGGAGCACGCGCGAGACCTGCTCGAGCGCCTCGTCCGAGCGCTCGGCCTCGACGAGCAGCTCGTCGAGCAGGGCGCGCCCCTCCTCCTCCCGGCCGAGCCAGTAGCGGACCCGGGCCAGGTTGAGCTGGTAGGCCGCGCTCTTCCCGGCCACCCCGCCGATCGCCAGGAACACGCCCTCCGCGGCCTCGAGCTCGGCGCGCCGGGCGTCGGGATCCTCCACGGCGCGCGCGCGCATCAGCTTGACGATCCCGAGGTCGAGCGCGACCGGCACGACCTCGGCCGCCTCCTCCAGCTTGCGCCGAGCGGCGGCGACTCCGGTGTCCTTCGCCAGGCGCGCGCGCTGGAACTCCTCGACGGCGGCCTGCTTGCCCGCGTCGTCCGCGGCGTCGTACCGGCGATACCAGCGCTGCGACGCCCTGCCAGCCTCCAGGAAGGCGATCCCCTCGTCCCAGGCGCGCTGCTGCGCCGCCTGCAGGGCGCGCTCCGCGTGGCGGAGGGCCTCGAGCCGGCCCTCGACATAGGGCAGCAGGAGCGCGTGGGCCTCGTCCATCTCGCCGCGAGCGGCCAGCGCGCTGCCCAGGATCCGGGCGCCCTCCCGCTCGCCGAGCCCGGCGCGCGCTGGGAGGAGCACGTCCACGCAGCGCTCGAGCTCGCCGCGAGCCTCGTAGATCAGGGCCAGCTCGGTCGCCAGCGCCGCGTCGGCGGGCGAGGCCGCCAGGCAGGCGGCGAGCGCCTGCTCGTGGGCCGCGGCCACCGCGCCCTCGGGCGCCACGGGGCGCAGCGCGGTGATCAGCTCGAGCGCCGCGCGCGGCTCGCGGGCGCACGCCGCGACGGCCGAGCCCAGGTAGGCGTCGAGCGTGCCCGCGTCGAACAGCTGGCGCGCCCGGGGGAAGCCGCCGGTGAGGAGGCGGACGGCGCGGGTCCGCTCGGCGAGCGGGAGGGCGAGGATCGGCTCCGCGAGCAGCCGGCGGACGGCGCCCCGCGCCTCGCTGGCCCGCCGTCCGCGCGCGACGTGCACGTACGCCTCGAGCGCGGCGAGCAGCTCGCCGCGCGCCTCCGCGGCCTGGGCGGCGGCGAGGCGCTGCGCGGCCACGTACTCGGGCGAGCGGACGTGCTGGGTCCAGGCGATCGCCGCGATCAGCGCGCAGGCGGCCAGCGCCACGAGCTTGTTCCAGGTGCGCGCGAGGGGCGAGAGCGGCACCGTGCCGAGGAACGACCAGCGGCCGGGTCCGGCGTCGGCCACGACGTAGGAGCGCAGCGCCAGGATCGGCACGAACACGACCACCAGGAACGTGGTCTTGACGTACAGCCCGAGCTCCCGGTCGCGGTCGCGCGCGCCGTAGAGCATGACGCCGAGGCCGTTGAACGTGAGCAGGCTCGGGGGGCGCTGCAGCGGCCGCCAGCCGGGGAAGCGCTCCTGCAGCAGCTCGGCCGCGCTCGGCGGCTCGCCCTCCCGCTCGTACCCCGCCTCGCTCATGCCGACCTCCCCGGCTCCTGCTTAGCTGGACCCGGCGGAGCAGGCAACCTGCTGGGCTATCTCCTTTACCAGTCGGTCTCGCGGTAGTCCTTGAGGAACTGCCCCCAGACATGGACGCCAGTGAGGAATCCGCTGAAGATCGGGTCGCAGATCCGGGCCGCGCCGTCCACGATGTCGAGCGGGGGGTGGAAGTCGTGCTCCTCGCGCTTGCGCTCGGCGAGGAGCGCGGGGTCCTCGTCGGTCACCCAGCCGGTGTCGACGCTGTTCATGTGGATCCCGTCGCGGACGTAGTCGAGCGCCGCGGTGCGCGTCATCATGTTGAGCGCCGCCTTGGCCATGTTGGTGTGCGGGTGCCGGTCGCCCTTGAAGGTCCGGTAGAACTGCCCCTCCATGGCCGAGACGTTGACGATGTGCTTGTCGCGCTCGGGGGTGGCGAGCAGGAGCGGCTTGAGCCGCGCGTTCAGCACGAATGGCGCCACGGCGTTGACGAGCTGCACC
>CAZMSZ010000572.1:0-3490 GCA_964569055.1 uncultured Planctomycetota bacterium | reverse complement strand
CGCCGTGCTCGCGACCCGTGCGCGTGCCGGCTTGCCCGAAGCAGCTACCCAGAGCGCTCTTGCTTGCAGCGCTCCTCCGTCGCAGCGAAGTGGGAATGGGCCACGCGCAGGGGAACGGGCACGGGCACGATTCGCTTGGCGCGAGGATGTGTGGAGTCGTCAGCCGTTCTCGCCCGTTCGAGTGACCCCTGCCCGGCGCGGTCGCGAAGCGCCGTGGCACGCTCGGATTCGGACCCGACAGCCCGCGTCCCCTTGCGCACCCCGAGCTCGCGCTGCACGCTGACCAGGTGGAGCTCACCTTCGGCGAGCGGCTAGGTGCTGGGCCCTGCGGCGAGTCGTTCCTCGGGCGGCTGCCTGGCAGCCGCGAGGTCGTGCTCAAGGTCCTGGCGCCTGGCTTCGCGCAGCGGCCCGAGCTGCTGCAGCAGGTGGTGGCCGAGGTGCAGGCGTTCACCGGCTTCGCGCACCCGCGCGGGGCCGCGCCGCTGGGGCTGGCGGGGACGCGGGCCCGGCCGGTGGTGATCTTCCCGCGCGCGCCCGGGGTCCCGCTGCGGCAGCTCCTCGCGCGCGGGCCGCTCGACCCTGCCCTGGCGCTGCGGGTGGCGCGCGACGCGGCGCTGTTGCTCGCGGCCGCGCACGACCAGGGGCTCGCGCTCGGCGACCTCCGGCCCGAGAAGCTCCTCCTCGACCCGGCCGCCGGCGCGACGGTGCTCGACCTCGGCCTCGCGCGCGCGGCGTGCCTGGCGAGCGGCCTCGCGGCCCACGGGCTCGCGTTCGGGCACCCGGCCTACCTCGCGCCCGAGGCGCTCGACGAGCGGCTCGCCGCGCCGACCCCGGCCTGCGACGTGTATGCGCTCGGCCTCGTGGTCTACGAGCTCCTGACCGGCGAGCAGCCCTTCACGGGGACGGTGACCGAGCTGCTCGCGCAGCAGCGCGAGCGGCCGTTGCCGCCGCGGCCCCTGCCCGCGCCGGTGGTCCAGTGGCTGACGCGCGCCACCGCCAAGCGACCCGAGCGGCGCTACCCGCACGGGCGCGCGCTCGTCGAGGCGATCTACCGCGCGGTGGGGCAGCCCTCGCCGCTCGGGCCGGCCGCCACGAGCGAGGACTGGAGCAGCGACGAGCTGACGCTCGACGAGCCCGAGGCCTCGGCCCGGGTCGACGCCGCTGCGGCCGGCGCGCCCTCCGCGGGCGCCTTCGAGACGGCCGACCCCGAGCGCACCGGCTCGCTCGAGCTGCCCGCCGCGCTGCGCGCCGCGCCCCACCTCCCGGGCGCTCCCTGGGGATCGGGCGCGCCCGTCGCGGGTGCGCCCGCGCCCGCTCCTGGAGCGCGCGAGGCGCCAGCGGTCGCCGCGGGCGATCGACCGGACGCGCCCCGGGTCCGCCTCGGCGCCGAGCTGGGCCGCGGCAGCGCGGGCACGACCTACGAGGGGGAGCTGTGGGGCCACTCGGGCCCGGTCGTGCTGAAGGTCCTCACGCGCCGGTTCGATCGCCACCCCGAGCTGGCCGAGGAGGTCCTGGCGGGGCTCGAGGCCGCGCGGGCCGTGAGCGGGCCGCAGGTGCTCGCCGTGCTCGAGGTCCTGCGCAACGTGGGCGGGCGCAAGGTGGTCGTGGCCGAGCGCGCGAGCGGGCCCACCCTGCGCGAGGTGCTGCGGCGGGAGGGCCGGATCGCGCCGGCGCGCGCGCTGCGGTGGGCCGCCGACGTGGCGGCCGCGCTCGCCCCGCCCCCTCCCAAGCCCGGTCGGCCGGGCAAGGAGGCGGAGGCGGCCGCGCCCGCGGGCGCGCGGCCTCACGGCGACCTCCGCCCCGAGAAGCTCTACCTCGCCGCGGACGACCACGTGCGCGTGGCCGACTTCGGCTTCGCGCGCGCGTCGTGCCTCACGAGCAACTTCGGCGCCTTCGGGCTGCCCTTCGGCCACCCTCTCTACCTCGCGCCCGAGGTGGTGCAACACGGCCGCACGGCGCCGGACCTCGCCGTCGACGCGTACGCGCTCGGGGCGCTCCTGTACGAGCTGCTGGCGGGCCACCCGCCGTTTCGGGCCGCGACCGTGCGCGACACGCTGGTGCTGCACCTCACCAAGCCGCCGCCGCCGCCCGAGGTGTCGGTCCCGCGCCCGCTCGCCGAGCTGGTGCTGCGGCTGCTCGCCAAGGACCCGGCCCGCCGTCCGGGCAGCGTCGAGGAGCTGCAGCAGGCGATCGCGCTGGCCGCCAAGCAGCTCGACCTCGCCGCGCGCCGGGCCGCCACGGTCGCGGTCGAGGAGTTCAGCCTCGAAGACGACGGGGCCGCACGCGACGACGGCGCCGCGGCGTGGGAGGCGGCCGCCGCCGACTGATCGCGTCGGATCGGGGGGGGCGAGCCGGCTCGCGTGCGACCGTCGCGACGCGGCGACGCGCGCCGGCGGGACGCGCGGCCTCCGTGGCGCTCTCCACCCCGAGCGCGACGAGCAGCAGCCCTGCGAGCGCGATGAGCGCCGCGATCCCGGCGGGCGCCACGCCGTGGGCGCCCTGCACGGTGGCGTCCAAGAAGCGGTCGATCCGCTCGAGCCCGCCGCGCGGGGCCGGAGGGCCGCCCCAGCCCACGATCGAGACGAACACGGCGGCGCTGCCCGCGGCCACCAAGACCGCCCCGAGCAGCGCCCCCGCGCGGCGCGCCAGGCCGCCCCTGCCGCCGCCGCGCCGATCGGGATCCCACAGCGCGACCCCGTAGCGCCAGGCCGCGAACGCGAGCCCGCCCAGGACGACCGCCCCGAGCAGCAGGTCGCCGGCGAGGCCCGGCAGGGCGCCCGACCCGGGTCGGGGCACGGGGGTGGACAGGAGCCGGAGCGCGGCCCGCGTCAGGACTGGCGCGAGGGCGAGGCACGCCAGGGCCGCGCCGGCGAGCCCGACCCGCGCCAGCAGCTCGAAGCGTGCGCGCCGCCGCGCGGCGCGAGGCTCGTCGTGGCCGGGCACGAGGTTCCCTCCCTGAGTGCAGTGCTTCAGCCGACGGCGCGCTGGCGCGCCGCGGCCGCGTGGACGGCCGCCGTCCCGGGGAGCACGCTCACGAGCTGGAGCGAGGCCGCGCCGGGCTGGGCCTCGAGCCAGCTCCAGCAGCGCCGCGCCTCCCGCTCGTCCTCGGTCTGGAGCGCGACCGGGACGCGTCGCGTCGAGCCCGACGCCGCTCGATCGCCCACCTCGAACCGAGGGTCGAGGCGCAGCGCCGACAGCAGCTCCGCCGCGGCCTCGCGGTCGTCCGACAGCGTGATCACGAGCGCGCTGGTCGTCACGCTCAGGAGCGGAGCACTCCCCGTGCCATTCGAGCAGGTCCCGAACCGCCACGTCCACCGCGGTCGCGCCACGCGCTGACGCGGCCGCAACACCGTGTCTCTTCGGTGTGAATCGGGATTCCGAGTCTCGTGCCCACCCGTGGAGGTCGTCGCATTGACCCTCGTGCCCGTGCCCGTGCCCGCGTCTCTCCAGTTCGACGCGAGGCGTGGTCGCGCAAGCGAGAGCCGCCCGA
>CAZMSZ010000571.1:0-3493 GCA_964569055.1 uncultured Planctomycetota bacterium | reverse complement strand
TCATTCTTCACGCGAAGGAGCTGACCTCGCCAGCGACAGCTCTTCCTTGGCGCTCTCGGACTCGCGCGCGACCCCGGCCCGCCGTGCACTCAGCTCCTCAGGCGCGCCGCGCGCTCGCCCCCGCAGCCCAGGAGCGTGCAGCGGCCGAGCTCGGCGAAGCACTCGGCGTGGTGGAGCGTGCCGCACGTCGCGCACACCACCGCGTCGGGGGCGCGCGGGTCCGCCGCGTCGCGACAGTACGGGCAGCGCAGCTCACCGCTGCCGCCGGTCCAGGCGAACGCCGCGGGCGCGGTGGCCGCCGGGACCTCCAGCGTGAGCGGCGCGCGCTCGAGCTCCGCCGCCACACGCTCCAGGGCGCGGAACACCAGCTCGAGCTCGGGGAGGTCCGAATTGAACCCGCCGAGCAGCCGCTCGCCGACCAGCAGCCCGTGGCGCAGGGTCAACCGCTCGAGGTCGCAGCTCTCGAACGCGGCGCGCACGACCGCCTCCACCTCGCGGCGCTGCTCGCGGCTGCTGACGCCGCGGCCACGACGCTGGGCGTCGTACGCGGCCCGGTCGCCGCCCAGCAGGAGCTCGCCCAGCCGATCGGCGAAGGAGCGCCGCTCGAGCACGAGCTCCAGGGAGACGCAGCAGGGGACGCTCACCCGCCACACGCCGTAGCGGCCGCGGCCGCCGGGGCCGTCGCGCCGCTCGATCCGGAACGCCAGCTCGCGCCCGTTCCGCCGGCCCCGCATCTCGAACCCGTCCGTGTCGCCGAGCAGCGAGGCGTCCGCCCGCACGCGCCCCGCCTCCAGTCGGCCCGCCAGCGCGCGGAGCGCGCGCCGCGAGCGCGCGGCCTGCAGCCTGCTCGCGAGGAACAGCAGGGCGACGGACCCGAGGCCCACGGCCAGCTCGAGCCCGCTCGGGAAGGTCGCCGCCCCTAGAGGAAGCACAGGCCCAGCCCCCGATACGTCGGCGCGCGCTCCACGACCCGCTCGCCCTCGACCAGCAGCACCTCGGCGAAGCGCTCCATGAGCTCGCCGGCCTTGGCGTGGCGGAAGAACACCGGCTCGCCCGGGATCGGCGGCCGCCGGCAGCCCAGCGTGACCAGCGGCGTCTGGACCTCGCCCGCGCCCTCGAGGGGGACCAGCTCGAGCCCGGGCGGGAGCCAGGGGCGCGGCAGCCGGTCGCTCCCCGGCGCGCCCGAGGCCACGTAGCCGCCGCCGTGGCAGGTGACCAGGCCGGGGTCGGAGGCGCGCACCACCTCGCACGCGAACAGCGCCGCCGGCTCGTAGCGCAGCCCCGCGTAGTAGTCGAACAGGTGCGGGGCCAAGAAGGCCGACCCCGCGGTGACCTCGGTCAGCGCCGGCTCGCGCACCGCGGCGGAGAGCGAGCCGGTCCCGCCGGCGTTGACGAGGTCGAGCGCGACGCCGGCCGCGCGCAGCCGCTCCACCACCTCGGCCCGCAGCGCCGCCACCCGCGGCATGGCGAGCTGCTTGAGCGCGCGGCGCAGCGGGTTCTCGACCCGGTGATACGGGCTCGAATCGGTGAGCCCGGCCACGTGCGCCTCGTAGGCCATGAGCCCGCTCACCGGCACCCCCAGCGCCTCCGCCTCGCGCGCCAGCGCCAGCACCGCCTCCGCGTCGCGCAGCGGGCTGCGGCGCACGCCGACGTGCAGCCGGCCCACGGGGCGCCACGACACGTCGAGCTCGATCACCCCCTCGCAGCGCCCGCCCGTCGCCTCGGCGGCGCGCGCCAGCGCCTCGAGGTGCGCGCGCGAGTCGACCACGATCCGCGCGCGCCGCCCCTCGGCCGCGGCGCGCGCCAGCGCCTCGAGGGCGACGCGCTGCAGGGTGGGGTAGGCGACCAGCACGTCGTCGACGCCGCGCCCCGTCAGCCACACCGCCTCCTCGGCCGAGAACGCCATCACGCCCCGGCAACGCGCCCCGCCGCGCGCCAGCACGCGCTCGATCAGGGCCGGGACGCGCAGCGACTTGGTCGCCAGGCGGAGCGTCTTGCCGCTCCCCTCCAGCGGCGCGAGGCAGCGCTCGACGTTGCGGTCGAAGGCCTCGAGCCGGACCACCGCGCAAGGGAGGCGCTCGCCCGCGAGGGCGCGGCGGAGCGCCTCGTACTCCTCGAGCTGGGCGTCGCGGACGCGCGGCGCGTTCATGGGGCCTCTCCCTCCATGCTCGACCGGGGCCCCGCCGCGCGCCAGCCCGGGCCCGCTTCGAGCGAGCCGGCGCGCAACACGCCGTCTGGGCCCAGGACCGGCACGGCCCCGACCGCATCGAGCCGCGCCGCGAGCGCCACGTCCTGCGCGAAGCCGCGCGCGATCAGCTCGCGCCCGCTGGTCGCCGCCGCGAGCACGGCCTCGAGGCGGTCCGCCAGCCCGGCGAAGGCCGCCTGGCAGAACAGGGCGTCCGCCGACTTGGGCGCCCCGATCCTCGAGACGACCGCCCCGACCCCCAGCAGGTCCTCCACCGCCACCCGGAGCGCGCCGTCGTCGGGGTCGGGCGATCGCCAGCGCTCGCCGCAGGCGATCACGCTCAGCGCGCGGGTGGGGTTCGCCGCCAGCCAGGCGGCCGCGCTCGCGGCGACGGCGCGCGCGTTCACGAGCGCGCCCAGCGCGACCGGCCCCCCGCCCGCGGCGGCCAGACGGGCGCAGGTCGACCCGTTGGGCGAGGGGAGGACCACGCCCTCCCCTGGCCCGAGCGACGCCGCGCTGGCGGGCGAGAGGGAGAGCCCCTGGCCGGCCTCCTCGCGCGAAGCCGCGCCCCGCGCGCCATGCGCGCGCGCCAGCGCCGCCGCGTCCTCGCCCTCCCCGCAAGGGACGACCCAGGCCCCGCGCGCCACCGCCAGCGCCACGGTGGTCGAGAAGCTGAGGACGTCCACCAGCACCACCGCGTCGCCGCGAGCCGCCGCCGCGCGCGCCCCGCGGCGGCCGAACGCCACGCGGACGCCCCCGCTCGGCCAGGCCTCGAGCGCCTCTGGATCGATCACGGCACCTCCGACTCGCCGCGAGCCTCGCACGAGATCCCGCCCCTCGTCAGCCGGGCCGGCCCAGCGGCGCACGGACACTGAGAGCGGCAAGGCCGGCGGCGACTCCTCACGCCATCGCCGAGCGGAGGACGCGCGGACCTGCGACCCCGATCTCTGCGCCGCTGCGTTCCTTCTTCCGTCCGGGGGAAGGAGTGGTCGCGTGCGCGAACAGCGTCTCGGGAGCTGTCGCACGAGCCGCAGCCCCCTGGGGCTGGCAATGAACCGCCAAGGACGCCAAGACCGCCAAGGAGGAGCTGCCGCTCGAGCGACAGCTCCAGGGTTCACTTGGCGGACTCCATAGGAGCGACAGCTCTTCTCTTCTCTCTTCTTCTACGGGGCTCGTGGCGTCCCCCCTTCCTGCTTTCCTGTTTTTCCTGCTTTCCTGTCTCTCTTCTTCTCTTCAGCAGGGGCCGACCCCCTCTTCCTGCTTTCCTGTTCTTCCTGCTTTCCTGTCTCTCTTCTTCTCTTCAGCAGG
>CAZMSZ010000570.1:0-3533 GCA_964569055.1 uncultured Planctomycetota bacterium | reverse complement strand
CCTGCTTTCCTGTCTCTCTCTTCCTCGCCTCGCAATCGTCGTCCCCCCTTCCTGCTTTCCTGTCTTTCCTGCTTTCCTGTCCCTCTCTTCCCCGCCTCGCAATCGTCGTCCCCCCTTCCTTCCTGCCTTCCTGCCATGACCCCCGTCGACTTCGCCTACCTCGCCGCCCTGCTCCTCCTCGCGCCGTGGCTCCTGCTCAAGGTGGCCCGCGCGCGCGGGCGGCGGCACCTCGCCGGGCTGCGCGAGCGGCTCGGGGCCTGCCCGCGGCGTGAGGGGTCCCGGCCCTGCATCTGGATCCACGGGGTCTCGGTGGGCGAGATCCGGGCCGCGGCCACGCTGGTCGAGGCGCTCGAGGCGGCGCTGCCCGAGTGGGAGATCGTGCTCTCGACGACCACCGGCACGGGGCAGGAGGTGGCGCGGGCGAGCTACCCGGGGCGGCGGGTGTTCTACTTCCCGCTCGACCTGTCCTGGGCGGTGCGCCGCGTGTTCGACGCGATCCGGCCCGACGCGGTGATCCTGGTCGAGCTCGAGATCTGGCCCAACTTCCTCCAGCTCGCACACCGGCGGCGGATCCCGGTGGCGATCGTGAACGGGCGGATCAGCGAGAAGAGCTACCGCGGCTACCGGCGCGTGCGCGGCTGGCTGTTCGACCCGATCGGGACGATCGGGCTGTTCTGCGTGCAGGTCGAGCGCTACGCCGAGCGGTTCCGCGCGCTCGGGATCCCGCCCGAGCTGATCCACGTCACCGGCTCGGTCAAGTACGACCAGCTCGCGGAGGCCCGCACCCCCGACCCGCTCGAGGTGCGGCGCGACCTCGGCCTGGGCGAGCACGACGTCGTGCTCATGGGCGGGTCGACCCACCCCTCCGAGGAGGAGGCGCTGCTCGAGGTGGCCGAGGCGCTGCGGGCCGAGGTGCCCGGGCTGCGGCTGGTGCTGGTGCCGCGCCACACCGAGCGGACCGACGAGGTGGCGCGCCTGGTCCGCCGCCGCGGGGCCGAGGTCGCGCGCCGCACCGAGCGGCTGGCGCGCGGCGCGCGCGAGCCGTTGCCCGCCGGGCACGTGCTCCTGGTCGACACGGTCGGCGAGCTCGGCCGGCTGTACGTGGCGGCCGACGTGGTGTTCGTGGGGGGGAGCCTGATTCCCCACGGCGGACAGAACATCCTCGAGCCCGTGATGCTGGGGAAGCCCACCCTGTTCGGGCCGCACTCCTTCAACTTCAAGGAGCCGGTCGAGCGCCTGCTCGAGGCCCGCGGCGCCATGCAGGTGGCGGATGCCCGCGAGCTGCTCCCGGCGGTACGGCGGCTGCTGGCCGACCCGACGGACGCCCGGGCGCTCGGCGCGCGCGGGCGGGAGGCGATCCTCTCGGCGCGAGGCGCCACCGCCCGCACCGTCGAGATCCTGGCGCCCTTCCTCCGGCGGGAGCGGGCGCGACGGCTTGACGCAGCGGGTCAGGGTCGCGCTTGACTTGGAGAGGTTCCCTGAGAAACTGCTGCGATCCTAGGGGCGGAGACCCCCGCCATCAGGTGTAACGATCGGCCCTGCGCCGGGTTCCGCGCCGGGCTCCCACCGGGATCTGGGTCGAACGAGCTCGTCGCCCCTGCCTTGAACCCAAAGAGCGAAACATGTCCGAACACCGCTACCTGTTCACCTCCGAGTCGGTCGCGCCCGGCCACCCCGACAAGGTCGCCGACCACATCAGCGACGCGATCCTCGACGCGATCTTCGCGCAGGACCCGCACGCGCGCGTGGCCTGCGAGACCATGGTCAACACGGGCCTGGTGCTGATCACGGGGGAGATCACGACCACCGCCAAGGTCGACTACCAGCAGGTGGCGCGCGACACGATCCGCGAGATCGGCTACGTCGACCCCTCGCTCGGCTTCTCGGCCGACGAGGTGGCGGTGCTCGTCGCGCTCGACCGGCAGTCGCCCGACATCGCGCAGGGCGTGGACGAGGGCGAGGGCAAGGAGCAGGGCGCGGGCGACCAGGGGCTCATGTTCGGCTTCGCCTGCAACGAGACGCCCGAGCTGATGCCGCTCCCGATCCACCTCTCCCACCGCCTGATGGAGAAGGTGAACGAGCTGCGCACCAGCGGCGCGCTCCCCTGGCTGCGGCCCGACGGCAAGTGCCAGGTGACCGTCGAGTACGAGGGGCGCCGCCCGCTGCGCGTCCACACCGTGGTGATCAGCAACCAGCACGGGCCCGACGTCGACCAGGAGACGATCGCCCGCGAGCTGATCGCGCGCGCCGTCAAGCAGGTCGTCCCCGCCGAGCTCCTCGACGACGACACCGTGTTCCACATCAACCCGACCGGCCGGTTCGTGATCGGCGGCCCGAAGGGCGACTCCGGCCTGACCGGCCGCAAGATCATCGTCGACACCTACGGCGGCCGCGGCCGCCACGGCGGCGGCGCCTTCTCGGGCAAGGACCCGAGCAAGGTCGACCGCTCGGCCTGCTACATGGCCCGCTACGTGGCGAAGAACATCGTCGCGGCCGGCCTGGCGGAGGAGGCCGAGGTCCAGCTCGCCTACGCGATCGGCGTGGCTGAGCCGGTCTCGGTCAACGTCGAGACCCGCGGGACGAGCAAGGTCTCGGCGGGCGCGCTCGAGGAGCTGATCCGTCAGCACTTCCGGCTCACGCCGCGCGGGATCATCGAGTCGCTCGACCTGCGCCGCCCGATCTACAAGAAGACGGCGGGCTACGGCCACTTCGGCCGCGAGCTGCCCGAGTTCACCTGGGAGCGGACCGACAAGGCCGCCGCCCTCAAGGCGGCCGCCCTCGACGCAGCCAGCGCCCGCTAGCCCGAGGGACCGCCTGGGCGCCCGCGCGGGGGAGGGGTGACCCTTCTCCCGCCAGCGGGCATAGTGAACGCACCTTACGACCAGCTTCCCGGGGCAGGCGACGCCGCCCTGGCCTTAGGAGACCGAATGAGCACTGCCACGTTCACCGACTACAAGGTCGCGGACATGAGCCTCGCCGACTGGGGCCGCCGCGAGATCGCGATCGCCGAGAGCGAGATGCCCGGCCTGATGGCCCTGCGCGAGGAGTTCGGCGCCAAGAAGCCGCTCGCCGGCGCGCGGATCTCCGGGTGCCTCCACATGACGATCCAGACCGCGGTCCTGATCGAGACCTTGGTCGAGCTGGGCGCGGAGGTGCGCTGGGCGAGCTGCAACATCTTCAGCACCCAGGACCAGGCCGCGGCGGGGATCGCCGCCGCCGGGATCCCGGTGTTCGCCTGGAAGGGCGAGACCGAGGAGGAGTTCTGGTGGTGCATCGAGCAGACGATCCACGGGCCGGACGGCTGGACGCCGAACATGATCCTGGACGACGGCTCGGACCTGACCACGCTGGTCCACCAGAAGTACCCCGAGCTGCTCGACCAGATCCGCGGCTGCTCGGAGGAGACCACGGCCGGCGTCTACCGCCTCAAGCGCATGGCCCGTGAGGGCAAGCTGAAGCTCGCCGCGTTCAACGTGAACGACTCGGTGACCAAGTCGAAGTTCGACAACATCTACGGCTGCCGCGAGTCGCTC
>CAZMSZ010000569.1:0-3591 GCA_964569055.1 uncultured Planctomycetota bacterium | reverse complement strand
CCGGTGCGGATCACGTGGTCGGCCTGCTCGGCGCCCGTGATCATGCCGACCGCGCAGGTCGCGATCCCGGCCTCCGCCTTGATCCGGGCCGCGAACGGGGTCTGGTAGCCGGGGCCGACCGGGATCGGCGCGCCGGGCACGACGCCGCCCGACGAGCAGTCGATCGCGTCCACGCCCAGCCCGGCGAGCTGGCGCGCGAGCGCCAGCGACTGCTCGAGGTCCCACCCGCCGGCGATCCAGTCGGTGGCCGAGATCCGCACCCACAGCGGCAGCCGCTCGGGCCACACCGCGCGCACCGCGCGCACCACCTCGAGCAGCAGGCGCGTCCGCCCGGCGAAGTCGCCCCCCCAGGCGTCGGCGCGCTGGTTGGCGAGCGGCGAGAGGAACGAGTGGAGCAGGTAGCCGTGGGCGGCGTGGACCTCGACCACCTCGAACCCCGCCGCCAGCGCGCGCGCCGCCGCGGCAGCGAAGGCCGCGACCACCTCGCGCAGCCCCGCCTCGTCGAGCGGCTCGGAGGCTGGATAGCCGGCGTCGAACGCGAGCGGGCTCGCGCCCACCGGCCGCCACCCCCCAGCCTCGGGCGGGACCGGCTTGCCGCCCTCCCAGGGGCGGGCGGTCGAGGCCTTCCGCCCGGCGTGGGCGAGCTGGATCCCGGGGGCCGCCCCGTGGCGCGCCACGAACCTCGTGATCCGCGCCAGCGGCTCGACGTGGCGGTCGTCCCAGATCCCGAGGTCCTGCGGCGAGATCCGCCCGCGCGCCTCGACCGCCGCGGCCTCGGTGAACACCAGGCCCGCGCCGCCGGTCGCGAACGCGCCGAGGTGCACGAGGTGCCAGTCGTCGGCGAGGCCGTCCTCGCTCGAGTACTGGCACATGGGCGAGACCACGATCCGGTTGCGCAGGGTGAGCTCGCGCAGCGCGAGCGGGGAGAACAGGTGCATGGACGCTCCTCAGCTCAGCTCGCGGCGAACAGCCGGGCCGTCTCGAACGCGCTGGCGGGGAGGCGGTGCACCTGCCCGTCGCGCTCGACCTTCAGGCAGCGCTTGAGCGCGAAGTCGAACACCAGCGGGTCGTACTCGAACAGCTCGGCGAGCGCGCTGCGCTCCTCGCCGGTGAGGTAGCCGCGCCACTGCAAGAGCCGCAGCGGCGTGATCACGTCGATCGCGGGGAGCGGGTAGTCCGAGCCGTTCGCGAGCTGGCCCTCGAGGTCGCGCGCGGCGACGATCGTCTCGGCCAGCGGCTCGCCGCAGCGGTTGGCCTGGGTCAGCGCCGACAGCCCGCCCACCAGGCGACCGCGCCGCTGCTCGGAGAGCAGCCGTCGGAACAGCGCGTAGGACGAGGCCCGCGGGCGCGCGCCGTCGGCGCCGGGCGCCGCGTCGAGGTCGGCGCTCTCGCCCAGGCTGGCGCAGTGGGCCGCGATCACGGTCAGCCCGTGGTCGAGCGCGCGGCGCAGCCGGAGCGGGTTGCCGAGCTCCTGCGCCTCCTCGGCGTGGACCGCCTGCTCCTCGCCCGTGTGCGTGAGGAGCGCCAGGCCGAGCTCGTGCATGCGCGCGTAGAACGGGTCGCAGCGGCGATCGGCGGGGTCGATCCCCATGGCGTTGGGGAGCCACTTGACCGCGACCGCGCCCTGCTCCTGGCAGCGGCTCAGCTCGTCGAGGGCGTCCGCGCGGTAGGGGTGGATCGAGCAGCCCGGTAAGAACAGGTCGGGGTGATCGCGGCACACCGCGAGCAGGTAGTCGTTGGGCGTGTAGAGCTCGGTCCGCGCCGGGTCGGGCTTCCCCGCGGGCGTGTAGTGCTCGTCGAACGCGAGCAGGAGGTAGCGCCCGTGCACGGCCGGCGCGCGGGCGAGGTCGACCAGCCGCTCCACGTAGACCGCGTCGGCCCGAGCCTCGTCCCAGATCCCGGCCGCGTCCTTGTAGACGTGCGTCTTGAGCCAGCGCAGCGGAGACGTCGGCGAGCCGGCGTCGGGGTGGATCCGGCAGCCGGTCCCGCCGGCGCCGAGCCCCACGAGGTGCACGTGCACGTCGACCACCCGGCTCGGGTCCAGCCCCTCCCAGGCGGCGGCGAGCAGGGCGCGTGCCCGCTCGCTCAGCTCGAACGCGCTCACGGGCGCGGGCCGCTCGATCCGCAGGAAGCGGAACAGGAACGTCCCCGCCAGCCCGCCCGCGGTGAGCCCCAGCAGGCGCCGGCGGGTGAGGCGCCGGGCCGGCGGGGGCGGGGGAGCAGCGTCGGGCGGCGCAGGCCGGACGTCGTCGGGGACGTTCACGGCGCCGAGCCTACGCCCGCGCTACGCCCCGCGCGACCCTGTCGGTGTGTTCGTGTAAAGTTCGCCGCGCTCGCGCGGGCCCTGGCGCGGGCGGACGGAGGCCGCATGCGCTACGAGCCGATCCGGGAGTTTCAGGACCGGGGTCTGAAGTGGCTGCTGGCGTCGCGCGAGCGGGTCGTAGAGCTCATGAGCTTGGTCGTCCCCCGAGCCGGGGAGGTCGTCGAGAGCGCCTCCCTTCGCCTGATCCCCCAACACCTCGTGAACGCCCGGCTCGGGCTCAGCGACGAGGACGTCGTGTGGCAGGGGCGGCTGCAGAGCGGCGTCCGGGTCACCTTCCTGATCGCCCTCCAAGCACGCCCGGACCCGCTCATTCCGTTTCGACTGGGCGCGGCGGTGACCGCCCTCGACCAGGCGGCGCTACGCGACCTCGCGGAGGCCGGCGTGACGCCCGCGCGGCGCCGCGTGCCGCTGGTGGTGCCCGTCCTGCTCTCGACCTGTCCCCACCGCTGGCGCGCGCCACGCCTGGCGGAGAAGCAGGAGGCGGCCCCCGAGCTGGAGCCGTTCGTCCGCGCGCAAGAGGTCGCCACCCTCGATCTCGCGAGCTGGAGCGAGGAGGCGCTCCTCGAGCGGGGAGGCGCGCTCGGCTGCGTCCTCCTCGTCTATCGGGCGCAGCGCGCCCCCCTCGAACGGTTCGTGGCGACCCTCGACCGCGCCCTCGCCCACCTCCGCGCGCGCTCCCCCGACCGGGAGCGCTTCTTGGGCCTCGTCTTCCACTGCTTCCAGTTGGCCTGGCACCGACGCCGGCCCGAGGACATGGGTATGATCGAACGAACGGTGACCCGTCACACTGAGCGCAAGGAGGCCGGCACCATGGCCCAGACCATGGCCGAGGCGACGCGCGTCGCGCAGACACGCGAGGACGTGCTCAAGTTCCTCGAGGCCCGCTTCGAGCGCGTGCCGGCCGGCATCGCGCGCGCAGTGCGCAAGCTCGACGACCCGACGGTCCTCGAAGCGCTCATCCGCCAAGCCGCTCGCGCCGAGTCGCTGGCCGAGTTCCGCGCGGCGCTGCCGACCGACGGCGCCAAGCGCTCGCGTGCCAAGGGCGCGCGAGCGCGCCGGCGCAAGGGCTCCTGAGCCCGACCCGGCCCCCTCATAGAGGGCGGGCTGGCGCACCCCGCCTGCAGCTCATCGACGGGGCTTCACGACGCCAGGCCTACCGCGCGTTGCCCCACGCGAGTCGCAGGCACCGACGTCAGCCGGAGGACATGGGTAGGATCGAACGAACGGTGACCCGTCACACTGAGCGCAAGGAGGCCGGCACCATGGCC
>CAZMSZ010000568.1:0-3626 GCA_964569055.1 uncultured Planctomycetota bacterium | reverse complement strand
TCGACGATCACCCGCTCGCAGGCCGCCTCGAGCCGACGCGCGAAGGTCTCGAGGTCGGCCAGCGGCAGCAGCGGGCTCACCGCGGCCTGGGTGCGCACGCCCGCGCCGCGGAACCGCTCCAGCAGGTCGAGCCGCCGGGCCGGCGGGGTGGCGTGGCGCGGCAGGCCGGGCACCGGGTCCATGTCGGTCTCCACCGTGACCGACAGCCACAGCGCGCACTCGCGCGAGAGCTCGACCAGGAGCGCGAGGTCGCGCTCGACCAGGAGCGCGCGGGTCTGGACCACCAGCACGTCGGGCGGCCGCGCGAGCATGGCCTCGAGCAGCGCGCGGGTGATCCCCAGCGTGGCCTCTTGCGGGAGGTAGGGGTCGGTGCTCGAGCTCATGTAGATCCGCAGCGGGCGCGCCGGCCCGCGCCGCGGCCGCTTGAGGCGCTCCCACTCGCGCGCGTAGGCGTCCGGCGCGCCGGCCTTGCCCGCGTACAGGCCCCACGGGCGCCCCTTGACGACCCACTGGTTGTGCTGGGCGTAGCAGAACGCCCCGCAGGCGGCGTTCGCGAACGAGCAGCCGAGATAGGGGTTGAGCGAGTGGGTGTAGCCGCTCTTCAGGAACCCGCCCGTCTTGGTGAGGATCGAGCGGACCTGCGTGAGAGGGACGCTCACCGCGAGCCCTCCAGCTCCGCCAGCCGGGCCGCGGCGCGGGGAAACCCGCGCTCCGCGGCGTCCCGCAACGCCTCGAGCGCCTCGTCGCGTTGCGGGTGACCCGCCGCCAGGATCGGCTCGAGGACGCGCAGCGCCTCGCGCTCGCGCGCGTCGTCCGCGCCGTCGCGGAGCAGCAGATGAGCGAGGCGGGCGCGGCTCTCGTCGCGGCCCGCGTCGACCGAACGCCGCATGAGGACCAGGGCGCGCTCGGGCGCCTGCAGGCCGAGGCGAGCGTCGAGCAGCAGCGCGCCGAGGCACTCCAGGAGCTCCCCGTCCGCGTCCAGCGCTCGCAGGGCCTGCTCCAGCACCGCGACCGCGAACCGCGGCGCCGGCGCGCAGCCCTCGCCGTACGCGATCTGGGTGGCGAGGAGCCGCACCGCCTTCGCGAAGCCCTGGAGGGCGGCGGGGAAGTACCAGCGGATCGCCTCGTCCAGCTTCCGCTCCGGGAGCCGCAACCCCGACCAGCGCCACGCGAGCGCCTCGCCGCGCGCGCACAGGCCCTCGCTCGTGTCCGGCGGGGGCGCGATCAGCGCGTCGCTGAGCGGGTCGTCGCCCCGGCGCCTGGCCAGCACCGTGACCAGCGAGGGCTCGGACGCCTCGCGCGGAGCGAGCTCGGGCCAGCGCGCGAGCAGCGCCGCGCGCACGCGCTCCGCCTCCGCGAGCTCGGCGGGCCTGGCGTGCAGGTCGCCGCGGCAGCGCTCCAGGAGCGCGAGCGCGTAGGCGTCCTCCAGCGGGGCCTCGCCGGTGAGGGTCGTCGCCCAGCGCACGGCGCCGGCCCCATGGCCGCGCTCGGCGGCGATCCGGAACTGCTCGCGCGCGCGCGCCACGTCGACGGCGAGCCCGCCTCGGCCGGTGAGCAGCAGCTCGCCGTACACGAACGCCAGCCCGCCCCGCTCGCCCTCCAGCCGCGCGGCCTCGGCGGCCAGCGTCCCGGCGCGCGCCGGGTCGGCACAGGTCAACCGCCCCTCGAGCAGCCCGTCGACGAGCTCGACCATGGACTCGCGGTCCCGCGCGGCGGCGCCCAGCCGCCACCACAGCGCCGCCAGCTCGCGATCGCGCGGGAGCTCGTCGCCCGCCCACAAGCGCTGTCCCACCGAGGCGAACGAGCGCGGGCTGGCGAGCGTGGCCTCGTTCACCGCGTCGTCGCGGGTGCCGTGGAGCCGGAGGTGGGCGCGCGTGCGCTCGAGCAGCTCGTCGCGGGTGGGGAGGGGCGCGTCGAGGTCGACGGGCGGCTCGTCGGGCCCGCGCCCCGGCTCGCCCACCGCACGCGCCGGCTCGTCCGGCGGGGGCGCGGCGTCGCGCTCCGGCGGCTCGCTCGGCGACGGCGGAGCGTCGCGCGCGGCGCGCTGCGACGGCCCGTTCCACGAGGGCCCCGCGCCGAACGCGAGCCACGTCGCGAGGGCCGCGAGCAGCGCCGCCGCTCCGAGCGCGAGCGCACCCGACCGCCTCGTCCGCGCGGGCGGCGCAGCGCTCGCGAGGGCCGCCTGGAGCGCGTCCGCCAACGCGGCCGCGCTGGGCGGGCGCGCGGCCGGGTCCTTCTCCAGCGCGCTCGCGCACAGGCGCTCGAGCGCGGGCGGGACGTCGGGCCGGAGCTCCCGCACGGGCGCGGGCGCGCTCGTCTGGATCAGCTGCAGCGCCTGGAGCGGGCTCGCCGCCACGAACGGGGGGCGCCCGGTGAGCAGCGCGTAGAGCAGCGCCCCCAGTCCGTAGACGTCGGTGGCCGGCCCGACGCCCCGCTCCCCGCGGACCTGCTCGGGCGCCATGTAGCCGGGCGTGCCGAGCAGGTCGCCGGTGCGGGTCAGCGAGCGCTCGCGCAGGGCGCCGGCCAGCCCGAAGTCGGCCAGCAGCGCGCGGGGCGCGCCGGGCTCGCCGGCGAGGAGCACGTTGGCCGGCTTGAGGTCGCGGTGCAGGATCCCCGCGGCGTGGGCATGGGCCACGGCCCGCGCGACCTGCGCGGTGAGCCGCGCCGCCTCGGGCGCCGGGAGCGGCCCCTCCCGCGCCAGCCGATCGGCCAGCGAGCCCCCCGGCACGAGGTCGAGCACCAGGTAGGCCCGCCCGGCCGCACGCGCCGCCGCGTGGACCCGCACCACGTGAGGGTGCCGACCGAGGGCGGCCAGGGCGCGCCCCTCGCGCTCGAAGCGGAGCAACAGCTCGGGGTCGTCGCTCGCGAGCGCCTTGAGCGCGTACGGCGCGCCGGTCGCGACGTGGCGAGCCCGGAACACGCTCGCCATGCCGCCCGAGCCGAGCCGCTCCTCGAGCAGGTAGTCGTCGACCCGCGCCCCCGGCTCCCACCCGCTCACGGGGTCACGATGCCAAGTCGACGGCGCCTCGGGTAGGCGCGGGCCCTCGGGAGGCGGGGATCCGGCGGTAGTCCTGGGCTTCCGCCTTCGTGCCCGTGCCCCTGCCCGTGCCCGTTTCCGTGCGCGTGTCCCCTGTTCCGCCCGTCTGCTCGAAGAGCACGAGCACGAACGAGCACGAGCACGAGCACGAGACTCGTGCACGTGCACGTGCACGGCCGTGCCCGTGCGCCGTGCTCGCGACCCGTGCGCGTGCCGGTTTGCCCGAAGGAGCTACCCAGAGCGCTCTCGCTTGCCGCGCTCCTCCGCCGCAGCGAAGCGGGAGCGGGCCACGCGGACGGGAACGGGCACGGGCACGGGCACGGGCACGAGGTTCGATGACAGCCGCCCCGATGAAGCCCTACCCCGCCCGCAGCAGGGTCAGCGCGCCCGCGCGGCCGGGGCGGCGGACCTGCGCGAACGTGCACTGGCGCGGGGCCTTGTCGGGGCGCCAGCGGTGCAGCTTGGTGCCGTGGCGGAAGCGCTCGCCGCTGAAGTGGTCGTAGCGCACCTCGACCACGCGCTCGGGGCGGAGCGGCTCCCAGGCGTCGGAGCGGCGGGTGCTCCAGCGGCTCGGGCCGCCGGGGGCGCG
>CAZMSZ010000567.1:0-3643 GCA_964569055.1 uncultured Planctomycetota bacterium | reverse complement strand
CCCCCCCGCGTCTCGCCCCTGTGACTCGAACCCCGGAGCGAGCCCGCCAGCCCGTCGCACCGGCGTGACGGGGCGCTGTGCACGTCGTGCGCGCTGTCGGCCGGATCTGCGCTGAAACTGGGATTCTCGGGCTCGGGTGCCTGACCTTGGGGTTGGCCCGCGAGTTGCGCGAGGGGCGCGCGTCTGCCCGGGAGGGAGCATGGACGCGGCGCAGCACGGTTGGACCCCTCGCCTGGTGGCGCTCACGACCTCGTTCCGGCAGGTCGGGTTCGGCCGCCTCGGCGCGTTCGTGTTGCCGGTGGAGCGGGACGAGCCGCTGCACGCTTTGGGGGCGGCCCTCGGCGCGGAGGAGCTGGTCTACCTCGCCACCTGCAACCGGGTCGAGCTGTATGCGCTGCTCCCCGAGGGCGTCGAGGCCGAGCGGGCTCGCCGCGCCGCCGTGCGCTACTTCGAGGCCCAGGGCGCGAGCGGCGCCGCGGACGCGTTCACCCTGCGCTGCGGGCGCGAGGCCCTGAGTCACTTGTTCCGGGTGACCTCGTCGCTCGACAGCCTGCTCCTGGGCGAGACCGAGATCAGCGGGCAGGTCCGCCGCGCGCTCGAGCGCGCTCGCCGGGCCGGCGTGTGCGGCCCCACACTCGGCGGCGTCTTCGAGCGCGCCCTGGCCTGCTCGCGCCGCGTGCGCGCCGAGACCGAGGTCGGGCGCACGTTCGTGTCGGTCGCCACGCTCGCGCTGCAGAAGGTGCGGCGGCACTTCGGCGCGGACGGCCCCGGGGTGACCGTGCTGGTCGGCGTGGGGGACATGTGCCGCAAGGTGGCGCAGGCCCTGGCCGACCGCGGGGGCGAGCGGATCGTGGTCAACCGGACCCTCGCCAAGGCCGAGGCGTTCTGCGCTCGCTACGGCGGCCGCCCGATGGCGCTCGACGCGTTCTTGGCCGACCCGCCCGCCCGGATCGACCTCGTGTTCGCGGCGACCGCCGCCGACCGTCCGGTGGTCACGCTGGCCGCGCTGCGCCCCGCGCTCGACGCGCGCCTCGCGGCGGGCGGGCCGCCCCTGATCGTGGTCGACCTCGGCATGCCCCGCGACGTGGAGCGCGCGGTCGACGCCCACCCCGCCGCGCGGGTGGTCGCCATGGATCACCTCGAGGCGCTCTCGCGCCGCAACCAGGACCGCCTCGACGGCGAGGCCGCGCGCGCCGAGGCGATCGCGCGCGAGGAGGTGGAGCGCGTGCTGCGCGAGGACCGCTTCCGCGCGCTCGCCGGCGCCAGCGCCGACGCGCTGCTCGAGGGCAGGCTCGGCCACCTCGCCGCCGCGGACCGCGAGGCGATCCTCCGGTTCGTGACCGGCCTCGCCGGCCGGCTGGCCCGCCAGCCGCTCGAGCTCGCGGAGGAGCCGCCGGCCTCGCCCGCGCTACGCCGCGTCGGCTGACCCACGCCGCGAGCGCCGCACCCGCCAGGCGGCGACGCCCAGGCCGAGCGCCGCGCCGGCGTACACCCCGGCGTGGAGCCCCCACACCCAGCAGAACGCGCGGACCCGCGCGGGATCGGACAGGAGCGGCCCGAGCTCGGCGCGCAGGCCGAGCGGGTCGAGGGGCCCGAGCGTCACGGCCCCGAGCGGCCCGCCCGCGAGCGCGCCGAGCAGCACCGCCGGGGTCGCGCGCGCGGTCGCGGCGAGCGTCGGCGCGGAGGGTCCGTGGCCGCGGGCCGCCAGCAGCACCCCGCCCGCGATCAGCCCGGCCGTGATCCCCGCCTGCAGCCCGAGCGCGGCCACGCGCGCGCGCAGCCCCGGCCCGGGCGCGATCCCCTTGCCGAGCTCGAAGTAGTCGGGCGAGAGCGTGACGCTGAGCTGGTCGACGGCCGCGCCGAACGCGCCTCCGACCAGCCCGGCCGCGAGCAGCGCCGCGTACTCCCGCCAGCGGGTGGCCCGGCGCGGGCCGCGCAGGAGGAGCTCACCGCAGGCCACCAGCGCGAGCAGCGCGACCAGCGCGAACAGGCGCGTCCCGAACGGGACCTCGGGCACTCAGTCCGCCCGCGCGGCGGGCGGGACCGCCCACAGCGTGAACCGGTCGTACTGACGGACCAGCACCCACGTCCCCTCGGGCCCGAAGCTCGCCTGGTTGGTGGGCCGCTCCCAGCGGAGCCGCTCGCCCAGCTCGCGGCGCGCGGGCCAGTCCCACACCGCCAGCGCGTTCTCGCCGCCCGGGCCCCGGCTCGTCCCGCCCGCGGCGGAGAGCAGGCGGCTCCCGTCGGCCGAGAACTGCAGCGTGTGCACGTTCTGGCCGTGCGCGGTCGCGACGCGGTCGAAGGCGTAGGTCGGCTCGGGCCCGGCGAGCTCGCCCACCAGCGCACCCTCCGTGATGTCGACGATCAGGATGTGGCCCGACACGCACCCCACCAGCGCCAGCGCGCCGCTCGGGTCGAGCGCGATCTCGCTGGGGAGCCCGGGCAGGCGCAGCTTCGAGAGCAAGCGCCCCGACGGGAGCGCCCACGCATAGAGGGAGCTCTCGCCGAAGTGCTGGTCCTTGAGCGAACCCTCGCCGACCGCGCCCAGCAAGAGCGCCCCGTCGCGCGAGATCGCGACGTCGCGCACCTCCTGCTGGGCCCCCTCGAGGCGGAGCACGACCTCGCCGCGGGCGACCTCGAGCAGCGCCACCTCGCCCTGCCGACCGCCGACGGCCAGGCGCGCGCCGTCCGGGGTCAGGCCGAGGGACTCCACCCCGAAGCGCACGTTCCAGCGGCCGCGCTCACGCCCCTCCGCGTCGAACCAGTGCACGAAGCGCCCCGCGCCCACGAACGCGCTCGCGCCGTCGGACGCGCGGGCCGCGCCGCCGGACGCGGCCGGGAAGCCCACGTCCCAGCCCGCGACCGCCTCGTCGCGCAGGGTGTCCCACAGCTCGAAGCGCAGCTTGCCCGGGCGCGGAGAGAACGCGATCAGCGCGCGGCGGCCGGTCAGCAGCACGGGGCTGCGCGGCTCGGACAGCTCCCGCGCCCAGTGCGGGACCTGATAGCGGACCCGCCGCGCCGTCTCGGCCTCGGGGTGGCCGGGATACCGTCGCAACCATTCCGCCGCGGCCGCGAGGCGCGCCCCGGCCGGGAGCCGCTCGATGTCGCGCAGGGCGCGGCGCCCCTCCACGATCGCGTCCTCGCCCAGCGGCGCGGGCGCGCTGCTCGGGGCCACCTCGGGGCGGGCCGGCGCCGAGGGCGGCGGCGGCGTGCTCGCCTGCTCGCGCGGCGCGGGCGAGGCCAGGGCGAGCGCGAGCGCGACGAGCGCCAGCGCGCCCGCGGCGCCTGCCAGCCACCGTCGCCGCCGCACCGCGCGCCGGCTCGGTCCGGGCGCGGCGCGCAGGCGGTCGAGCGCCTGCGCCAGGTCATCGGCGCTGGCGTAGCGCCGCTGCGGGTCGCGCGAGCAGGCCCGCGCGCACACCTCGTCCAGGGCGACCGGCAGGTCGGGGTCTCGCGCGCTCGGCGGCGGGCGGTCCCGCTCCAGGACGTCGGCCATCAGGCCGGCGAGGTCGCGCCCTTCCTCCACCGCGGGCGAGCCGGTGCACAGCTCGAACACGATCAGGCCCAGGGCGTACACGTCGAGCCGGGGCGTCGGCTCGATCCGGCTGTCGAGCTGCTCGGGCGCCATGTAGCGCGGCGTCCC
>CAZMSZ010000566.1:0-3667 GCA_964569055.1 uncultured Planctomycetota bacterium | reverse complement strand
TCGTCACCTTCCGCGGCGCCGGGCGCGGGCGAGGCCGCGCTCACGCTCAGACCCGCCGGATCAGCAGGACCGACAGCCCCTCGCGCTCGCGCGCCATGTCCTGCTGCAGGAGCGCGGCCACGAGGCGTTCGGCGACCTCCTGCGCGGAGTGGGCGGTCCCGCCCATGCGGGCGAACAGCGAGGCGACCGGCTCGCGCGCGGCGCCGGCGCGCTCGGCTGCGGCGGTCACGAGCAGGACCTGATCTTCGGGCTCGAGGCGCAGGTCGCGCTCCGCGAAGGGCACGCCCTCCTTGGCGCCCACGGCGGGCGACAGCGCCTCGAGCGCCTCCACGCTCCCGTCCTTGCGGCGCACGACCAGCGGGGCGTGGCCGCCGCCGGCGACGCGGAGCGCGCCGGTGGTCGGGTCGAAGCGGAGCAGGGTCAGGGCCACGCGCTCGACGCAGCCGCCGCGCTCGAGGCCGAGCGCGAGCTGCGCCAGGAGGTCGCTCGTGCGCGGGAAGGTCTCGACCAAGGAGCGCAGGGCGCCGCGCAGCTCCGCCTGGCCGAGGAGCGACAGCAGGCTGCGCTCGCCGCGCCGCCGCAGGCCGAGCTGCGCGGGGGCCTGCGGGTCGGGGACGTCGCCGAGCGCGAGGTAGAGCTCGCGGCGGCCCGCCCGCGGCGGGCCCCACACCGCGTCCCAGAAGTCGCTGCCGACGTCGTCGCAGGGCGCGCTCACGCAGGCCAGCTCGAGCCCATCCACCTCGGGGAGGCCGGGGGCCCGCAGGAAGCTGCGCAGGTCGCTCGCCACCCGGCGCGCGCCGGCGCCGCGCTCCTCGCGCCGCACCTCCTCGATCGCGAGGCTCCCGGTGAGCGCGCGGCCGACCACGTCGGCGAGGTGCTGCAGCGCCTCGAGCTCCTGCGCGCCGTGGGTGGCGGGGGCGGCGAGGTCGTGCAGCACCAGCGCGCCGTGCAGGCCGCCGCGCGCGCGGATCGGCACGCCGGCCACGCGCTTGTCGTCGAGGACCGGGGCGCGCGCGGTCAGCACCCGCGCCGCCGCCAACAGGCAGCGGTCCTTGGCGTCGCCGTCGCAGCCGATCCCGGCGGTGATCGTCAGCTCGTCGGGGTGACTCCCGAGCGCGAGCAGCGCGCCGCTCGCCTGGAAGTAGCCGCGGGCGCGCTCCACCGCGGTCTCGAGCAGAGTGGCGCGGCTGGTCGCGTCGAGCAGCTCGATCGTGGCGCGGGCCAACAGCTCGAACGGCTTCTCGTGGCGGACCCGGACCGTCTCGACCGCGTGGGTCTGGCGCCGGTCCTGGAAGTGCGGCTCGCGCGGGCCGGTCGGGCCGGTCGGACGCCGCTGGCCTATGGCCGGCGTGTCGGAGCTGCTCTGGCTGGGGTCGCGCGCGGGCGCCCGCTCGAGCGGCGCCTCGAGCGCGACCACCGGGTCGCTGCGCAGGTCCGGCGGGCGGCGGGTGTGGAACGTCAGGAACGTGCGCCCGATCTTGATCCGGTCGCCGTCGGCGAGCAGGTGCGGCCCGATCGCGGGCTCGCCGTTGACGAGCGTCCCGTTACGGCTGTTGCAGTCGCGGATCGAGAAGCCGCTCGCGTGCCGCTCCACCTCGCAGTGGAAGCGCGACAGCTTGGGATCGAGCAGCTCGATCACGTTCTGCTCGCTGCGCCCGAGCGTGGTCAGGGCCAGCGACAGCCGCACGTGCTCGCGCGTCTGGTCGGGATGCGTGATGGTGAGCCAGCCCTCCACCGCGCGCCTCCCTCAGGAGATCACCTGCTCGAAGGTGCGCGAGAGGTCCTTGGTGATGTTCTTCTCGTGCGCCTCGAGCGTCCCGCCGCCGATCTCGAGCAGCTTGGCGTCGCGCCACAGCCGCTCGACCACGTACTCGCCCACGTAGCCGTAGCCGCCCAGCACCTGCATGGCGGCGTCGGCCACCTCCTTGCCCATGGTGGTCGCGACCAGCTTCACCCCGTCCGAGTCGATCCGGTTGCCGGGGCGGTCGAGGTCCATGCGGCGGGCGGTGTCGTAGACGTAGGCCCGCGCGGCGCGCCACGAGGCGTAGCTGCGGGCGATGTAGCGCTGGATCTGCCCGAACTCGCGCAGGGGGCTGCCGAAGGCGCGCCGGTCGTTGGCGTACTTGCACATCACCCGCAGGCAGCGCATGCCGATCCCGAGCGACATGGCGGCCAGGGTCAGCCGCTCGACCTCGAGGTTGCGCATCATGTGGAGCATGGAGTCGCCCTCCTGCCCCAGGCGGTTGGCGACGGGGACCTCGCAGTCCTCGAACACCAGCTCGGCGGTGGTCGAGGCGCGCATGCCGCACTTGTCGCGGATCTTCTGCCCCTTCTCGAAGCCCTTGAAGCCCTTCTCGACCACGAACGAGGAGACCCGCCCGCCGGTCTTGGCGTAGACCAAGAACACGTCGCCGAGGGTGCCCTCGCCGATGAGGCCGTTGGTGATCCACATCTTGCGGCCGTTGAGCACGTACACGTCGCCGCGCCGCGCGGCCGTGGTCTGCATGCCGAGCACGTCGGTCCCGATCGCGGGCTCCGACATGCACATGCCGCCGACCCACTCGCCCGAGATCACCTTGGGGAGGATCCGCGCGCGCTGCTCATCGTTGCCGTTCTGATAGAAGTTGTTCACGAACAGCATGGCGTGCGCGAGGTAGGCCAGGCAGAAGCCCGGGTCCGACGCCGACAGCTCCTCGTGGGCGATCACCGCCGCGACCGCGTCCATGCCCGCGCCGCCGTGGTCGGCCCCGACCGTGATCCCGAGCAGGCCGAGCTCGCCGAGCCGGCGGAACAGGGGCAGGTTGAAGGTCTCGCTCCGGTCGCACTCCGCCGCCTGGGGCTCGACCTCGCGCTGGACGAAGTCGCGCACCATCCGCCGGAGCATCTCGTGCTCCTCGGTCGGGTTGTAGAGGTCGAACCGGAAGTCGAGGACGGCGGGCTCGGTCATGGCACCTCCGGGGGGGCTGAGTCCTACCACGCGCGGACGGGGCGCGACAGGCCGGGCCGCGGCCGCGCGCGTGGCCGAGGCCGCGGCTGCGGTTTAACATGCGCGTCGAACCATGGAGATCTTCAAGGAGTTCCGGCTCGAGGCCGCCCACCGGCTGCCGAACCTGCCGCCGGACCACAAATGCGCCCGGCTGCACGGCCACTCGTTCCGCGTGCGGATCGGCGTCCGCGGCCCGCTCCACCCCACCCTCGGCTGGGTGCAGGACTTCGCCGAGCTGTCGGCGGCGTTCGCGCCGATCCACGAGCGGCTCGACCACAACTACCTCAACGAGGTCGAAGGCCTCGAGAACCCCACGAGCGAGGTGCTCGCGCGCTGGATCTGGGACCGGCTCTCGCCCGCCCTGCCCGGCCTGGCGCGCGTGACCGTCCGGGAGACCTGCACGTCGGGGTGCGTGTACGAGGGGCCGCGGGCGGAAGGAGGAACGACCTCATGATGGCTTCTGGCGTGTTGTGTCTGGCGCTCGGCCTCCCCCTGGTCGTGCTCGGGCTCTACTTCAAGAACGCGCCGCAGGGCGGCGGGGGCAAGAAGGGCAAGAAGAAGAAGGGCAAGGGCGACGAGCTCAGGAAGCCGCCGGCGCGGGTCGGCTCGCTGGTGTGGGGCGGCGCCGCCTTCAGCCTGATCGGCGTCGGGCTGCTCGTCGGGGCGCTGATTCGCGGCTGA
>CAZMSZ010000565.1:0-3721 GCA_964569055.1 uncultured Planctomycetota bacterium | reverse complement strand
GCTCGTGGCCGAACAGCTCGCTCTCGAGCAGCGCCTCGGGCAGCGCCGAGCAGGTGATGTTCATGAACGGGCCGTCGCGCCGGTCGCTGTGGCGGTGAATGCTCCGCGCGACCAGGTCCTTGCCCGTCCCGCTCTCGCCGGTGATCAGGATCGTGGTGGTGGGGTTGCGGGCGATCTTGGCGAGCGTCTCCTTGACCCGGCGCATCTCGGCCGAGCCCCCCACGATCTCGCTGACCTCGGCGCTGCGCAGCCGCCGCACCTCGCGCCGCAGCCGGCCGGTCTCGGCGGCGCGCGCGATCAGCACCCGCAGCTCGTCGAGCGCGAGCGGCTTGCAGGCGTAGTGGAACGCCCCCAGCTTCATGGCCTCGACCGCGTGCTCGACCGACGAGTGCGCGGTCAGCATCAGCACGGGCGGGTCGGGGTCGATCCGGCGCATGCGCTCGAGCAGCTCGAGGCCGTTGCCGTCGGGGAGCGAGTAGTCCAGCAGGACCACATCGAGCTCGCCCTCGTTGTACTGGGCCATCGCCTCGCGCGCGTCGCCGGCGGTCAGCACGCGGTACTCGGCGTCCAGCAGCTGCCTCAGCGACTCCTGCACGAGGATGTCGTCGTCCACCACCAGCACGCTCAGCATCGGGCTCCTCGTTCGGCCGTCATTGTGTGAGACCTCCGCGGACCCGTCCAGACGACCTGCCCGCCGCGCGGCGGCGCGGTATAAGGTTCCCCACATGGAGCCCGCCGCGCGCGTCCTCGGCCTGGTGCTCGCCGACGAGGCGCTGGTGCGCCCCACGCGGGAGCGCGTGGGACAGCTGGGGCTCACCGGCGTGGACTGCCGGCGCCTGTACCGCGAGGTGGACGTCGACGCGGCCCCCAGCGCCTGCCTGGTGGACGCCCCGAGCGGCGTGGTGCCCGCCACCCGCGCCTGGCGCGCGCCGGTCCTGCTGGTGCTCGGAGAGCGCGACGACGCGGCGGCCGAGGCGGCGCTCGCCGCCGGCGCGCACGACTGCCTGCTCCTGTGCGACCCGCCCTGGCGCTGGGTCGCGCCGCTGCGCCAGGTGCTCGCGCCGGCCGGGCGGCCGCCCGCCCTGGAGCTGGCGCAGCTCGAGGGGCTGCTCAACCGCGAGCTGTGCCGGCTGGTGGGGCACGAGCTCGGGAACCAGGCCAACGGGCTGGGCACCGCGCTCGAGGTCCTGATGCGCGAGCTCCCCGCCGACTCGCGCGCCCGCACCCTCGGCCAGACCGCCCTCGAGAGCGTGCGCGCCACCAACGACCGGCTGCGCACGTTCCTGCAGGCCCTGCGGGGCCACCCGCCGCGCCCCGGGTCCGCCTCGCTGCGGACGCTGCTGGGCGAGGCCGCCCGCCTGCAAGGGTGCGCCGGACAGCAGCACGAGCTCCGCGTCGGCGAGTGGCCCGAGCGCGACGAGGTGCGCGCCGACGCCGACCTGATCCGCGTGGCGCTCTACGTCCTGTTGGCCGACGCGGGGGCGGAGGTGCACGCCACCGCGATCGCCGGCCCGGGGTTCATCGCGCTGCGGCTCCCGTGGGCGCCGTGCCAGCCCGGCCTCGAGGCGGGCGTGTCGCTGCGCCGCGCGCTGGTGCGGCGGATCGCGGCCGACGCGCGCGGCCGGCTGGAGGAGCATCCCGGCGAGATCGAGCTGCGCTTGCCGAGGACGTAGCGTCGCGCCGGCTACGACTCGGGGTCCTTGGGGATCGTGACCGAGAACCGGCTCCCCCGCCGCGGGATCGACTCCACCCACGTCGCGCCCCCGTGCGCCTCGGCGATCCGCTTCACGATCGCGAGCCCGACCCCGGTGCCGTCTTCCTGCTCGCTGCCGCTCGCCCGCCGGAAGATCGCGAAGATCCGCTCCTGGTCCTCGGGCTTGATCCCCACCCCGTCGTCCTCGACCTGCAGCTCCCAGAACGCGTCGCGGTCGTGGCAGCGGACCCGCACCACGCCCTGCGGCTTGTCGTTGTACTTGAGCGCGTTGTCGAGCAGGTTCTGCAGGAGCTGGCGCAGCTGGAGCGGGCGGTAGCGCACCGCCGGGAGCGGGCGCTCCACCTCCACCCGGATCCGCGCGGGGACCTCGAGGATGTCGAGCAGCTCGCCCACGAGCGCCTCGAGGTCGACCTCCTCGCAGGGCACGTCCTCCACGCCGAGCCGCGAGTAGGCGAGCACCCCGTCCACGAGCTGGGTCGCCTTGCGGACGCGGTCCTCGATCAGGTCGACGAGCTGGCGGGCGTCGTCGGACAGCTCGCGCAGGTGGTCCTCGCGGAGCCACTGCACGAGCGAGCCGAGGTTGCGGATCGGCGCGCGCAGGTCGTGGGAGGCCACGCTCACGAACTCGAGCAGGTGGCGCCGCTCGCGCGCGCGCCGCTCGCGCTCGCGCGACAGCTCGGTCAGGAGGGTGCTCGCATCGCTCCGGCCCATGGCGGCCGTGGCGGCGACCCGCTCGGCCGCGGGGAGCACCTCGTGGGCGAGCGCCTCGGCGAGGTGCAGCTCGCCCGGGCTCCAGTCGGGGACCCCGGCCGGCTCCGCGGCCGTGCGGAACCACAGCAGCCAGCCCCGGTCGGGGAGCGGCGCCGCCAGGTAGCGCGCCGCGCGCCCGAGCGGCTCCTCGGCCGAGGCGAGCACGCACGCGCCGCGCTGCACGCGTCGGTCGGCGTCGAACGCCGCCACGAACTCCCCGAGCGGCCCCGCGCGCGGGGCGACGCCCACCGCGCAGCAGGTCTGCGGCGTCCAGAGGGCGAACCCGTCGTTGGTGATCAGCCGCTGCAGCAAGAACAGCGAGCCCGAGAGCGAGCGCTCGAACGCCCGCTCGCGGGCCGCCGCCTCCAGGAGCTGCGTGCACGCGGCGCGCGCGCGCAGGGCGGCCTGCAGGTCTCGGCGCGCCGCGAGCTCGCCCAGCCGGCGCTCGGCGGCGCGGACCAGCAGCTCCACCGCGCGGCGGTCCGGGCCGGTGAGCCGGGGCGCGACCGCCAGCACGGCCTCGCCGGCGGCGGCGCCCGGGAGCGGGACATGCACGAGCGCGCCCCCGCCGAGCGCACGCAGCGCGGCGAGCGCCTCGGGCGAGGGGACCCGCAGCCGGGCCGCGGCGAGGTCCTGTCCCTCGTCGAGGACGCCGCCCGCGCCGAGCAGCTCGGCTGGGGCGGCCGCCGCCTCGGCCAGGAGCTGCGGGGCGGGGCCGCCCAGGCCGGCGCCGAGCGCCGTCCACGGCCCTGGGTCGGCGTCTACGCGCACGATCGCCACCGCATCGAAGCAGCCGAGGAGCTCCAGCCCGCGGGCGAGCGCACGCCCCACCGCCGCGGGCTCGCCCGCCGCGCCGAGCGCGTCGAGGGCGGTCGCCCAGGCCCCCAGCGCCGGTCCCGGCCCGCTCGACTCGAGCTCGAGCAGGCGCTTGCCCTGCTCGTTCGCGCGGATCGTGCCCCAGCAACGCCGCCCGGTGCTGCGGACCTCCAGCTCCACGGCCAGGGGGGTCTCCGCGCCCGCGCGCCACAGCTCGGGCTCCTCGCCCGCGAACAGCTCGGTCGCCAGCACGCCCCGGCAGGTGCTCGCGGCCAGCCCGAGCACCTCCGCGGCGTTCGACCCGACTGCCTCGACGCGCGCGCCGCGCCCGAGGACCAGGATCGTGCCGTGGGGCTGCAACAGCCCCGGCTGGTAGGTGGCGGTTGGTTGGGTCAGCATTGCGTCGGGTCGGGACCCCAATGGGTCGGCGGTGGGCCCCGC
>CAZMSZ010000564.1:0-3767 GCA_964569055.1 uncultured Planctomycetota bacterium | reverse complement strand
CGCCGCAGGACGATCGAACGGGGTGTTCCGCCGGAAAGTCGGCGCCGCCGCTACGCGCGGGCCTGGGGGCGGGCGGGCTGGCGGTGGGCGGCGACCTCGTCGGGGTCGACCCCGCTCCGCCGGCAGCGGCCGCACACGCCGTAGATCTGGTGCGTGTGCGAGACCATGCTGAAGTCGTAGCGGCGGGCGACCTGCTCCTGCAGCCGCTCGATCTCCTCGTGGTGGAACTCGAGGATCTGCTTGCAGGCCACGCAGATCAGGTGGTCGTGGTGGGCCTGCTGGCTGGCCTTCTCGTAGAGCATGTGCCCGCGCTCGAAGTCGACCGCGTCGAGCACGTTCGCCTCGACGAGCAGGGACAGCGTCCGGTAGACCGTCGCCTTCGAGATCCCGCGCGCCTCGCGCCGCAGCACCTCGAACAGCTCCTCGGCCGAGAAGTGCTCGTCGATCCGCTGGATCCGGCGCAGGATCGACTCGCGCTGCTGGGTCAGCTTGTGGCCGCGCTGCTTGAGGAACTCGCGGAAGCGCTCCAGCTCGTCGCTCACCCGACCTCCGCTACGAGAGGATACGGGATCGCCGTCGAGCCGGCAAATCGAGGGTCCGGCTTCAGCGCGCGCGCCCGAAGGAGGGGATGGCGGGCGGCGGCCCGGACGGGCCGGCGCCGTGTGGGGGGTCGGCGCCCGCGAGCGCGCGCAGCTCGGGGAGGACGAGGTGGTTGAACAGGGTCTTGACCGCGGACGCGATCGGGACGGCGAGGAGCAGGCCGAACAGGCCGAACAGCTCGCCGAACACGAACAGCGAGAGGATCAGCGCCAGCGGGGAGAGGCCCACCTCGCGCCCCAGGATCAGCGGCTGGGCCACGGCCTCGACGACCTCGGCGGCGCCGAAGGCGAGGGCCACCCACAGCAGGCGGAGCGCGAACCCGTCGGGCCCCTCGTAGGAGAGGACCACCGCCAGCGCGCCGCCCACGAGCGGGCCGAGCAGCGGCACGACCGAGAGCAGGCCGGCGCCCATGCCGATGAAGAACGAGAACGGCACGCCGGCGAGCCACAGCCCGACCCAGGTGGCCACGCCCTTGAGGAACGCCACCAGCAGCTTGCCGCGGAAGAAGGCCGCCACCTGGCGGTCGATCTCCTGCGCGATCGTGACGATCTGCGGGCGCGTGGTCGCGGGCAGGTGGTCGCGCACGGCGTCGCGCAGGCGCGGGAAGGACTGGAGCAGGAAGAACGTGTACAGCGGCACCAGCAGCACGTAGCTGACGAACTGCCCCAGCTCGGAGAGCGAGCGGCGCAGGCCCTGGCTGAGCCGCACGCCCCAGTCGCTCAGGGAGGAGGCCTGCCCCTCGAAGGCGCGGGCGGCCCGCTTGAGGTCCTCCTGCTCGAGCTGCAGGCCCTCGAGGTGGACCGCGAGCGAGGTCATGAGCTGCTCGGCCAGGCCGTGCTTGCGCGCGCCGTCGCCGTCGCGGTCGAGGAACGCCTCGCCGTCCACGGTCGCGACCTGGCGCGCCAGCGCCAGCCGCGCCGGGGGCAGCTCGGGGCGCGCGCCGTCCTTCAGGAGGCGGGCGGCCTCGAACAGGGCGGCGTCGTCGGGGTCGAGCGGGTCGAGCACCGGCTCGCCCTGGACCCGGGCCTTGAGCGCGAGCAGCCGCCCCGCGGCCTTGAAGGCGGCGAACCCGGTCACGCCCACGATCAGGAGCAGCACCACCGCGAACAGCCCCGGCACCGCCACGTCGCGCGAGACGCCGCGCCGCTCGAGCAGCTCGACCAGCGGGTTGAGGATGTAGGCGAACAGGAGGCCCAGGAGGAACGGGGTGAACACGTCCTCGAGGGCGAAGCCGACGCCGATCACGACCGCGGCCGCCGCGGTCACCACGGCCCAGCGGCGCAGCGGCGACGGGCGACCCGGCGCGGGCCGGCTCACCCCTGCGTGACGGGCGGCCGCGCGCCCACCGCGCGTCGCGCGCCGGGCTGGAAGGTCGGCTTGAGGCAGCGCGGGTCGACGGCGGCGAGCAGGCTGTCGGGGCAGAAGGCCTCGCGGAAGTCGTAGACGGCGACGAAGTCCTCGAGCTTGTCGGTGTCGGTCTTGCCCATCAGGCCGCGGTCGATCAGCTTGAACACCATCCGCCCGAAGTCGTCGGTGACGCGCACGTTCCAGTGGCCGAACACCATCAGCGTCAGCGGACCGAACTGCTCGACCGCCAGCTGCCGCACGCCCTCGAGCAGCTCCTGCCCCGAGACGTGGCGGCGCTCACCGACCAGCTTCTGCGCGCGGTCGAGCGCCTCGTACAGGAACAGGTAGGCGTCGAGGGGGTAGTCGCCATCTTCGATGGCCAGCCGGCGCAGCGCGTCGATCCAGGAGAGGTGCTCGTCTTCCATCGGCTTCCGTCCACTCCGCCCTGTCGGGGCGCCGAATTCTAAACCGCGAGGAACGGATGGAAAGATCCGAGTCGTCAGGAGATGGGGATTTCGGGGCGCTCAGCCGGGGCCGAGCGCCCGGGCGAGGTCGAGCACCAGGCCATCGAGCAGGAACTTCACGTTGACGTTCTGGTCGATCTCCTCGGCGAGGGCGTCGAGGCGCAAGGTCGCCCCCTCGAGCTGACGCGAGGACAGGCGGGCCAGGCGCGCCAGGAGCTCGGGGGCCGCTCCCGACAGCCGCTCGGTCGGCGGGGCCCCCGTGGCGCGCGTGAGCAGCGCGTCGCGCAGGGTGCGCTGGAGCAGCCCCACGATCCGGCGCAGCCGGGCGCGCGCGGTGTGGGTGTCGGCCTTGCCGCCCGTGACCCAGGCCGCGAGCGGCTCGACCAGCCCCAGCGGCGCGCTCGCCCCCGCGCCCGCCAGGGCCCCCACCATCTGCTCGGCGAGCGCCGCGACCTCGAGCGCGTCGGGCGCGAGGGCCTGCCCCGCGCTCCCCTGGCTCCAGGCGGCGCGCCGCTCCGCCTCGGCGCGCGGGACGCCCTGGCCCTCGAGCAGCGCCACCACCTCGCGCCCGGTCAGCTCGCCCAGGCGCACGATCCGGCAGCGCGAGCAGACGGTCGAGAGCAGCTCCTCCTCGCGCTCGGCCACCAGCACGATCAGCGCGTCGGCGGGCGGCTCCTCGAGCCCCTTGAGCAACGCGTTCTGCGCCGGCTCGGTCAACGCGCCCGCCGGCTCGATCGAGAACACCCGCACCCGGCTCTCGACCGGCGCCAACGCCAGCTCCTCGAGCATGGCCTGCACCTGCTCGATCCCGATCGAGGGCTTGTCCTCGGGTCGGAGCAGCACCAGGTCGCCGCTGACCCCCTTGGCGATCCGGTGGCAAGGCCCGCACGCCCCGCAGGGGATCTGGGGCGCGGCCGGGTCGCCCAGCGCGGCGCAGTTGGCGGCCATGGCGAGGCGGCGCGCGAGGAGCCCGCGGCCGACGCCCTCGGGGCCGACCAGGAGCAGCGCGCCCTGCAGCCGGCCGCGGCCGAGGGCGCCGCGGAGGGCCTCCTTGGCCGCGGCGTGGCCGACGACGTCGGGGAACCAGCGGGTCTCGCTCATGGGTTGTCCCCTTCCGGCAGGCGGTCACCTCCCCAGCGACAGGGCCCGTGCCCGCGCCCGTGCCCGCGCCCCTGCCCGTGCCCGCGCCCGCGCCCGTGCCCGTGCCCGTGCCCGTGCCCGTGCCCGTGCTCGCCTGCTCGAACTCGCCGCGCTCTACACGGGGAGCGATCGTCGGGCACGGGCACGGAAGGGAGGTCGCCGCTCACTCCGACCCGCTCCCCGCGCCCTGGGCGAACCGGCGCATGAGCCAGCGGT
>CAZMSZ010000563.1:0-3797 GCA_964569055.1 uncultured Planctomycetota bacterium | reverse complement strand
TGGATCGCGGCCATTCCCATGAACGTCGTCAAGCCGTCGGCCTTGCGCTCTGACCCAGGCAGGAGATCGCGCCCGGTGACGACGACGCGGTGCATGGCCCCTCATCTCCGAGGACCTGACGAGACGCAAGGGAACCGGGGTGCGATTCGGGCGCCGGTTGCGGCGGGCGGTCCTCCCCGGCAAGATCCGCCGCGTGACGTCCGCCACCCGCGCTCGCCGCTGGTTCGACCTGTCGCGCTTCGCCGGGCTGGGTGAGGCGCTCGACGAGGCGACCTTGCGCTCGCGCTCGAACCCGTGCCTGGTCGAGACCGACCGGGGGCGGGTGGTGACGCGGCTCGACTACCGCGGGTTCCGCGCGCGGGCGCACGCGCTGGCGGCGGGGCTGGCGGCGCGCGGGCTCGGGGTGGGGGACCGGGTGGCGATCGCGCTGCCGAACGGGCCGCGCTGGCTGGAGGGGGCGTACGCGCTGCTGCGGCTGGGGGTGACCCTGGTGCCGCTCGACGCGCGGGCCGCGGCCGACGACCTCGCCGCGCTGCTGCGCCACGCCGAGCCGCGGGCGCTGCTCACCGACGGGCCGCTGTGGCGACGCCTCGCGCGCGAGGCGCTCCCGCCGCTCGAGCTGGCGCTGGTGGAGGGGCCGCTCGCGCCCCTGGCCGCGCCCGCGCTGAGCTGGGAGCAGGCGGCCGGCGACCCCGAGGCCGCGCCGGCGCCCGTCCCGCGCGAGCGGAGCGACCTGGCGGCGATCGTCTACTCCTCGGGCACGAGCGGGCGCCCCAAGGGGTGCATGCTGACCCAGGGCGCCTACCTCGCCCAAATGGAGGCGCTGGCGAACCAGTTCCAGTTCGAGGAGGACGACGTGTTCCTCTCGATCCTGCCCACACACCACGCGCTCGACTTCATGTGCGGGTTCTTGGTCGCGCTGCTGTGCGGCATGCAGGTGGTCCACCTGCGCACCCTCCGCCCCGAGCTGATCGCCGCGGCGATCCGCGAGCGACGCGTGACGCTGCTCGCGGCCGTGCCCGCGCTGCTCGAGGCGCTGGCGCGCGGCCTGCGCGAGCGGCTCGAGGAGCAGCCCCGCCTGGCGCGCGCGGGGCTGCGCGGGGTGCGCGAGCTCAACGCCTGGTTGACCCGCCGCGCCCCGCGCCCCGCGGTCAGCCGGACGCTGCTGGCGCCGGTCCACCAGGCGCTCGGGGGGCGGCTGCGCGCGATCTTCGCCGGCGGCGCGTTCGTCCCCGCCGAGACGGTCCGCTTCCTGTACGAGCTCGGGGTCCCGGTCGCGATCGGCTACGGCCTGACCGAGGCCTGCGCGGTGGTCAGCGTGAACGACCTGCGCCCGCTGCGGGCCGACACGGTGGGCGCGCCGCTGCCCGGGACGGAGGTCCGGCTGGACGGCCGCGACGTGGACGGGCGCGGCGAGCTCCTGGTGCGCGGCCCGCAGGTGTTCGCCGGCTACTGGCGCGATCCGGAGCGGACGGCCGAGGTGCTCGACGCCGACGGCTGGCTGCGCACCGGGGACCTCGCGGTGATCGACGCCACGGGTCACCTCCGCCTCGTGGGGCGCCTCAAGGACGTGATCGTGACCCCTGGGGGCAAGAACGTCTCGCCCGAGGACGTGGAGGCCCGCTTCGCCGCGGCCCCCGTGGCCGAGCTGGCGCTGCTCGCGGCCCACCGGGTGTGGGACAGCGCCCCGGGCGAGGACGAGGCGCTGCTCCTCGCCGCCCGCCCGGCCCCGGGGCAGGACGAGGCGGCGGTGCTCGAGGCGCTGCGCGCGCTCAACCGCCGGCTCCCCGCCTACCAGCGCGCCCGCGGGGTGCTGCTGGTGGAGGCGCCGTTCCCGCGCACCACCTCGCTCAAGCTGCGCCGAGACGCGCTCGCCGCGGCGCTGGCGCGCCGCGGACGCGACGAGGTGCGGGCCCTCTGAGGCCGCGGCGCCCCCCTCCCGGCCCCGCATCCATCCGGTATCGTCATCCCTCGTGACCGACGACCCGTTCCTCGCGATCAGCGCGCTCGACGACCTGACCCGGCGCACGTTCACCACGCCCGGCGCCGGGCGGACCGGCAAGCCGTTCCGGGTCCTGGGCGCGACCGACGACGGCCTCGACGTGCAGACCTCGCGGGGCGGCAAGGTGTCGCTGCGGGCCGAAGCCTTCGATGGCGCCGTCAAGGCGCTCGCGGACCTCGGCGCGGTGGAGCCCGAGGGCTGGGTGGCCGTCAGCGACGAGACGCTGGTCGCGATCCTGCAGAGCGAGAACCGCGACAAGGCGTGCGCCTCTTACGTGCTCCCGCTGCTCGAGGCGGTCGGGGCCGTGGAGCTCGCCCGGACCCGGCCCGCGCGCGCCCGGGTGGCGCGGCGCGAGGGCTGATGGCTCGCTGCCGCCGCCATGAGGGATCGCGCCTGCGGGGTATAGTGCAGATCAAGCGCCGCGCCCATAGCGGAGGGGAAGGCACGTGAATCAGTATCGGACCCTGGCCCGCCGGCTCAGCAAGACCGAGGAGTACCGCGCCCAGCACTGGACCGGGACCTTCGCCGACTACCTCGAGATGGTGCGCAAGAACCCGCTGGTGGCGCGCAACGCCTACCAGCGCGTGTACGACATGATCACCACGTGGGGCAGCGAGGAGGTCACGCGCAACAAGCGCACGCTGGTCAAGTACAAGTTCTTCGAGGACCCGATCGACGGCGGCAAGGACGCGATCTTCGGGCTCGAGGAGCCGCTCGCCCGGCTGGTCGGGGTGCTCAAGTCGGCCGCCAACGGGTTCGGCACCGAGCGGCGCATCATCCTCCTCCACGGGCCGGTCGGCTCCTCCAAGTCGACGATCGTCCGCCTGCTCAAGAAGGGGCTCGAGCACTACTCGCGCACCGACAAGGGCGCGCTGTTCACCTTCCAGTGGCGCATGAGCGAGGACGACCCCTGGGAGGACAGCCCCATGAACGAGGAGCCGCTCAAGCTCGTGCCGGAGGAGGTCCGGAGCGAGTTCATCGCCGAGCTGCTCCAGGGCGTGGGCGACGAACTGCGCTACCCGATCGAGGTCAAGGGCGAGCTCGACCCCTCCAGCCGCTTCAACTTCCGCCTGCTGATGGAGAAGTACGACGGCGACTGGTGGACCCTGCTCGAGAACCACGTCCGCGTCCGCCGGCTGATCGTCTCCGAGAAGGACCGGGTGGGGATCGGCACGTTCCAGCCCAAGGACGAGAAGAACCAGGACTCGACCGAGCTCACCGGCGACATCAACTACCGCAAGATCGCGATCTACGGCTCCGACTCCGACCCGCGCGCGTTCAACTTCGACGGCGAGTTCAACATCGCCAACCGCGGGATCATCGAGTTCATCGAGATCCTCAAGCTCGACGTGGCGTTCCTGTACGACCTGCTCGGCGCCACGCAGGAGCACAAGATCAAGCCCAAGAAGTTCGCGCAGACCGACATCGACGAGGTGATCCTCGGGCACACCAACGAGCCCGAGTACCGCAAGCTGCAGTCGAACGAGCTGATGGAGGCCTTCCGCGACCGCACGGTCAAGATCGACATCCCCTACAACACCGTCCTCGACGACGAGATCCGCATCTACCGGCGCGACTTCAACAGCAGCCGGGTGCGCGGCAAGTTCGTCGCCCCCCACACCATCGAGATGGCCGCGGTGTGGGCGGTGCTGACGCGGCTCGAGGAGCCCAAGAACGCCAGCCTGTCGCTGCTGCAGAAGCTGAAGCTCTACAACGGCAAGTCGCTGCCGGGCTTCACCGAGGACAACGTCAACGAGCTGCGCGAGTCGGCCCCGCGCGAGGGCATGCAGGGGAT
>CAZMSZ010000562.1:0-3815 GCA_964569055.1 uncultured Planctomycetota bacterium | reverse complement strand
TTCTCGCCAAGCAGCAGCGCCGCTTCGGGCGGCGCGGCGCCCTCGCCAAGACCTGGAAGCTCACTCCACTACAGCCGCGCCGCCGCGGCGGCGCACGATTTCAGCGAGAGCGGGGGGGACTCTGGGGGGGCGGAGCCCCCCCAGAAACTACGCCCGTCGCCCGGACGAAGGCGGCGAACGCCTCGAGGTAAGCGCGGAGGCGCGCCCGGCTGGGCTCGTCCACCAGCTCTCCCTCGGCGAACAGCCCCCCGGCTCCGTCGACGTACAGCGCCCCGTCGAACAGACGCAGCCCGAGCGCGCGCGCGACCGGCAGCCAGGCCACCTGGGCGAAGCGCGTCCCGCCACGCCCCGGCGTCGCGCCGATCAGGCCGAGGGGTCGCCCGCGGAACACGCGCCCGATGTCCTCGGGCGGGCGTGAGAGCCAGTCGATCGCGTTCTTCAGCACCCCCGGGAGCGAGTTGTTGTACTCGGGGGTCGCGATCAACAGCGCGTCGGCCGCGACGATCCGCTCCTTGAGCGCGATCACCGCCGGCGGCAGGCCCTCGCGGACCTCGAGGTCCCCGTCGTAGAGCGGAACTCCCGCCAGCGTGGCGAGCTCGATCCGGCAGCCCTCGGGGGCCACCTCGGCCGCCGCGCGGAGCAGGCCGGCGTTGAAGGAGCCGGCGCGGAGGCTGCCGGGCAGGGCCACGATCGAGAGCGGCATGAGCGCAAGATAGCTGCGCGTGACGAAGGCTGCGACGCCCTGCTCGGTCGTGCGGGAGCCCTCAGCGCGCGAGCGCTCGGAGGGCGCGGAACAGGCGGGTGAGGTCGTCGGGCTCGTTCCAAAAGTGCGGCGAGACCCGCAGGTCGTCGCCGAGCACGCGCACGACCACCCCTGCGGCCGCGAGCCGCGCCTCGAGCTCGGGAGCGGCGCGAGGGAGGCCGAGGTGGACCACGCCCGAGCGCGCGGCGCCGCGGGGAGAGCGGAGCTCGAGGCCGAGCGCCTGGCCCTCCTGCGCGGCGGCCTGCGCCAGGGCGAGCACGTCCCGCTCGATCACCTCGGCGCGGACCTCCGCCAGCAGCTCGAGCGAGGCGGCCAGGCCGGCCAGCAGTGGGCCTGGCAGCGCGCCGCCTTCGAAGCGAAGGGCGCCCGGCCGCCAGGCTCCGGTGGCGTCCTGGCTCAGCCCGCCCGCGGTCGGCACCACCAGCTCCTCGGCGAGGCCCGGGCGCAGGGCCAGGATCCCGACCTCGGGCGGCCCGAGCAGCCACTTGCGTCCGCTGGCGCACACCGCGTCGACGGCCGCGAGGTCCAGCGTCAGCGCGCCGAGCGCCTGCGCGGCGTCCACGCAGAACAGCGCCCCGTGGGCGTGGGCGAGGGCGCCCAGCGCGCGCAGGTCGCGCCGCTCGCCGGTGCCCAGCGCGACCGCGGCCAGGGAGACCACCCGCACCCGCCCCCTGGCGAGCTCGCGGGCGAGGTCGGCCGGGTCGAGGCGCGCCTCGCGCGAAGGGCGCGCGGGGAGCGAGGTGACCTCCACGCCTCGGCCAGCGAGGGCTCGCCAGGGCAGGAGGTTGGAGTCGACCTCGTCCGCGTGGATCACCACCCGGTCGCCGCCTCGCCAGGGGAGGGAGTGCGCGAACGTGGCCAGAGCAGCCGTCGTGTTGGCGCAGAAGGCGACCGCATCGACCGGCCAACCGAGCAGGCGCGCCACCCCGGCGCGGGCCCGCGCCGCCGCGGCCTCCAGCCCCGGGCGTCCGAGGGCCCCTCGCGCGGCGAGCTCCAACCCTTCCAGCACGCCCGCCCGGGCGCAGGCAGGGAGCGGCCCTCGGAGCGCGTGGTCGAGGTAGGCGATCCCCTCGAGCGCCGCGAGCTCGCTCTGGCGGAGCCGCGCGCGCGCCGCGGCGTTCACCGGGGACGGCCGCGCTCGAGCTCCTCGAGTCGCCCGTCGATCGCTTGCATGAGAGGTCCTGTGGCCACGATCGCCACCCGCTCGGCCAGCGCTTGTAGATCCAGCCGCTCGAGGGCGGCCTGCAGCGCCCCGTCCACCCGTTCGTCGAGCGAGGGGCCGGACCGCTCCGCGTTGCTCCGCCGCTGCTCGCTCGCCTCGAGCGCCTCCACGCGCGCCTCGATCCGGCTGAGCGCCTCCCCGACCCGCTCGAGGGGGCCGGGCTCGTCGGCGCTCGCCGAGAACCCCAGGCGCTCGAGGCGCGCGTCGAGGGCGCCGAGTCGCTCCGCGATCGCCCGCTCGAGGCGCTCCTCGACGAGGCGCCCGACCCGCTCCTCGATCACACGCTCGAGGCGCTCCTCGGCCTGCTCCTGGCGCGGATCCGAGGCGACGCCGACGGGCGGCCGCTCTCCTCCCGCCTCGCGGGGCGGCCGCGGCACCTTGCGCGTCGGCGGTCGGGTCGGCAGAGGGGGCGGGCGCCTGCGAGCCGTGGGGCGCTCGGCGGGAGTCTCCATGAGGCCCCGCAGGCTACCCGAGGGCCCGGCCGGTTCCCAGAGGAACGGCAGGTTCGTAGCCGACGAAACGATCGTGAAATGAAACGATTCTGGTCGCGCGCGGAACGATTCCCTCCCGTGCAGTCCTTGACTTGCGCAGATCGCCGGAAGGCACGCTCCTCGCGCGAGGACAGCGCGGAGGACGACGATGAGCCGAACCGTCCCGCTGAGTTGGCTAACCCTGACGCTTCTGATCGCGGTCGCCGCGCCCTGCTCGGCCTGGCCCGGCGGAGCGGAGGCCATGGCGACCGGCGAGCAAGGGCGCCGCTACGCCAGCAGCCTGGAGGCGATCGGGCTCGGCTCGCCACGGTCGGTGGCGAGCGCCCGCTGGGACGCCGAGGGCCGAGCGGTCCGGGTCGAGCTCTCCGGCCTGACCGTCGAACGCTGCCGCTTCGACTCGGCCGAGGCGGCCGCAGCCTTCGTCGCGAGCACGTCCTACGCGGCGCCCTCGCACGTCGAGCGGCGCGGCGACCAGGTCGTGATCCTGACCGGCCCCGCCCTCGCTCAGCCGACGATCCTCGCCGAGGCCACCGCCCGCGCCTGGGACGTCCTGCCGGGCCCGCGCGCTGACGACGACCGCTCGGTGACGACGAGCATGCCCGAGGTGCCCCTCGAGCCCGAAGCGGGGCTCCCGCTCCCCTCGCGGGACCGCCACCAGCCTGCTCCCTCCCCCGAGGCGCGCGAGACGCCCGACAGCGTGGTCGCCGCGAGCGACGCCACGACCGCCGACGCCCCGAACGAGACCACCACCGAGGTCGTGACCGAGCCTGCCGCCGCGGATGGCCACGGCGCGACCGCGCTGGTCGCTCACTACCTGCTCGGCGAGGACCTGCACCCCCTGGCTCGGGGAGGCAACGAGTACTTGGTCCGGCAGACCCAGGCACACCGCGACGCGATCGCCCGCACGGGCGTGGGCCTCTACTTCGGCGATCACTCCAGCTACGCCAACAAGAGCCCCGAGGAGCGGGCCGCGTGGGTGACCGACACCGCCACCGGCCCCGGCCCGCTCCCGACCCCCCGCGAGTCGTCGTGCATTGGGTGGGCGCTCGAGAACGTCGGCGCGGCCTACGAGGCGGCCGGCCGCGGCGACGTCTGGAAGGGGATCAAGGCGCGGGTGGTCGCGAAGGGCTCCATGGGCACCGTGCTCGCCCAAGAGCTCGTGGCCGACGGCTGGCAGGCGGTCTACTTCAACCCGGATCCCGCCAAGGACGCCGACGGCAACGCCGAGCACAGCTACACCGCGCGCATGGTCCGCAAGGGCAAGCCGTACTACAAGATCCCGGTCTCGGGAGAGGTCACCAACTACCGGCCCGCGCCCGGGAGCACGACCGCGCGGGAC
>CAZMSZ010000561.1:0-3848 GCA_964569055.1 uncultured Planctomycetota bacterium | reverse complement strand
TCGACCGCGACCACCTGGCTCTCGCACGCGACCTTCGTGACCATGGCGCACCCCCCGCCCAAATGTCGCACGTCGCGCGGCGCTCAGGAACGCGTGAGGCGTTCGAGGTGCGCGAGCAGCTCCCGCAGCCCGGCCGCCACGCCGGGCCCCCCCGCGCGCAGCGCGCGGAGGAGCTCGCGCGCGGTCGCCTCGAGCGCGCGCAGCTCCGCGCTGGCGCTCTGGCCGAGCGAGGCCACCGCGCCTTCGAGGTCCTGCGCCGCGCGCGCCGGGTCGTGCTCGCGGTCCAGCGCGTCGAGGGCGAGATACACGTCCCACAAGGGCAGGAGGCCGCGCCGGACCTCCCGCAGCACCCGCAGCTCCGCCGCCACGTTCTTCGGCGCGAACAGCGCGTCGCCGGGAGGCGCGACCCCGGCGTAGCACACGTACCACAGCGCGTGGGCCAGCTCGCTCTCGGGCCCGCTCTCGTACTTGGGGCGGCCGTTGGCGTAGGCCTCCCGGACCAGGGGCACGAGGTCGCGCGGGCGGCGCGCCAGCGTGAAGGCGCGCGCCATGAACACCAGGATCAGCGTGCGCTCGTCGTGACTCCGCGGCAGCAGCGCGCGCGCCTCCTCGAGCGCGGCGATCGCCTCGTCGACCCGCTCGAGCCCGCGCAGCCCGTGGCCGCGCGCGACGTGCAAGCCCACGCGCAGGTCGCGGCCGGGGGGCGGCGACCAGCCCGCCGCGAGGCGCGCCTCGAGCTCGGCCAGCGTCGCGTCCGCGGCGGCGAGCGTCGCCTGGTGGCTCGCCCGGTCGTGCAACGCCCGCTTGCCGAGGAGCTCGCACCACGTCACCCGGTGGAGGAGGCGCTGCTCCGCGTCGGGTGCGAGCGCGATCGCGCGCTCGACGCAGGGGAGCAGGGCTTCGGGTGAGACGGAGCTCTCCGCCAGGAGCAGCACCTGGCGCTGCAGCTCGTAGTCGCCCGGCGCCACGTCGCTGAGGCGCGCGGCGCCGCTCACGAACCAGCGGGCCGCGTCGTCCTCGGCGCGCTGGCGAGCGACGCTGGCGCGGAGCGGGTCGGCGAAGTACGCGACCAGGCGTGCCCAGCGCACCCCCAGCAGCTCGCGCGGGGGCTGGACCCGGGCCAGCAGGTCGACCGCCTGCTCGAGCACCTCGCGGTCGCCGGGCGCGCCGAACCACCTGCCGACGTCGTCGGTGGCCGCGAGGGGCGCCTCGATCGCCTCGCCGACCGCCGCGGCCCAGGCGTCGCGCTCGGCGGAGGGCGGGGCGGGCGGGCGCAGCGCGAGCACGATCAGCGGCACGGCGGCCGTCGCGAAGCGACCGGTCACCGCGCGCTCGCGGCTGGCGTCGAGGGCGGCGCGCCAGGCCAGCGCCGGGTCGGTCGCGCCGGCGAGCGCGGCCACCGCGCGATCGCGCTGCCCGCGCGCCAGGTGCGCCAGGCCGCGCAGCCGCCGCTCGCGCGGCCCCTCGGCGCCGCGCCGGGCGGCGCGGAGCGCGTCGAGGTCGGCGAGGAGCCGCTCGGCGGCGCGGCGGTCGAGCGGGGCGCGCGCGCGGGCGTGGGCGCGCCAGGCGAGGAGCTCGGGGAAGCGCACGCCGTCGGCGGCCGCGCGCTCCAGCGCGGCGATCGCCTCGGCCGGGGGCGCGGCCGTGGTGAGCGCGGCGACGCCGCCGCGCAGGGCGCGGGTCAGGGGCCGCTCGTCCTCGGCCGCGGCCGCGACGGCGGCGGCGCGCGCCAGGTCGCCGCGGGCGAGCGCGACGAGCCCCTCCAGCGTCGCCCGCCGGCTCACGTCCTCGGGCGCGAGCGGCGTCTCGCGCAACGACGCCAGCGCCGGCGCGAGCGAGGGGAGCGGCACGTCGGCTCCGGCCAGGCGCGCCAGCTCGGGGTTTGGCGCCACGGGGCCGCGGTCCGCGAGGGTCGCCCACCCAGCGGCGGCGAGCGCCAGCGCGCCGCCGCCGACGAGCGCGGCCGCGAGCGGACGCAGCCGGCTGGGGGCGGGCGATCCGCCGGCCGGGCCGGCGAGCAGCGCCTGCGCCAGGGCCGCGGCGCTGGGGTGGCGCGCGGCGGGCTGCTTGGCGAGGGCGCGGAGCACGACCGCGTCCAGCCACGGCGGCACCTCGGGGCGGCGGCTGCTCGGCGGCGCGGGCGGCTCGAGCACCACGGCCGAGAGGCCGGCGAGCCCGCGCGCCGTGATGGGCGGCTCGCCGGTGAGCAGCCCCACCAGCAGGGCGGCCAGCCCGTAGACGTCGGTGCGCACGTCAGTGGCCTTCTCCGCGCGCGCCTGCTCGGGCGCGAGGTAGCCGGGCGTCCCGAGCAGCTCGCCGGTTTGAGTCAGGCGGGAGCGGGCGTCGGTCGCGAGCGCCAGCCCGAAGTCGGCGAGGCGCGGCGCGCCGCGCTCGTCGAGCAGCACGTTGTGCGGCTTGAGGTCGCGATGCAGGACGCCCCGCGCGTGGGCGTGCTCGAGCGCGGCGGCGAGCTGGACGGTGATCGCGACCGCCTCGTCGATCGGGAGCGGCCCTTCGCGCTCGAGGCGCTGCTGCAGGCTCCCGGCCGGGAGCAGGTCCTGGACCAGGTACGGGGTGCCGGCCTCGAGGTCGGCCGCGTGGATCCGCACGATCGCCGGGTGGTCGAGCCGGGCGAGGAGCTGCGCCTCGGCGCGGAAGCGCGCGATCTCCTCGGGCGCCGGCAGGGCGCCCTGCAGCCCGCCCGCCAGCAGCGTCTTGAGCGCGTAGCGCGCGCCGGTGCCCTCGTGGACGACCTCGTGCACCTCGCCCATTCCGCCGCGCGCCAGCAGCCGGACCGCGCGGTACGGGCCGAACCGCGCCGGCCCGCTCAGCGCGCGGGTCGCCTCGGCCAGCGCCTCGGACGCGACCAGCCCCCGCGTCGCGAGCACGCCGGCCAGGGTGAGCGCAGGGTCGCGCCCGCGCCCGGCGCGGGCCTCGTCGAGCGCGCCGCGCAAGGTGTCGAGGTCGAGCAGCCCGCGCGCGTGGAGCAGCCGCGCCAGCGCGGTGTCCGGCCCGTCGAGGCTCACGGGGCGGCCCTCAACGGCGGCGCCGCGCGCCGCCGTCCCGGCCGCGCCGCGGGATCGGGAAGTCGTGCGCGCCGTCGGGCGGCAAGACCGAGCGGATCCGCTGGGCCAACAGGTCGGTGATCAAGCGCGCCCGCTCCTTGCGCGGCAGGTCGGGCCGAAAGCTCGGCACGTCGATCGGCGGGTGGTACCGGACCACGACCTTGCCGGGCCGCGGGAGCGGGCGCTCCCGCGGCCAGCAGCGCCGCGCGCCGGCCACGGTGACCGGCACGATCGGCACCCCGGCCCGGATCGCCATCCGCGCCGCGCCCGTCTTGAGCGGCTGGTTCAGCCCGTAGGTGTGCGAGCGCTCCCCCTCGAAGAACAGCCCGAGCAGCCGGCCGTGCGCGAGCGTGGCGTAGGCCGTCTTGATGCTCGACGGGCTCGGCCGCACCAGGTCGATCGGGATCGCCCGGTAGAGCCGCATGACCTGCCCGGCCACGGGCCAGCTCAGCGCCTCGTCGAACGCCAGCCAGGTGACCCAGCGCCGCGTCCCGAACGCCACGAAGAACGGGTCGCTGATCGTGGGATGGTTGCTGACCAGGATCGCCGGCCCGCGCGCCGGAATGTGATCGACGCCCCGGTGCTCGGCGCCGAACAACCACCGCAGCCCGAGCCGGGTCAGCCCCCGCCCCACCCGCTCGCTCACGTCACTGGGCAGCGGCGCAGGCGGATACGCGCTCCCCCAGCGACGCTCGATCGAGGCTCCACGGCTCACGCCGGGAGAGGATACCGGCGGATCCTGCGGTGGGTGAGGTGAGAGGCGCGCCCGATCTTCGCTACGAC
>CAZMSZ010000560.1:0-3858 GCA_964569055.1 uncultured Planctomycetota bacterium | reverse complement strand
CGTTCATGGACCTCTACGTGCGATTCCGCGGCCGGCGCCCCACGCCCGACGCGCTCCTGCGCCAGTCGGGGCTGGTGGGGGCGGGCCGGTAGCCAGCCCCTCCCTGCCGCGCGTATCGAAAACGCCCCGAGCGGGGGATACACTCCCAGGCCGCTTCTGCGGGGAGGACGACGTGAGCGGACCCGAGGCCTTCGGCGCCCACAACCTCGCCTTCGTGGAGGGCCTGTACGAGGTCTTCCTGGCCGACCCCACGCAGGTCGACGCCGAGTGGCGCGCGCTGTTCGAGGGGCTGCGCCGCGAGGGGGACGGGCGCGTGCCGCGCCCGACCCGCGCGCCGCGGAGCATCTTCAACCCGGCGCCGCCCAACGGGGCGCCGCACGGGGGCAACGGCGCGGCGGCGCGCGCGGTGGCCGCGGTCGGCGAGGCGAAGCTGCTGCTGCAGGACCGCCTCGACCAGCTCGTGGCGGCGTTCCGCTCGAGCGGGCACCTCGAGGCCGCGCTCGACCCGCTCGACCGCCCGCGCGAGAAGCAGCCGGTCCTCGACCCCTCGTTCTACGGGTTGTCCGAGGCGGACCTCGACGAGCCCTGCTCGTACACCTCGCTCGAGGGCAGCGCCGACATGACCGTGGGCCAGGTCGTCCGGCGCATGCGCAACACCTACTGCCGCAGCATCGGCGTCCAGTTCACCCACATGGACGACCGCGAGGCGCGCCACTGGCTGCAGGAGCGGATGGAGTCGACCGAGAACCGGCTGCGGCTCACGCTCGACGACCAGCGCCACATCCTCACCAAGCTGATCGACGCCGAGGTGTTCGAGCAGTTCATCCGCAAGAAGTTCCTGGGCGCGAAGAGCTTCTCGCTCGAGGGCGGCGAGAGCCTGATCCCGCTGCTCGACCTCGCGGTCGAGCGGGCGGCCGAGCAGGGGATCGAGGAGGTCGTGATGGGCATGGCCCACCGCGGCCGCCTGAACGTGCTCGCGAACATCATGCACAAGCACCCGCGCGAGATCTTCCGCGAGTTCGAGGACGTCGACAACGAGCGCTACTGGGGGCGCGGCGACGTCAAGTACCACCTCGGCTTCCGCACCGACCACGTCACCCGCCAGGGCAAGAAGCTCCGCCTCCGCCTGGCGTTCAACCCCAGCCACCTCGAGTTCGTCTCGCCGCTGGTGCTCGGGCGCGCGCGCGCGCGCCAGGACCGGATCGGCGACTACGACCGCCGGCGGGTGCTCCCGATCGTGCTCCACGGCGACTCCGCCTTCGCGGGGCAGGGGATCACGCAGGAGACGCTCAACCTGAGCGGCCTGCCGGGCTACCACGTGGGCGGCACGCTCCACGTGATCGTGAACAACCAGATCGGGTTCACGACCCCGCCCGAGCTGGCGCGCAGCTCGGGCTACGCCACCGACGTGGCGCTCATGCTGCGCGCGCCGATCTTCCACGTGAACGGGGAGGACCCCGAGAGCGTGGCGCAGGTCGTGCGGCTCGCCATGGACTTCCGCGAGCGCTTCCGCAGCGACGTGTTCATCGACCTCTACTGCTACCGCCGCCACGGCCACAACGAGGGCGACGAGCCCGCGTTCACCCAGCCGCTGATGTACAAGCTGATCCGCGCCCGCCCCACGGTGCGCCAGTCGTACCTCGACGTGCTGACGCAGCTCCCCAACGGGCTCCGGCGCGACGAGATGGAGCACCTGATCGAGGAGCGCGAGGCCTACCTCGAGGGCGAGCTGTCCGCGGCGCGCGACAAGGGCTATCGCCGGCCGGAGAAGCGCAAGACGTCGGGCTGGCCCTGGAAGGGGTTCGTCGGCGGCAGCGACAAGGACGTGCCCGAGAAGGCCACGGCCGTCTCGCGCGACCGGCTGCTCAACCTGCTGCGCAAGGTGACCGAGGTCCCCGACGACTTCAACCTCATGCCCAAGCTGCGGCGCGTGATCGTCGACCAGCGCCTCGAGATGGCCGCGGGCGAGCGGCCGCTCGACTGGTCGGCGGGCGAGGTGCTGGCCTACGCCACGCTCCTCACCGAGGGGCACCACGTGCGGATCAGCGGGCAGGACTCGGGGCGGGGCACGTTCTCGCACCGCCACGCCGTGCTGCGCGATCAGGACACCGAGGAGGTCTACCTGCCGCTGCTGCACCTCGAGGAGGGGCAGTCGTGGTTCGAGGTGTGGGACAGCCCGCTCTCGGAGAACGCGGTCCTGGCCTACGACTACGGCTACAGCCTCGACCGCCCGGGCTCGCTGGTGGTGTGGGAGGCGCAGTTCGGCGACTTCGCCAACGGCGCGCAGGTGATCATCGACCAGTTCATCAGCAGCGCCGAGGACAAGTGGGAGCTGCTGAGCGGGATCGCGCTGTTCCTGCCCCACGGGTTCGAGGGGCAGGGGCCCGAGCACTCCAGCGCGCGGCTGGAGCGCTTCTTGCAGCTGTGCGCCGAGGACAACATGCAGGTGGTCGACCTGACCACCCCCGCGCAGATCTTCCACTGCCTGCGCCGGCAGGTCGTGCGCCCGTACCGCAAGCCGCTGATCGTGATGACCCCCAAGAGCCTGCTGCGCCACCCGCGCGCCGTCTCCACGCTCGACGAGCTGGCGACGGGCGAGTTCCAGCGAGTGATCCCCGACCACGAGCCGCCCGAGGAGGTGCGGCGGATCCTGCTCTGCAGCGGCCGGGTCTACTACGACCTCGTCGAGTACCGCGAGGCGCGCGAGCACCGGGACGCGGCGATCATCCGCGTCGAGCAGCTCTACCCCTTCCCCGAGGAGCCGCTGCGCGCCGAGATCGAGGCCCTGCGCGCCCGCGGCGGCGACGAGCTCGAGGTGGTGTGGGTCCAGGAGGACCCCGAGAACATGGGGGCCTGGTGGTACCTGCGCTCGCTGTTCGGCGAGCGCATGTTCGACTTGCCGCTGAGCGTGGTGGCCCGCAACGCCTCGGCGAGCCCGGCCACCGGCTCACCCCGCAGCCACAAGCGCGAGCAGGAGTTCCTGGTCACCCGCGCGTTCTTCGGCCATCACGAGGCCCCGCATCCGACCCAGCAGAGCTGAGCGGCGTGGTCGAGCGTCGCTAGCGAGGACACCGATGTCGATTGAGCTGAAGGTCCCCCACGTGGGGGAATCGATCTACGAGGTCACGATCGGCGAGTGGCTCAAGGCCGAGGGCGACGCCGTGCAGCGCGACGAGCCCGTGGTCGCGCTCGAGACCGACAAGGCCAGCATGGAGGTGCCGGCGCCGACCTCGGGGCGGCTCTCCAAGGTGCTCAAGCGGCCCGGCGACACGGCCGAGGTCGGCGACGTGATCGCCCTGATCGAGGAGGGCGACGGCGCCGCTCGCGCGAGCGCGCCCGCCGCCGCGGCCGCCCCCGCGGCGCCCCCTCCCGCCCAGGCGGGCGCCGCCCCGGCGCCGCGCGCCGAGGCCCGCGGGGCGGACGACGGCGAGCCGCGCGTGATGCCGGCCGCGCGGCGGCTGCTCGAGGAGCACGGGCTGCGCCCGCAGGACATCACGCCCACCGGCCCCGGCCAGCGCCTCCTCAAGGAGGACGTGCTGCGGCACATAGACGCTGAGCGCGCCCCGGCCCCGCCCGCGCCCGCCGCCCCGCCCGCCCGCGCGGCGACCCCCGCGAAGGTCGCCGGCGCGCGCGAGGAGGAGGTGGTCAAGATGACCCCGCTCCGGCGCCGGATCGCCGAGCGGCTGGTCGAGTCGCAGCAGAACGCGGCGCTCCTGACCACGTTCAACGAGATCGACATGTCGGCCGTGATCGACCTGCGCACCGAGTTCAAGGAGTCCTTCAAGGAGCGCCACGGGATCAAGCTCGGCTTCATGTCGTTCTTCGTGAAGGCCACGATCGAGGCGCTCAAGCAGCAGC
>CAZMSZ010000559.1:0-3868 GCA_964569055.1 uncultured Planctomycetota bacterium | reverse complement strand
AGCGCCAAGGAAGAGCTGTCGCTCACGAGGACGGCTCCTCGCGTGAGCAATGACCGCCAAGGAAGAGCTGTCGCTGTCGGGATCCCTCCTCGCGTGAGCAGTTGACCGCCAAGAGCGCCAAGAGCGCCAAGGAGCTGTCGCTGTCGGGATCCCTCCTCGGACTGACGAGCTCGCCAAGGAGCTGTCGCTGGAGCGAGGTCCTCCTTGGCCCACGGCAGAAGCGAGAAGCTGTCGCGTACGGCTGCTTCGCCTCGGGTGATGCCTGGCAGAGGCAAAGGCAAGGGCAGGGGCAGGGAGGCTGTCGCCCGTGACGACGACCTCCCGGATCGACTCCGGCCTACTCCTCCCGCTCCTCCCGGTCTCGCCGCTGCTTGCGCTGGGCCCGCTGTGCGCGGCGGCGGCGGTCGCGCTTGTCGGCGCGGGCCGGGCGCTCGCCGGGTGGGTCCTGCTCGTCGGGCGGCGGGGGCTCCGCGGTCAGCGCCAGCTCCGGGTAGCGGCGGTGGAGGTGCTCGCGCACGATCCCCAGCGCGGCCACCGCGTCGATCGTGCCCTTCTCGTACTGCCACCAGCGGAGGCCCGCCGCGGCGAGCTGGGCCTCGGCGGTGGCGCTGCTCAGGCGCTCGTCTTGCAGCTCGACCTCGAGCTCGCCCGCGGCGAGGAGCGCCTCGCGGAGCCGCTCGACGGCGCGCGACATGGGGCTGGCGTCGCCGCTCATGTGCACGGGGTGCCCGAGGACCACGCGGGTGGCGTCGCGGGCGCGCGCCACCTCGAGCAGGCGCGGGGCGAGCGCGGCCGGGTCGCCCGCGTGCTGCAGGCCGGGGATCGGCACGGCCAGGCCGCTGTCGGCGTAGCCGAGCGCCAGCCCGACCCGCTTGGTCCCGTAGTCGACCCCCAGCACGACCTCGTCGCGCCGCGCCGCCCGCTCCGCCTGCTCGCTCGGCTCGTCCGCCACACGGCCTCCGCTCCCATTATCGACGCGCGGGCGCGCCCGCGTGCCCTGACCCGCGCCGCGAGGAGCCCGCGCAGTTACCCTGGGCGCCGTGACCCCCGAACCGCTCACGTTCGACCTCCCCGCCGGGCGCCTGGCCGCGCTGGCCTGGGGCCCCAGGGACGGGCAGCCCACGCTGGCGATCCACGGCTGGCTCGACAACGCCGCCTCCTTCGCGCCGCTGGCCGCGCTCCTGGGCGAGGCCTCACCCGCGCGCCGCGTGGTGGCGCTCGAGCTGCCGGGGCATGGCCACAGCGACCCCCGCCCGCCGGGCGCGCCGTATCACTTCGTCGACTGGGTCGGCGACGTGAAGGGCGCGCTCGACGCCCTGGGCTGGGACCGGTTCGCGCTCGTGGGCCACTCCATGGGCGCGGGCGTGGCGAGCCTGTTCGCCGGCACGTTCCCGGCGCGCGTCTCGCACCTCGTCCTGCTCGAGGGGCTCGGCCCGCTCTCCTGCCCGCCCGACGAGGCGCCGGCGCGCCTGGCCGAGTCGCTCGAGCGGCGCGGCGCCCGCGAGGGGAAGCGCGCGCGCGCCCACGAGGACGTGGCGGCCGCGGCGGCGCGGCTGCGTCAGGCCAACCCGACCCTCGCCGCCGAGTCGGCCCGCCTCCTCGCCGAGCGCGGCACGCGTCCGGCCGAAGGGGGCGGCGTCACCTGGCGCAGCGACCCGCGCCTGCGCGGGCTCTCGCCGCTGCGGATCACCGAGGAGCACGTGCAGGCGTTCTTGCGGCGCGTGAGCGCGCCGACCCTGGTGATCCGTGCGCGCGAGGGCTACCCGTTCGACCCGCGGACCCTGGGCGCCCGGCTCGACTGCCTGCCCGACGCCACGGTCGAGGAGCTGCCCGGCGGGCACCACGTCCACCTCGACCAGCCCGAGGCCGTGGCCGCGCTGGTGACGCCGTTCCTGGCGCGCCCGAGCCACCCGGGCGCCCCGCCCGCGGCGCAGCTCTCGCGCCCGGGCGTGACCCTCGAGACGCTGCAGATCGTGAAGGGGATCCGCCTGGTCCTGCTCGACGTCGACGGGGTGCTGACCCCGGGCCAGCTCCTCTACGGCGCGCCCGGCGCCGAGCGGCTCCCGTTCGACGTGCGCGACGGCCTGGGGGTCAAGCTGCTCGCCCGGGCGGGGATCGAGGTCGGCCTGCTGTCGGGGCGCGGCCCCGAGGCGGTGCGCACGCGCGCGGCCGACCTCGGGATCGCCCACGTCCACCTCGGGGTGGACGACAAGCTGCCGCGCCTGCGCGAGCTCGCGGCCAGCCTCGGGCTCGACCTGCGTCAGGTCGCCTACATGGGCGACGACCTCCCCGACCTCCCCGTGCTGCGCGCGGTCGGCTACCCGGTCGCCCCGGCCGACGCGCGCCCCGAGGTCCAGCGCGCGGTCCAGCTCGTGACCCGCGCGCCCGGCGGTCGGGGCGCGGTGCGCGAGCTGGCGGAGCACCTGCTCAAGGCCCAGGAGAAGTGGGCGGAGGTGTTGGCGCGCTACGGCGAGGGGCAGTCGCGCGCGTGAGCGCGGCGGGCGCGAGCCCGGCCCGAGCAGAGGGCGGCCAGCTCGATCCGCCGGGCGCGCCTCGCTACAGTGCCCGCACGTGAGCGATCTCGAGCTGGAGCGGCGAGGGGGCGAGGCGCGCGTGTGCGTGTTCTGCCGCGACCCGCTCACCGAGCCGAGCGCCGCCTGCGAGGAGTGCGGCGTCGCCGTGCACGTCGCCTGCGCGGCCGAGCTCCGCCGCTGCCCGACCCTGGGCTGCGCGGGCACGCTCGTCGCCGCCGGCGTTCCGATCCGCCCGCGCTTCGAGCCGTTGCGGACGCACGGTCGCGCCTCGCACGGGAACCACATGTCGGAGCTCGGCCGCGTGCTGTTCGTGCTCGGGCTCGGGTTCGGCGGCTTGGTGGTGTTCTTCGCGGTCATGGGCCTGCGAGGGCGCGGCGGCGCGGAGCGCGAGCGGGCGACGGAGCGGCAGGCGAGGCAGGACGAGGAGCGCCGGCGCGCGCGTCAGGCGGACGCCCTGGCGCTCGAGCGCTGGCTCCGCGCCTGCGCGGCCGAGGGCCACGACGCGGCCGTCCGGGCGAGCTGCGCGCTGCTGTGGGCGGCGTGCGATCAGATCGAGGCGGGGCCCGCGCGCGACCGCGTCAGCGACGCCCTGCGCCGGGCGAGCGCGTACCTGCAGCGCGAGCCCGACCCGGACGACCCCCCGCTCGCCGAGCCGGGGCCGGCCGCCAGCCCCGCGGAGGTCGCCGCCTACGAGCTGGGCAGGAGCGCGCTCGCGGCGCTGCACGCGGAGCCGTCCCGCCAGGCCGACCTCCTCGTCGAGGCCGGCCGCCGCGCGGTCGAGGCGGGCGGCGAGGCGAGGTACCTCCTGGACCGAGCCCGCTCCTGGCACGAGTACATGCGCCCGGCCCCGGCGAGCGCCGGGCACTGAGGGCTGCTCTCGGCCAGGAGCGAGCGCTCGCTGAGGCCGAGAGCGGGCGACGCCGTGGCCGGGCCTGGCGCGCGTGGCTACGCTGCGTTCCGTGAGCCAGCTCGAGGTCCGGGTCCGGGGTGCACCATCTTTGTGCGTGTTCTGTCGCCACGCGCTCGAGGGCGACACCACCGAGTGTCCCGGCTGCGGGGCCGCGCTCCACGCCGCCTGCGCGGCCGAGCTCGGCCGCTGCCCGACGCTGGGCTGTCGCTCCCAGCTCGGCGGCTCGGGCGCGCCCGCCCCGCGGCGAGCTGACGCGGGGCTGGCCTGTGTCGGCATCGGGGTCCTGGTGCTCGCGCTGCTGGCAGGCCTCTACGGGATCGATCGCAGCTACCGCCGGGAGCAGCAGGAGCGGGCCGCGCAGCAGCGCGCCGAGCGTCGCGGTCGCCTGCCGCAGCGCGGCCTCGAGCCGATCGCGCGTGAACCC
>CAZMSZ010000558.1:0-3908 GCA_964569055.1 uncultured Planctomycetota bacterium | reverse complement strand
ACCCGCTCGGTCTCGTCGATGAACGGCTTTAGGCTCGAGTTCGCCTGGTCGAACGCGAACACCACGCGGCGCCCGCGCGAGTCGACCCGGACGACCCGCGGGTAGGGGCCGCCCTTGAACTCGATCTTGTGGGGCGCGCTGATCGTCCGGCGCGCGAGGTCCTCGATCCGGATCCACAGGCCGACGGCGTGCACCGCCGGCGCCGGCAGCTTGGGGATCACGTCGGTCTTGACCGCGATCACCACGCGGTAGCGCCGGGTGCGCTCGGCCACCCACGCCCGGAGCGGGTCGAACACGCGGGTCGGGAGGAACCGGACCGGGCCGGCGAACGCCCGGCGCACCACGGTCTCCTCCGCCTCCTCCACGACGAGGTGCGGGTCGCGCGGGGGCGGGGTGGGCTGCACGTCCTCGCGGGTCATGCCGATCAGCGAGAGGATCACGTCGGCGGCGAGGCCCTGGTCGTCGCGCTCGAGGATCGTGACCAGCTCCGAGCCGATCGTGCGCTGCCTGCGGACGAGCACCGCGTGCTGCGAGGGGTCGAGCGCGCGCGCGCGCTCCAGGGCGAGGATCGCGTCGAGGTAGCTGCGGACCACCGCGTCGACGTCGCCGTCCTGCTGGTAGCGCTCGCGCCCGATCGTGACCGCGTGCTCGGCCGCCTCGACCTGCTTGCGCGCGCCGTCCACCGCGGGCGGCGTGGCGCTGGCGGCGGCGCGGCTCTTGGCCTGCTCGAGCGCGAGCGCGTCGGCCGCGGCGAGGCCGTCGCGGGCGCCGGCGTGGTCGGGCCAGCGCGTGAGCGCCCCCAAGAAGGCGTCGCGCGCCTGGACCGCCGCCCGAGCCTCGAGCAGCTGCCGGCCGCGCGCCACGAGCTGCTCCGCCTCGGCGCGGGCGGCGCGCTCGCGCTCGGTGTGCGCGTCCGCGAGCCGCGCCGCCACGCGCCGCTCCGCCACCGTGTCGAGGAAGCCCTTGGCGTGCGGCGAGCCCGCCCGGAGCGCCTCGAGGAAGGCGGCGCGCGCCGCGTCGAGCTCGTCACCCGCGAGGAGCTGGCGCCCTCGCTCGAGGTGCGCGCGGGCGTCCGCCTCGGCCGTGGCCTCCTCGTCGGGCTCACCCTGCGCGGCCAGCGCCGCGGCCTGGCCGGCGCCGCGCCGCGCGCCCTCGTGCTCGGGGTCGAGCGCCAGCGCGGCCGCGAACGCGCGCTGGGCCGCGAACGCGTCGCCCTCCGCGAGGAAGGCCTCGCCGAGGGTCACCAGCGGCAGCGCCCGCTCGGCGGCGTTCGGGGCGGCGGCGTTCGGGGCGTCGGCGTTCGGGGCCTCGGCGCTCGGGGCGTCGTCGGCGCGCGGCCTCGCCTCCGCCGCCTGCAGGCGCGCGGCGAGCTCCTCACGCTCGCGCGAGAGGGCGTCGACCTGCCCGCGGAGCTCGGCGAGCTCCGCCGGGTCGGCAGCGCTCGGCCCGGGCGGGAGGCCGACCGCGACCGCCCCCTCGGAGCCCGCACCGGTCGAGGTCGAGGCCGACCCGCCCTCACGCGGAGCCTGCGCGCTCAGCGCGACCGCGAGGCGCGGCAGCGCGAGCGCGCCGCCCCCCACGACCACGGCCGTGACCAACAGCGCGCCGACCGCCGCGAGCGCCGCGGCGCCCGGCTCTCGGAGCGCCCAGGCCCCGAGCCGCGCCGAGCGGCCTGGGAGCGGCGCCTGCAGCGGCCCGAGCACGCAGCGCTGCAGGTCCTCGGCCATGGCGGTCACGCTCGGGTAGCGATCGGCCGGGTCGGCGGCGAGCGCCTTGAGCGCAATGGCGTCGAGCTGCGGCGGGAGCGGCTCGGGCGCGAGCACGCTCGGCGGGGCGAGCGGCCCCACCAGGAGGCGGGCCGCCCCGCGGGCCGGCTCGGGCCGGCGGCCGAAGGTGGCGGCCGCGTAGAGGATCGCCCCGAGGGAGTACAGGTCGGTGGCCTCGCTCGGCCCGCTGGTCGCGAGCTCGGGCGCGGCGTAGGGGCTGCGCGGCGCGGCCTTCTTGCCGGGGCCTGGGACCCGCGGCAGCGCGAACTCGACCACGCGCGGCCGTCCCTCGGCGTCCACCCGGATCGCCGTCGGCTCGAGGTCGCCGTGGACCACCCCGTGCGCGTGGGCGTACTCCATCGCGCGGAGCACCTCGAGCAGGATCCGCGGGAGCTGCGCCCGCAGCTCGCTCGCGTTCGCCCACACGGCGTCGAGCGTCTCGCCCGGCGCCAGCTCGGACACCACGTACGGCCAGCCCTCGTGGACGCCGCTCTTGAGCACCCGGGCGATCGCCGGGTGGACCAGCCCCTCGGCGGCCTCGGCGGCGCGCAGGAACCTGGTCCGCAGCGCCTCGTCGCCGAGGACGCCCGGGAGCATGACCTTGAGCGCGAGCGGACGCGTGCGCCCTTGCTCGGTCGCCTGGAACAGCGTGCTGGTCCGCCCGGCGGCGTGCTCCGCCAGCAGCTCGTACGGGCCGAACCTCCCCAGGCGGGGGGCCTCGCCCGACTGCGAGCGGGCCGGCCCGCCGGGCACCGCGGCGCCCGGCGCGGGCGCCCCGGCGCGCGGCTCGGCCGAGCCCGGGTCCTCCCCGGCGCGCGCGGCGGGCTCGGGCGGGCGCGGGGGGAGCGTCTCGTCGTCGTCGTCGCCCGTGTCGTCGGTCGAGACCGGGAACTCGTTGAGCATGTCCCGCGCATAGGCCACGGTGCCGCCCGTGCGCCGCGCGGAGGCGGGGGGGCGCTTGGCGGTGGGCCGCGCCGCCGGCTCGCTCGCGGCGGGCGCGGGCGCGCTCGGGGGCTTGGCGGCAAGTGGAGCGCCCGACGCCGCGGGCTCTGGCCCGTCGCCCTCGTCCACCGTGGAGACCCCGAGGCCGGGGACCTCGTCGGAGGGCTCCTCCGCGCCGCCGCCGCCGTGGCGCTCGAGCAGCCGCCGCAGCGACTCGGGCGCGACGGGGTCGGGGAGGCCGAGGCGGGCGGCCGCGTCCTTCCAGGCGCGCGCCGCGTCGCTCGCCGTGGCGCCGGCCACGCTCAACAGCTCGAGCAGCCCCTGGACCTTGGGCGTGAGGTCCACCGTGGAGCCGGGGCCGCTCGGGGCCGTCGCCTTGACGAGCAGGCTGCGCAGCGCGGTGAGGTCCGCGGCCTGGCCGGCCTCGAGGCCCTGCGCCGCGGGGGCGAGGTGCGCGTTCCAGCCGAGGTCGACGAGCAGCGGCCCGTTTTGCGAGACGAGCACCAGGTCGGGGCGGACGTCGCCGTGGAAGGTGCCGGCCTCGTGGAGCGCCGCCAGGCCGGCCGCCAGCCCGCGCCCGAGCCACACCACCTCGCGCTCGTAGAGCGGCCGCCCGCGCCGCGCGAGCTCGCCGAGCGTGACCGCCCCGAGCGCCTCCAGCGTGTAGAAGAACCGCCCGTCCTCGTCCTCCTCGCCCGCGCGCACCCGCGCCACGTTGCGGTGCACCACGAGCGACAGGCGCCCCAGCGCCTCCTCGATCCGCGCCAGCCGGTCGCCCCCGGCCTCGAGCACGCGCAGCAGGACCCGCCCCCGCCCCGCCTCGTCCGCGAGGTACAGCGCGCCGAGCGGGTCCTCGCACAGGAGCCGCCGCACCGTGAACCGAGCGAAGGTCGCGCCCTCGGCGAGCAGGGAGGTCACCCCACTGACCCTACCAGGCCGACCCGCCCCGCGCCGCCCGCTCCCGTCGCACGTGCGACAGCGGGTGCCCTCACCACCTCCCCGTCGCACGTGCGACAACGGGCGCCGGGGTGGACCGGCCCCGTCGCACGTGCGACAGCCGGCACCGAGCGTGGCCCACCCAACCCTGTCGCACGTGCGACAAAGACAAGCGGGTGCCTTCACCCACCCGACCCCGTCGCACGTGCGACAAGCGGGTGCCTTCACCCACCCGACCCCGTCGCACGTGCGACAAGCGGGTGC
>CAZMSZ010000557.1:0-3917 GCA_964569055.1 uncultured Planctomycetota bacterium | reverse complement strand
TCGCCGGGGCGGCCCTCGGCGTGGATCGTGCCGCCGTGGCGCTCGACGATCGCCTTGCACACGGCCAGGCCGATCCCGGTCCCCTCGTGGGCTTGGCGGTCGCCGAGGCGGTTGAACGGGCGGAACAGCTGCTCGGCCTCGTCGGGCGAGAAGCCGATCCCTTCGTCGCTGATCGACACCTCGAGGCGCGGCTCGCGCGTGCGCAGGCCGGTGGCGTCGGGCTCGCCCGGGCCGAGGGCGCGGGCCTCGAACCGCGCGCTCGGGGGGCGGTCGGGGTGGCGGAAGCGCAGGGCGTTCGCGAGCAGGTTGCCGAGCACGCGTCCGAGCGCGCCGGGCTCGGCCAGGGCCTGGCCGAGCGGGCCGGCGCTCACCGCCGCGCCGGTCTCCTCGATCGTGGCGGCGTGGTCGACGAGGACCCGCTCGAGCACCGCGTCGAGGTCGCACGGGCGCAGCTCGAGCGCGTCGATCCGCAGGCGGGACAGCTCGAGCAGGTCGCGCACCAGCTGCTGCATGCGGTCGGCGGCGCCGACCATGCGGCGCACGTACTCCTGCCCGCGCTCGTCGAGCTGCCCCGCGCACCGCTCATCGAGCCGGCCCGCCAGCACGCGCAACGAGCGCAGCGGCTCCTGCAGGTCGTGCGAGGCCACCTGCGCGAACCGCTCCAGCTCGACGTTGGAGCGCTCGAGCGCGGCGCTCTTCTCGAGCAGCTCGAGCCGCAGCCGCCAGCGCTCGCGCGCGTAGCGGATCGCGCGCAGCAGCGCGTCGCGCTCGAACGAGCCCTTGATCAGGTAGTCCTGCGCGCCGGCGCTCAGGCAGGCGGTGGCGAGCTCGGGCTCGTCGTGACCGGTGAGCACGATCACGGGGGTGGTCTCGCAGCCGCCCGCGCGCAGCCGGCGCAACAGGTCGAGCCCGCTGCCGTCGGGGAGGTCGAGGTCGAACAGCGCGCAGTCGTAGGGCGTCTCGAGCGCGCGCGCGGCGTCGGCGACCCCCTCGACGTGGGTCAGCTCGAACGCGATCCCCGAGCGCGTGAGGAGGCGCTGCACGATGTCGCGGTCGAGCGGGTCGTCCTCCACGAGGAGCAGCCGCAGCGGCGCGAGCGTGCCCTGCGCGTCGGCCGTGGCCGCGCCGGCGCCGTGCACCCGCCAGCTCACCGGAACTCCTCCTTGGCGAGGCCGAACTTGCGCAGCTTGCGGAACACCGTCTTGCGGTGGACGCCGGCGCGCCGCGCGACCTCGAGCACCCGACCCTCGCACTCCTCGAGCAGCGCCGCGAAGTAGCGCCGCTCCTGCTGCTCGACGAACGCGGTCAGGTCGAGGGCGGTGTCGGGCGCGCCGGCGCCGGCGTCGGCCGGCGCCGCGGCGGCCGGGCCGTCGTCGACGGGGCGCGCGCCGTAGGGGCGCGCGAGCTCGTAGAAGTCGCGCCGCGTGAGGCAGGGGTGCGTGGCGGTGAGCAGGGTCCGCTCGGCGAAGTTCTCGAGCTGGCGCACGTTCCCGGGCCAGTCGTGCTCGAGCAGCGCCTCGAGGAACCCGGGCCCGGTCTCGGGCGCGTCCAGCTCGTGGCGCTCGGCCAGCTCGGCCAAGAAGAACTGGAACAGGTGGATCACGTCCTCGGGGCGCTCGCGCAGCGGGAGCACCTCGATCCGGATCACGTCGAGCCGGTAGAGCAGGTCGGAGCGGAACGTCCCGGCGTTGACCGCCTCGAACAGGGGCACGCTGGTGGCCGCGATCACGCGCACGTCGACCCGGTGCTCCTTGCTGCCGCCGACCGGGCGCACGGTGCGCTCCTGCAGCACCCGCAGCAGGCTGAGCTGCGCCCCGGCCGAGAGGTTCCCCACCTCGTCGAGCATGAGGGTGCCGCCGTCGGCCAGCCGGAACACGCCCGGGCGGGCCTGGTCCGCCCCGGTGAACGCGCCGCGCTCGTGGCCGAGCAGCTCCGACTCGATCAGCCCCTCGGGCACCGCGCCGCAGTCGAGCGCCACGAACCGCCCCTTGCGCCCGGAGCGGCGGTGGATCGCCCGGGCCAGCAGCTCCTTGCCCGTGCCCGTCTCGCCCAGCAGCAGGACCGAGGCGTCGGTCGGCGCGATCCGCAGGCAGCGCTCGAACAGCTGATGCATGGCCGGGCTGGCGGAGCGCAGCCCCTCGAAGCGCGACAGCGCGGCCGTCGCGCGCAGCAGGCCGCGCCGCGGGGTGGGCTCCTCGTCGGGCGCGGCGGCCGGGGCGGCAGGCGGCGCGTCGACGTCGGGGGCGAGCTCCACCAGCGCCAGCGTGGCGAGCGCGCCCTCCCACAGGCTGTCGGCGGCCCAGAGCCGCACGCGCGCGGCGGCGGGGCCGAGCTCGAGCTCGAGCGGCGCGCCGTCGAGCGCGCTGGCCGGCAGCTCGCGGCCCAGGAGCGCCGCGCCGTCGGCCGCGAGGAGCCGCGCCGCCGCGGGGTTGACGTAGCGGACGGCGCGCGCGCGGTCGAGCACCAGCGTCGGGCGGGCGCTCTCCTCGAGCAGCTGGCGGAAGCGCTCGTGGCTGGCGCGGAAGTCGGCCGCGCCGCGGTGTCGCGTGCGGAGCACCGCGTAGCGCACGGCGCGCCCGAGCGCGGCGGCGTTGACCGCGCCCTTGACCAGGTAGTCCTGCGCCCCCTCGCGCACGGCGGTCTGCGCCAGCCGCTCGTCCTCGAGGCCCGAGAGCACCACCAGCGGGACCTCGGGCGCGGCGGCGCGCAGGCGCTGGAACGTCGCCAGCCCCGTCGCGTCGGGGAGCGTGAGGTCGAGCAGCGCGACGTCGACCGGCGGCGCGGCCGCCACCCGGCTCATGGCTTCCTTGAGGCGGCGCACGCGCTCGAGCTGCGCCTCGGGGAGGACGTCGCCGAGCATGTCCTCCACCAGGAACGCATCGGTCTCGTCGTCCTCGACCAAGAGGACGCGCAGCTCGGCGCGCTCGGCCTGCTGTCCTGCGATCACCGCCGGCTCCGCTCCGCCCTGCATTGCGGGGCGAGGTTACTCGCCCCGCGCCGCACGTGCCAGCTTTGCTCGGTCCGCGAGGTGACGCACGGGCGCCGTCGAGGCGCGAGCGCGCGACCGCGCGACCGCGCGCGATGTGGCGCTCGCGCCCCGCCTCGGCGGGCTCATGGGGTGCATGCGTCCCCGAGTCGACACGAACGGGACGCACCGGTCCGCTCGTCGTCGAGAGAGGTGGCCCGCGCGCCCCATCGAGCTCGCTCATCGAGCCTCGAATGCGGTCGCATGCCGGCGACCGCGAAGCGCGCGAATGCCTGATTCCCCTTGGGTTTCGGCGCGTTACCTGGCTAGAGTGAGCGCCGCTGGAGGGACCTCATGGCCACCGAGACCGCGCTCGCTCCGCACGAGCTCGACCCGACCCTGCTGCTCACCAGCCTCCGCGCGTTTCGCCGCGGCGACTTCGCCGTGCGGCTCCCCGACGACCGCGACGGGATCGTCGGCAAGATCTACGACACCTTCAACGAGGTCGTCGAGCTCAACCAGAACCTCACGCGCGAGTTCCAGCGCCTGAGCCGTGTGGTGACCGAGGAGGGGCGCGTCACCGAGCGCGTCGGCCTCAAGGACCCGGGGGGCGCCTGGGGCGAGTCGATCCGCGCGGTGGACGGCCTGCTCGCCGGCTACGCGATCCCGACCACCGAGGTGGCGCGCGTGGTGTCCGCGATCTCGCGCGGCGACCTGACGCAGTCCATGGAGCTCGAGCTCGACGGCCGCCCGCTCAAGGGCGAGTTCCTCCAGATCGCGCGCACGGTGAACACCACCGTGACCCAGCTCCGCCTGTTCGCCGACCAGGTGACGCGCGTGGCGCGCGAGGTCGGCACCGACGGCAAGCTCGGCGGTCAGGCCGAGGTGCACGGCGTGGCGGGCACGTGGAAGGAGCTGACCGCCCACGTGAACACCATGGCGAGCAACCTCA
>CAZMSZ010000556.1:0-3924 GCA_964569055.1 uncultured Planctomycetota bacterium | reverse complement strand
CGAGGCGCGCCTCGCCCGTGCCGCAGCCCGCGTCCCAGACGCGGCGGGGGCTGTTCGTGGAGGCGAACGACGGGACGTTGTTGCTCGACGAGGTCGGCGAGATGCCGATGGCGCTGCAAGCCAAGCTGCTGCGCGTGCTCGAGACCGGCGAGCTGCGCCCCGTCGGCGGCCGCGCGCTCGTCCGGGTGGACGTGCGGATCATCTCGGCCACGCACCACGACCTGCGCCGCCTCTCGCGCGAGGGGCGGTTCCGGGAGGACCTGCTCTACCGGCTCAACGTGCTGCGGATCGAGCTCCCCCCGCTGCGCGAGCGGAGCGAGGACCTGCTGCTGCTCGCCGAGCACTTCTTGACCCTGCAGGCGGGCGGCGGGGCGCCCAAGCGGCTCAGCCCGGCGGCGCTCGAGAAGCTCATGCGCCACCCGTTCCCGGGCAACGTGCGCGAGCTGCGCAACGTGATCGAGCGCGCGTGCATCCTCGAGCCCGGCCCCACGATCGAGGCCGAGCGCCTGATGCTCGACCCGGCGGGCGAGCCGGGTCACGCGCTCGGCGCCGCCCCCGACTACCACAAGACGTTCGAGCAGGCCGGCGTCCCGCTCAACCGACGCCAGCGGCGGCTGCTCGACCACCTCGGCGGCGGCGTGAGCGCGATCACCAACCGCGACTACTGCGCGCTGGTCGGCGTCTCGGAGCGGACGGGGCTGCGCGACCTGACCGAGCTGGTCGAGCACGGCCTGCTGCGCCGGGCCGGCCGCCGCAAGGGCGCGCGCTACCACCTGCCCGAGCGCTGAGCGGCCCGGCGCGAGGGCCCGCGAGCGCGAGAGCCATCGCGCGGCAGCCCCCTGCTCCGGTTGCTCCGCCCCGGGGGGACTGCTAAAGTCGGCCTGGGCAAAGGCCTACGCGCGTGTCCCAGCCGATCATCGAGCTCCCCGACATCGTTCAGTCGCTGCAGAACAAGCAGTGGACGGGGACGCTCGAGATCCTCACGAATCACGGCAGGCGGACCACGAGCCTGTTCTTCCGCGGCGGCATGATCCAGCACTGCTCGCCGGACCGGAACCCCATCCGCCTGGGTCGGGCGCTGTTCGACCTGCAGATGCTCGACGAGGCGGACTACGCCATGACGCTCGCCGACTACGAGCAGTCGGGGCGGAAGGTGGGCGAGGTCCTGGTCGAGCTCGGCCTCGCCGACGAGGGGGCGATCCGGCGGGCGCTGGTCCACCAGGGGCGCGAGCACGTGCTCGACGTGTTCACCTGGAAGGAGGTCGACGTCCGGTTCCACGCCGGCGAGGAGAAGCTGGCCGAGAAGTTCACGCCCGAGCAGCGCGAGGTGCACCTCGGCCTGCCCGGCATGAGCATCCTGATGGAGGTCGCGCGCCGCGAGGACGAGCGGCGCATGCTGGACGAGGTGATCCCGACCCGTCACGACGTGGTCGCGGCCACCCGCGAGGAGGGGCTCCCGCCCGGCGCGCTCGACCGGCGGGTCGCGCTGCTGATCGACTGCTACCGCTCCGCCTGGGAGATCGCCGAGGCCGCCCCCATGGACACCCTCGAGGTGCTGGCGGCGCTCGCCGAGCTGGTGCGCGAGGGGCACCTCAAGACGCTCGAGCCGCCCGAGCTGGTGAAGGTCGGGCTGGTCGCCGAGCAGGACAAGGACTACGGCAAGGCGCTGGGCGTGTTCGAGCTGGCCACCTCGCGCGGGCTCGACCACCTCGACCTCCACCGGCGGATCGCGCGGATCCACTCGCTCCTGGGCGATCAGGCCAAGGCGCTCGAGCAGTGGCAGGCGGTCGCCGAGCGCTGCGTGCGCGTCGACCGCCGCGACCTCGCGATCTCGGCGCTGCAGGAGGCGAGCGAGCTCGACCCGAGCGACCTCGAGCTGCGCCGGCGGCTGATCGACCTGTTGATCGAGGCCGAGCAGCACGAGGCGGCGGCCGCCCAGCTCCGCACCGTGATCTCCATGGCCGAGCAGGCCGGCCGCTCGAAGGACGAGCAGGTCGCGCTGATCGATCAGCTCCTCGAGCTCGTCCCGACCGACAAGCCCATGCTCGAGCGCGTGGCCGCGCTCCACCTCGAGCGCGACGAGCGGCTCGAGGCCATGACCCGCCTGGACGAGCTGGCCACGGTCTACATCACCGAGGAGGTGCTCGACCAGGCGGTCGCCGTCTACTACCGCGTCCTCGAGGTCGACGGCGAGAACCTGCAGGCCCGCCTGCTCCTGGCGCAGAACCTCGCCAAGATGGGCTCCACCGACGACGCGGTGCGCGAGTACCGCCGCCTGGCGGACATCCTCTACCGCTCAGGCGTGATCGGAAACTCGATCAACTGGCCGTTCCTGATCAAGGTCTACGAGTCGATCGTCGAGCTCGAGCCCAGCTCGACCCCCGCCTGGGAGTGGCTCGCCAAGGCCTACCTCGAGAACGGCCAGCGCGAGCTGGCCGTGTCGCGCTACCTCGGCATGGCGGACAGCCTGCAGCCCGAGGGGGACGACCCGCCGCCGCCCGAGATCCTGCAGCCCCTGCGGCGCGTGGTCGAGCTCGAGCCCGACGACGTGGTGGTGCGCCGCCGCCTGGCGGAGACGCACCTGGCCCTCGGCCAGACCCACTGGGCCGTGCGCGCCTTCCGCGAGCTGGCCGAGGCTCACCTGCGCCAGGACGACCTCGACCAGGCGCGGATCGCCTTCGACCAGGCGCTCGAGCACGACCCCTTCGACATGGACTCGCGCCGGGGCCTGGCGACGATCCACGAGCGCCTCGACGAGAAGGAGGTCGCCTATCAGGCCTGGCGCGCGATCGGCGGCATGTGCCATCGCGCCGGCCTGTACGAGGACGCGGTCAAGGACTTCCACCGCGCCTTCTCGATCCACGACGACGACCCGGTCACCGTGCGCGAGCTGGCCGAGATCGAGGAGGAGCGCGGCCGCGCCAAGAACAGCGCCATGCTGTACGCGCGCTACGCCCTGCTGATGATGAACCAGGAGAACTTCGGCCTGGCCAAGGAGGCCCTCGACCGCGCCAACCGCCTCGAGCCGAACCTCCCCCAGGTCGCCAAGCTGATGAGCCGCCTCACGACCACCCGAGCGTGACGACGTGCTCGAGTTCGTCGCGAGCATGGCGCTCCTCCTCGGGTTCGTGGCCTCGTTCGCGTACCTGGTGCTCGCCCGCCCCGCGCTCGGCCTCCTCGACTGGCTGCGCACGCTGCGGCACGAGGCCACCCGCCCCCGCCAGCGCGCCTACCTGCCGCGGCGCGCCGGCAGCAGGCCGCACCGCTGCCCGTACTGCCACGACACCCTCGCCGACCCCGGCGTGACCTGCAGCGACTGCCGCGCCCACAGCCACGAGGAGTGCCACCAGGAGCACGGCGCCTGCGCCGCCTGCGGCAGCACCGCCCGCCTGGGCCTGAAGCGGCGCGCGTGAGCCTCAGTTGCGCGCGAGCGCCTGAGCGTGAGCGCCCTGGACCTTCGCCGACGCGGCAGCCCGGCGGACCCGCTGCTAGCCACCCGATCCCTGCCCGCCTGGCCGACGTCCGCGCCCGCGCCGCGCGCTGAGGCGGGGCCGGCTCGCGCCCTCGACCGGCCCACCAGCCCACGCCGGCCGCCCAGCCCCCCAGGCTCTCGCCCGGTACCAGCCCCTCGCCGAGCCCAACACCTCGCGCCGGCCCACCAGCCCTCGAGGTTCTTGGCCTGCCGAAGCGCCGCCGCCGAGCCCTGGCGCCCCGCCGGCCCACCAGCCTCACACGTTCTTGGCCCGCCCAAGCGCCCCCGCCGAGGCCGAGCCCCCCATGCCCGCCGGCCCGCCCGTCAAACCTTGCCGCAAGGAGCCGCGCCCATCCGGCGCCACCCCCACCTGAGTTTCGCTTCAAGCGAAACTCAGAGGCCGTGCAAGCTCTCGATCGACTCGAGGGAGCGGACCTCCTCGGGCTTGAGCG
>CAZMSZ010000555.1:0-3947 GCA_964569055.1 uncultured Planctomycetota bacterium | reverse complement strand
GGCGGGACCGCCGTCCGGGCGGGCCCGCCCCGCTCCTGGGGACGAGGCAATGAGGAGGGAGATGGTCTGCAGCGTCGGTTCGGCCAGGGCGGGCTCGCGGCGCGAGCCCGCCCCGGCGCGAGGGGACGAGGCAAGGTTGTCAGGTCAGCGCGCTGGTCGCTCTCGCGCCGTTGGTGCGGCGGGGGGGGAGGGGGGCGGTGTCGCCGCGGAGCTTGCGGGCCTGTTCTTCCAGGCGGGCCTGGCGGAGGCGGAGGGGTTCTCTTGGGAGGAGGCCGACGGTGTGGAGGAGCTGGCCCCAGCGGTGGGACCAGTCGTGGCGGAGGAGGCAGTTGGCCATGTTCTCGGTGCGGATCCTCGCGGCGCGCTCGGGGTCTGCCTCGAGGGCGTCGATCGCCTCGGTCACCTCGGCGCTGCCGAACGGGAGGGGGATCACCGCGCCGTCCCAGCCGAACAGACGCTCGAAGGAGGCGCTCCGCGGGGGCTCGCCGATCAGGATCGCGCCGGCCGCCGCGCCCTCGAAGAAGCGGAACCCGATCTCCTCCTGGCCGCCGGTCTGCTCGGGGCAGGTGATCTTGGCGCGGTTCGCCAGGAAGTAGCGGGTGCGCTGGATCAGGGAGGCCAGGCGGACCCGGTGCTCGCGCGGGTCGAGCACGGTGCGGCCCTCGACCGAGGAGTAGAGGTAGAACCAGCCGCGCTGCGCCGTGAGCCGCTGCAGCGCCCTGTGGGTCGCGATCGAGCGGCGACCCATGTTGTAGACGTCGATGCAGCGCTGGGGCGGCGCTGTGGGCGACGGGCAGAATCGGAGCGCGTCGACGGCGGCCGGGAGGAAGAAGGTCGGCCGACGCGTCGCCTCGGCCACGGCGTCCACCGACCCCTCGCAGCCCAAGAACAGGTAGTCGAACTGGGCCAGGAGCTCCATCTCGCCGGCGCGGTCGGGCACGATCCACGACCACACCTCGTCCAGGCAGCACACCGTCAGGCGGGCCCGCCGCCGCCACGGCTCGAGCGGCCCGAGCAGGTACAAGTCCGAGGGCGTCTGGCAGAGGAACACCAACAGGTCGTAGTCCTGCTCCAGCGGGCAGCCCACGCCCGGCAGGCTGGCCCGGCGCAGGCGCGGCACGGTGCGCCGCAGGCGCGAGGCGGCCCGCTGCAGCACCTTGGGCAGGGCCGCCGGACGCGCCAGGGGCACGACCTCGGCCCCGTCCACCTCGGCGAAGGTGTCCTCCATCTCGTAGTTGCCCGACCGCGGCGGGGTCGGCAGCAGGTGCCGCAGCGAGACGAGCGCGGCGCGGGGCGCCGTGGGGGGCGGCGCCGCGGTCACGTCGAGGGCGCCCTCCAGGGCGCCGTAGGCGACCGTGCGGGTCACGGCTGCACCTGCCCGACCGCCGCCGGCACCCGGCCGGGGACCGCGTCCCCGAGGATCGTCGTGACCGCGGCGGCGACGCCGAGCCGCTCGAGCTCGGCGCGGACCTCGCCCGCGTAGATCGGGTTCATGATCACGACCTCGTGGGGCCGGTAGTCGCGGAGGAACTCGGGCGCGACCACGCGCTGGGCCGTGACGGGCAGGTAGTGCTCCTGCTTGTGGGGGTTGATGTCGACCACGTACTCCAGCCGTCCGGCGTCCTCGAGGCCGGTCAGGAAGGCCACCGCCTTGGAGCCGGCGCCCCACAGGACGGTCCGCCGGTGGGCGGCGGCGCCGCGCCACAGCCTGAGGCGCCAGGCGTCGAGCCGCTCGCGGCACACCTCCTCGAACGAGGCCACCGCCAGGGCCATGCGCTCGAGGTCGTCGACCACCCGCGCGCCGCTCGGGCCCCCCGCCTCGGCGTCCAGGGGAGCCGGGCGCGCGGTCACGACCAGGTACTGGTCGCCGTAGACCCGCGCCGTCTCGAGGACCTCGAACCCGGCCCGCTGGAACAGGCGGCCCAGGCTGCCGGCGCTGAAGTAGCTGCAGTGCTCGTAGTAGATGTCCCAGAACGCGCCCTCCGAGAGGATCCGGGCCACGTCGGGCAGCTCGAACACGACCAGGGCGTCCGCCCGCTCGCCCACGTGCCGGCGGACGCTCGCCATGAACGCCAGCGTCTCGTCCACGTGCTCGAGCGTGTGCCGACACACGAACACGTCGGCCGCGACCCCGTGGTGCCGCTCCGAGTAGCGCTCGGGGATCAGCTCGATCGCGGCGCGCCCCTGCGGCGAGAGGCGCGCCGGGTCGGCCGCCGGGTCGATCCCCACCCCGCGGTTCGAGCCGAGCCGGCACAGCAGCTCGAGGAACTCGCCCTTGCCGCAGCCGATCTCGAGGACCGTGCGCCCGCGCACCCCGCGCTGCTCGACCAGCTCCCGGGCGAGGTCGCGGGCGAAGGCGTTGAAGGTGGCCGAGTAGTGCTGCGAGGGCTCGTAGGTCTGCCCGTACTCCGCGCGCGCCCGGTCGAAGCGCGTGTTCGAGACCATGCCGCAGGCCGAGCAGAAGCCCAGGCGCAGGTCGCCCCGCGGGAAGTCGCGCGCCTCCCGCGGGTCGGCCAGCAGCACGCAGCTCCCGCTGGGCGCCGCGCGCTGCTCGAAGAACACCCACTGCCGTGACCCGAGGCAGTTCGGGCAGGCCTGGTCGATCGGGATCAGCGGCGGGAACGTGGTGCGCATCCGCATCTCCTCTGCTTCCGGCGAGCGGGTTCGAACGGTGTTGGAGCTCAGACGATCCGCGGGGACGGGAGGGGGACGATGAACCGCCCGCCGCGTGCGTGATACTCGGCCTGCTGCTGCACGATCTCCGCCTCGATGTTCCAGGGGAGGATCAGCAGGTAGTCGGGCATGTCGCGCAGGACGCGCGCCGGCTCGTCGATCGGCACCGCCGCGCCGGGGATCAGCCGCCCGTGCTTGAGCGGGTTGCGGTCGACCGCGAACTCGAGCGTCTCGGCCCCCACCCCCAGGGCGCTCAGGAGCATGGTGCCCTTGGCGGCGGCCCCGTAGACGGCGATCCGCTTGCCGTCGGCGCGCAGGCGCGCGAGCAGGCCGCGGAGCTGGCGCAGCAGCTCGTCGACGCGCGCCGCGAACCCGCGGTAGGTCTCGGCGCGGTCGACGCCCCACCGCTTCTCCTCGGCCAGGAGCGCCTCGACCGCCGGCCGCGGGCCCGGCCTGGTGGCGGCGGTCACGCGCAGCGAGCCGCCGTGGGTGGGCTGCCGCTCCACGTCCACGAGGTGGAGGCCGTGCCGGGCGAACAGCCGCTGGATCGCCGTGGCGGAGAAGTAGCACAGGTGCTCGTGGTAGATCGTGTCGAACTCGCGGCGCTCGATCAGGTCGACCACGTAGGGGAACTCGAACACCGCCACCCCGTCGTCGCCGAGGAGCGCGCGGACCCCGGCCACGAAGCCGTTGGTGTCGGCGACGTGGGCCAGGACGTTCAGCCCGAGCACCACGTCGGCCACCTTGCCCTGGGCGCGCAGCTGCGCGGCGAGCTCCTCGCTGAAGAACTCGCAGATCGAGGGCACGCCGCGCTGGCGCGCCACCTCGACCGCGCCGGCGGCCGGGTCGATCCCGAGCGCCGGGATGCCCCGGGCCACGAAGTTCGCCAGCAGGTAGCCGTCGTTGCTCGCCAGCTCGATCACCAGGCTGTCGGGCCCGAGGCGGCGGCGCTCGATCAGCCCCTCCGCCAGCCGGCGGCAGTGCGCCACCCAGCTGTCGGAGTAGGAGGAGTGATACACGTAGTCGGCCGGGAACAGCACCTCGGGCGGCACCGTCTCGATGATCTGCACCAGGGTGCACTCGGGGCAGCGCACCAGCTCGAGCGGGCAGCGCGGCGGGGGCGCCGCGCTCGGCAGGTAGAACCCGTCCGCCAGGGGCGTGGGGCCGAGGTCGAGGATCCCCTCCAGCCCGCGGCGTCCGCACGAGCGACACGCGGCCTGCTGGCAGCGCGCCGCGAACGCGGCGGGGGTCGCGCGCGCGCCCTCGCTGGGGGC
>CAZMSZ010000554.1:0-3950 GCA_964569055.1 uncultured Planctomycetota bacterium | reverse complement strand
TCGACGCCGTCGCCCCACCCGGCCGCGCCGCGGGCACCCGCTACGACGAGGGAGGCATGCGCTCGCTGAACCGCTGAGCGCACAGGGATGCCGCAACTCAGGGTCGGGATCCTCACGACGTCGACCCCGACTCCGAGCGCTCGCGCGGTTGCGTCGAGTGCGCTCCCCGGCGATCGTCGCGGCCATGTCGGACGCCGAGTGGCGCGAGGCGATCGCGAGCTGGCGGGCCAGCGGGGATCCGGATGCGCTGGAGCGCGCGCTGCGGCTGGCGCGGCGCGCGGGGCGGCCGGTGGGGGCGCTGCTCGACGCGCGGGTGCGGCCGGGGCGGGAGCTGCGGCTGAGCGGGGTGGCCTCGGGGGTCGCGGTGTTGCCCGAGGGCACGGGCGAGCCGCGCGCGGCGCGGGGGCGGGCGCGGGGGCGCGGGCCGGGGGCCTGCGAGCGGGACCGGACGCACCGGCGGCTCCTGTGGCTGCGCGCGCTGGAGGTCGGGCGGGGGCCTGCGCCGATCCAGCTCCCGCCGTACGAGCTGGCCTGGGTCGAGCCTCAGGGGCGCCACGGCCCGGACCTCGCCACGCTGCTCGAGGACGCGCGGCGCGAGCGGGCTCCCGGGCTGAACCTCGGCGGCGGGCTCGCGAGCGACGCGGCGCTGGCCGGGCTCGAGGCCCTCGACTCGCTCGAGACGCTCCTGCTGCATGCCTGCCCGCAGGTCACGGGGCGCGCGCTGCTCGCGCTCCCGCCGGAGCTGCGCTGCCTGGGGTTGGCCGCGACCAGCCGGGTGAGCGACGACGAGCTGCGCGCGCTCGAGCGCTATCCGGCGCTGACCCACCTCGACCTGCACGACGGGCGCGGCAAGGCGACGCGCGGGGCGGGCGCGATCGCGGCGGCGGCGCGGCTGCCGCAGCTCACGCACCTCGACGTCACGGGGCTGCGGCAGGTCGGCCCCGACGACGTGACGCCGCTGGCAGGGCTGAGCGAGCTGCACACCCTCGCGCTGGGCGGCGGCTACGCGCTGGGCTTGCCCGCGCTGGAGGTGCTGGCCGCGCTGCCGCGCCTGCGCCGGCTACGGTTCGTGTGCCCGCGCGACGCGAGCGACCGCGAGCTGGCCAGCCTGACGCGGCTGCGCGGCCTGACCGACCTGGCGCTGGCCGTCCACCCCGACGGCGACGTGGGCGAGGACCCCGCCGCGTTCGCCGTGCTGAGCGAGCTGCCGGCGCTGCGCCGACTCGACCTGTGGGGCCGCTGGTGGCCGCTCGGTCAGCGCGAGGCGATCGAGGCCGTGCTGCCCGGAGTCGACGTGCAGCTCGGGTAGCGGCGCCCTACCTGCCCGTCCCGATCTCGATCACGCCCGGGGTCAGCTCGAAGATCACGCCGGCGTGCGCGATCCGCAGGCCGCGCTCGAGGAACGTCACCTTGGCCTGGCGGATCGTGACGCGGGTCGAGGACTCGATCCGGGTCGTGGTCGCCTCGCCCATGGGGGCCAGCACCGCGCGCAGGTCGGCGGGGGCGGCCTCGAAGGTGACGTCGATCCCGTCGAGCGCGCTCAGGCGCGGCGCGCCGCTCGAGGCGTCGACGGCGGCGTCGGCGTGGAGCGTGAGGCGGGTCTCGCCGGCCAGGCGGAGCGTGGTCTCCTGCTCGCCCTGCGTGGCGCGGAAGCTGGAGCCGGCGGCGAAGGCCACCGTGAGGTCGAGGTCCATGCCCACCGGGTCGCGGACGGCCTCGGCCGGGCGGCCGGCCAGGGCGGCGGCGGGGTCGACCCGGAACCCGATCGCGGCGGCGAGGTCGACCCGGGTCCGGCCGGCGAAGGCGAGGGCCAGGTCGCGGTGGGCCACGCTGCCGCTGGTGATCACGAGGTTGGCGCGCATGCGGGCGGTCCGCTCGCCGCGGGCGTAGCCCTCGGTCTCGAGCGCGCTGCCGCGCGGGTCGGCGCGGCGGAGGAGGCCGGTGCTGGCCTCGAACCGGGTGCCGCTCCCCACCGTGCCGCGCAGGACGGGCCCGCCGGGCAGGCCCGTCTCGAGCTCGCCCTCGCCCTCGCGCAGGGTGACCGCGGCCTCGGCCGCCACCGAGCGCACCTCGAGCTCGGCGCCAGCCGCGGTGCCGTAGCGCACGTTCATGGCGGCGCGGGCCTCGAGGTCGGCCTCGCCCGGGAGGGTGGCCGTCAGACCGTGCCCCTCGACCCGGGTGCCCGTCGCGGTGCCCGCGACCCGCGCGTCGGCCGTCACCCGCACCCCGCCGCCCTCGAGCGTCTCCTCCTTGATCCCGGCGAAGGCGTAGGCGTCCACGTGGACCCGCGCCCCGGGCTTGAGCGTGCTCTCGAGCCGCGTGCCGCCGGTCAGGCCCTCCAGCACGCCCAGCGCGCCGGGCGAGACCGTCTCGCCGCGCAGGTCGATGTCGGTGCGCGCGAACAGGAAGCCCATGCGCGAGCCGAGGGTGCCGTCCACCTCGAGCGCGGGGAGCAGCGACTCGTCCACGTCCGGCGTGGCCGGATCGTCGGCCGCGCGCACCTCGAGCCGCTCGGGCAGCTCCACCCCGGGCGTCATGTCGCTCAGGCCCGTCACGGTCACGGGGCCGGTCACGTCGAGCGCGTAGCGGCTGTCCTTGCTGATCGAGAGCTCCTTCTTGTCCTCGGGGTTCCCGGTCAGCGGCCGGAGCACCACCGCGCCCGCCACGTCGAGCTCGGCGCTGGCGCTCCCGCCCGCGGCGACCCGCGGCCCGCCGGGCAGACCGGCCTCGACCTCCGCCAGGCGCGCGCTGCCCCGCACCGCCAGGCCGGCCTCGAGCTCGAGCTCCTCCATGCGGTCGAACGGGAGCCGCTCGCGGTGCGTGCCCGAGACCTCGAGGTCGAGGCGGTCGATCCGCGCGCGGCCGAGCGCCGGGTCGCGCACCTCACCGTTGACCGTGGCCGTGGCCCGATAGCCGTTGGGCTCGCGCTCGTCGCTCACGTACGTCCGGTCCTCGAACCGGCCGTTGGCGTCGAAGCGCATCTCGTGGTTGGACAGGTCGAGGTAGCCGCGGCCGCCCTCGAGCGTGATCCGGCGCGGGTCGGCCACGGCGCGGAACCCGACCGAGATGTCGGTGATCGGGATCGCGGGGAGCGCGATCGGACCGCTGCTGGTGGGCGCGGGTTCGGCGCCCGGGAGCCAGCTCAGGAGGTCGGTCGCCCGCGGCGGCCAGCGCTCGATCGGGAGGGAGGCCGCCACGCTGACCTTCTTGCCGTCGACCTCGAGGTCCTTCCAGCCCCGGCCGATCCCCAGGAACCCGCGCGAGTAGCGCTGCACGCCGCCGTCGGGCTGGATGCGCAGGTCGGGCACGAACTTGCCCGCCAGGCCGCTCCCGCCGGTCTCGAACACGAGGTTGCCGGCGCGGTCGCGGTAGATCTTCTCGATCGTGAGCTCCTGCGGCCAGAAGCGCAGGCCCATCAGCTCGAGGGCGAGCTTCAGATGGAGCACGCCGTCGCCGTCCATGGTCATGCGGTCGAAGCGGAGCGGCCCGAGCGCCATGGGGTTGGCGGGGATCATCTCGAGCGTGCGCAGCACCGCCTCGGACTCGCCGGAGCGCTTGGTGAACTCGGCCTGCAGCCGAACGGCGCTGCCGTTCTCGACGCTGAACGGCCCGAGGGTCGCCTCGCCGGCGGGCACGTTCCAGGCGGCGTCGTGCCCGCGGCGGTCGTCCACCGTGAAGGCCGCGCTCAGGTTGATCAGGCGGAACGCCTCGAGGTACTGCCGCAGCTCCGACTCGCTCGGGTTGCGCAGCGGCACCGCGACGTCGCGCAGGGCGACCTCGGCCCCGTCGCGGTCGGCGACGATCGCCTCGAACGGGTCGACGGGCTGCGCCAAGGCGGGCGCGGTCAGGCCCAGGGCCAACAGCAGCAGAGCAGTCGCGCGGATCGGCTTCATGGGACCTTCTCCGGCCCGGGCGGTCGCACGCGCCGGACCTGAGACGAGAGGTCCCAA
>CAZMSZ010000553.1:0-3962 GCA_964569055.1 uncultured Planctomycetota bacterium | reverse complement strand
CAATGTTTAGGGGCGGCTCGGCCGAAGCGGAGCGTCCGCTCGGGCCAATGGTTAGAGGAGAAGACCGCGCCGACGACGGCGAGCAGGCACGAGTGCAGCGCGAGCGCGCTCGCGCCCCCCGGGGCAGAGCAGGCTCAGTACTCTGCGACGAGGTGCTGCATGCTCGTGCAGGTCGCTGGACCAGCTCGGCCGAGCCTGCGAGAACACGGGCCTCACGCGCCGCAAGCGCGAAGGCGAGCGGCGCTCGCAACTGTCGTTTGTTGAATTGAGGCATCCACCTCCGACAACGACGTCCTCCGTCGACACACTGTATTGGGTCTCGGCTTTGCCCGACAGCGGCGCAATGCGCCTAGAACCCCATTGAGTCTGCCTTTCCTTGCTGACCCGCAAGCTGCGCCGGCTTCGCCGGCGCAGCTTGCGGGTCAGCGCGGCAAGCGGGGCAGGTCGTCGGGGAGCCGGTCGGGGACGCGCTGCGGCAGCTGCTCGAGCCGCCGGATCGTCGCCTCGAGCCGGGCGAGCTGCTCGGTGAGGCGGGTCACGTCGGCGCGGAGCTTCTCGTTCTCCGCGCGGAGGTCGGCGATCAGGCGGTCCTTCTCCGCCAGGACGTCGCTCGCCACGTCGCGCGCCTGCCGCTCGAGCTCGGCGCGCCGCTCCGCGACCTCCTCCAGCGCCGACTGCGCGTCGGCGCGCATTCCCTCCAGGCGTCGGCGCAGCGCCTCGAGCTCGGCGCGGGCCTGGGCCAAGCTCCCGCCGCGCGCCGCGCGCCCGTTCGCCGTCTCGAGGGCGGCGCGCGCGGCGTCGCGCTCGGCGCGCGCCCGGGCGAGGTCACGCGCCTTGGCGCGGACGGCGTCGGCGGTGACCGCCTCGTGGAACGCCTCGCGCGAGGCCGCGTCGCCGCGAGCCGCGGCCGCCCCGACCACCAACCCCAGCCCCAGCGTCCCCGCCAGCGCGACCAGCCAGGCCGTGCGCTCGATCGCTGCGTGCATGGCTCCAGTATCGCGCCGCCCCCCGAGGCGACGAGGCACAGGGCCCCGAGCGGCTGCGGCACGCTGCCCTGCGAGGTCCGGGCGCGCGCGCCGCCGCGACAATGGGCTCATGAGCGACCCGCACGTCGATCCGCCTGCCGCGCCCGAAGGCGCGCGCGAGGGCGCGACCGCGGCGCCCGAGCGCCCTCGCCGCGCGCGCGTCCGAGCCGCGGGCGCGCTCGGGCGGGCCGCGCGCGACTGGCTGCTCCCCGTCCTCGCGGCCGGGCTGTTGGTGCTCGCGGCCGCCGTGGCGCTCGGTCCCTGGCTCGCGAGCCGGACCGTGCTGCCGGCGGCGCTGCGCGCCGCCCTCGGCGAGGGGGCGCAGGTGGGCGCCGTCGAGGCGAGCTGGCGCCGCGGTGTGGTGATCCGGCAGCTCGCGCTGCCGCTCCGCGGCGAGGGCGGCGGACCCCGCGGGACCGCGTGGCTCGCGGAGGTCCGCCTCGAGGCGCCCCTGGGGCGCACCTTGTGGGACGCGCTGCGCGGCCGGCGCCTGCGAGGCGCGCTCGTGGTGGGGCCCGGGCGGGTGCGCGCGCTCCTGCCCGACGACGCCGCCGAGCCCGCCGAGCCCGAGCCGAGCGACGAGCGCGGCGAGGAGGGAGGCCCGCTCGCGGGCGGGGCGGACCTCTCGCTCGAGCTGCGCGGCCTCGAGCTCGAGCTGGCCCTCGGCGGACCGAGCCCGACGGCCGCGGCCTCGGCGGAGGCGCCCCCTCCCGATCGGATCGTGGCGGAGGGCGCCCGCGGCGTGGCCCGCCTGGCGCTCGCGTCCGACGGCGCCTGGCGGCTGGCGGGGGTGCGCCTGGAGGCCAACGAGCTGCGGCTGCTTCGGCCCGACCCGACCGCCACCGTCAGCCTGCACGAGCCCACCCTCCGGGCCGCCGAGCTCGCGCTGCCCGATCGCCCCCTGGCCGCGGCGCTGGGCGAGGCCGCGGCGGACCTGCGCCTGGCGGGGCACGCCGAGACGGGGGGCGCCGCGCTGGGGCCGATCGAGCTGCGAGCCGCCGCGCGCGACGGCCGCGCGCACGCGATCGTCGAGGCGGGGGGCGGGGCGAACGGCGCCACGCTGCGCGCGGTGCTCACGCTCGACGGCCGCCACGCCGGGCGGTGGCCGGCCACCCTTCGGCTCGACGCCGAGGGGCTCCCGGTGCGCGGCCTGATCGGCGACGTCGGGCCGTACCTCCTGCCGCTGCTCGAGGCGACGAGCGCCGAGGGCGGCCGCTTCCCGCCGCTCTCGCTGTCGCTCGCGGGCGAGGGCCCCTTGGTGTGGCGCGACCTCGAGACGCTCGACGTCGAGGCCACCCTCGCGGCCCTGAGCGGCGGCGGGCGCGCGGCGCTGGCGCCGGGCCACATCCACGGCTCCCTGCTGCTCGACGGCTACGCCCGCGCGCTGCTCCGGCTCGAGCTCGGGGGGCTGCTCGACGGGCTGCTCCCGCCCGACCTCGCGTTCGGGGGCGGGCGCGGCGAGCTCGAGCTGGCCCAGGGCGAGGTGCGCCTGCCCGGGTGGGTCCTGGAGGGCGCCGGCCTGGCCCTCGACCTGCGCGGGCGGGTCGTCCTGGCGGACGGCGGGTTCGCCCTCCGGGTGGCCGCCACGGGCCCCAACCTGCCGTCGGACGTGCAGGGTATCCTGCGCGCGCTGGACGAGGCGGGGGGCCTCCTCCTCGAGGGCGACCTGACGGTCGGCGAGGTCCGGTTCGGGCTGCCGTCGCCGGCCGCGCTCGCGGAGGCGGCCCGGCGGTTGGGCGTGCTGGAGGCGTTCCAGACGCGGACGGGTCCCCTCTTCCGGCGCATGCGCGAGACGCTGGAGGGGGACGGACGTGAGGGCGCTCCACTGGAACGGCGATGAGCTGCGGCTCGTCGAGGATCACCCCGAGCCCGAGGTTCGCGAGGGAGACGCGCTGCTCGGCGTGCGGCTGGCGGGGATCTGCTCGACCGACCAGCAGATCCTGCGGGGCTACATGGGGTTCACGGGCGTGCCCGGCCACGAGTTCGTGGGCGAGGTGCTCGAAGGGCCCCCCGAGTGGCGCGGCAAGCGCGTGGTGGCCGAGATCAACTTCGCCTGCGGCGCGTGCCCCGACTGCGCCCGCGGCCTGGGGCGCCACTGCCCGACCCGGCGGGTCCTCGGGATCCTGAACGCGGACGGCGCGTTCGCGGAGCGTGTGGCGGTGCCGGTGGCGAACCTCCACGAGGTGCCGGCCGACGTCCCCGACGAGGCCGCGGTGTTCGCCGAGCCGGTGGCGGCGGCGTTCGAGATCCTCGAGCAGGTCCGGGTGGACGGCACCACCCGCGCGCTGGTCCTCGGCGACGGCAAGCTCGGCCTCCTCTGCGCGCAGGTCCTGGCCCAGGCGGGCGTCGACACGACCGTGGTGGGTAAGCACCCGGGCAAGCTGGAGCGCGTGGCCGGGCGCGGCCTGAAGGTCGTGGTCGCCGACGAATACCGCCCCGCGCCGTTCGACCTCGTGGTGGAGGCGACCGGCTCGGAGCGGGGGCTGGCGGCGGCGATCGAGAGCGTGCGCCCGCGCGGGACGCTCGTGCTCAAGAGCACCGTCGCGGCGCGCCACCACCTCTCGCTCGCGCCGCTGGTGATCCACGAGGTCACGGTGGTCGGCTCGCGCTGCGGGCCGTTCGCGCCTGCGCTCGAGGCCCTGGCCGCAGGGCGGGTGGCGGTCGAGCCCCTGGTGGACGCGTGCTTCCCGCTGGCCGAGGGGCTCGACGCGGTGGAGCGGGCGAGCGCCAAGCCGACGCTCAAGGTGCTGTTGCGGCCCTGAGCGGGCGGGGTCGCCTGCCCTCGGGAGACCGCCAAGGACGGCGAGGAAGAGCTGTCGCTGGTGAGGCCAGCTCCCCTCGCCAAGGCTGCCGCTGGTGAGGTGAGCTCCCTGCGCGCGAACAATGACCGCCAAGGACGCCAAGAGCGCCAAGGAAGAGCTGTCGCTGGTGAGGCAC
>CAZMSZ010000552.1:0-3962 GCA_964569055.1 uncultured Planctomycetota bacterium | reverse complement strand
CCCCGGAGGTCCCCATGGCGGTCGAGACGGTCGAGCTCAACGGACGCGTGGTCACGCTCGAGACGGGTGAGGTGGCCCGGCAGGCGAGCGGGTCGGTGCTGCTGCGCGACGGCGAGACGGTGCTGCTCGCGGTGGTCACCGCCGCCGATCGGCCCACGCCGCTCGACTACATGCCGCTCACCACCGAGTACCGCCAGAAGCTCGCCGCGGCCGGGCGGATCCCGGGCGGCTACGAGCGACGCGAGGGGAAGGCGAACGAGCTGGAGGTCCTGGTCAGCCGGCTGGTCGACCGCTCGGTGCGCCCGTTCTTCGCCGACGCCTGGCGCTACGACACGCAGCTCCTGCTGCACCCCCTCAGCTACGACCCCGCCAGCGACCTCCCGATCCTGGCGATCCTGGCCGCCGCCGCGGCGCTCAACGTCTCGTCGGTCCCCTGGCGCGTGCCGCTGGCCGCGGTGCGGGTCGGGCGTCACGAGGGGGAGCTGGTCGCGTTCCCCTCGGCCGAGCAGCGCGCCGCGGGCGGCGACGGCGCGCTCGACATGGTCGTATCGTGCTCGGACGCGGGGATCGTGATGGTCGAGGGCGGCGCGGACGAGCTGCCCGAGGCCACGATCCTCGAGGCGTTCGCGCTGGCGCAGCAGGCGGCGCGCCCGCTGCAGGAGGCGCTGATCCGCCTGCGTGAGGCGGCCGGCGCGCCGGCGCGGCCGGTGCCGGAGGAGGCGCGCGACGAGGCGCTCGAGGCCCGGGTGGCGGCCGCGCTCGAGGCGCCGCTGCGCTCGGCGCTCGAGGTGGTGGAGAAGCAGGCGCGGGCCGCGGCGGTCTCGGCCGCGATCGGCGAGGCGCTCGCCTCGCTCGAGCTGGCCGACGACGCCGCGCGCAAGGCGGCGGGCGCGGCGGCGCAGGCGCTCGAGAAGCGGCTGATCCGCGAGGGGGTGCTCGCCGGGCGGCGCCTGGGCGGGCGCGCCCCCCACGAGGTGCGCGCGATCACGGGGCGCGTCGGCTGGCTGCCGCGCGCCCACGGCTCGAGCCTGTTCACCCGCGGCGAGACGCAGGCGATCGTGACCGCCACGCTCGGCACCGACCGCGACGCGCAGCGGCTCGAGACGATCGACGGCATGGTCGAGCACCGGTTCTTGCTCCACTACAACTTCCCGCCCTTCTCGGTGGGCGAGGTCAGGCCGATCCGCGGCCCCGGGCGGCGCGAGATCGGCCACGGCCACCTGGCCCGGCGCGCGCTCCTGGCGACGCTCCCCTCGCGCGAGGCCTGGGCCTACACCGTGCGGCTCGAGTCGACGATCACCGAGTCCAACGGCTCCTCCTCCATGGCGACCGTATGCGGCGGGACGCTGGCCCTGCTCGACGCGGGCGTGCCGCTGCGCCGGCCGGTGGCGGGGATCGCCATGGGCCTGGTGCAGGAGGGCGAGCAGGTGGTCGTGCTCTCGGACATCCTCGGCGACGAGGACCACGTGGGCGACATGGACTTCAAGGTCGCCGGCACCAGCGAGGGCGTGACCGCGATCCAGCTCGACAACAAGCTCGGCGCGCTCCCGTTCGAGGTCATGGAGCGCGCGCTGGCGCAGGCCCGCGCCGGACGGCTGAAGATCCTCGACGTGATGGCGGGCGTGCTCGCGGCGCCCCGCCCCGAGCCCAGCCGCTACGCGCCGCGCATGGCCACGGTCCGGATCCAGCCCAACCGGATCGGCTCGCTGATCGGCCCCGGCGGGGCCACGATCAAGGGGATCCGCCAGGACACCGGCTGCGAGCTCGACGTGTCCGACGACGGGCGGGTCGCGATCTACGGGCCGAGCGGCGAGGCGCTCGCGCAGGCCGTCGCGCGGGTCGAGGACCTGACCGGCCTGCCCGAGGTCGGGCGCGAGTACGCCGGGCGGGTGGTCGCGACCAAGGAGTTCGGCGCGTTCGTGCGCCTGTTCGAGGGCGTGGAGGGGCTGCTGGAGGGCTCGACGCTCCCGCCCGGCAGCCCCGTGCGGGTGCGCGTGACCGGGGTCAACGACCGCGGCAAGCTCATGATCCAGCGGGCCTGAGCCGCACGCGCCGGGCGCGCTCACCGCACGCCGAACCGCGCCGCGGGCGGCGCGCGGGCCAGGGGTACGATCGAGCTCTTGCCGGAGGTCCTCGTGCCCGACCTGGCGCTCTTGCCAGCGCTGGCGCTGATCCTGCTCGTGGGCGCGGCCGCCCGCTGGGGTGCGGCTCGGCTGCGCGTCCCCTCGATCCTGTTGCTCCTGCTGGCGGGGCTGGCGGTCGGGCCGCTGACGCAGCTCGTGCTCGGCGCGCCGCTCCTCCGCCCCGAGCAGGTGTTCGGCGGCGCGCTGTTCCCGCTGGTCTCGCTGTCGGTGGCGCTGCTCCTGTACGAGGGCGGCCTCAGCCTGCGCCTCCCCGAGCTGAAGGAGCACGGCCACGTGGTGCGCAACCTCGTCACGGTCGGGGTGCTCGTGTCCTGGGTCCTCGGCGCCGGCGCGGCCTACCTGCTCGGGCTGCTCTCGCTCGACCTCGCGCTGCTGCTCGGCGCGATCCTGGTCGTGACCGGCCCGACGGTGATCGGGCCGCTCCTGCAGAACCTGCGCCTGGAGGGGCCGACCGGGCCGATCCTCAAGTGGGAGGGGATCGTGATCGACCCGATCGGCGCGACCTTGGCCGTGCTGGTGTTCGAGGCGATCCTCCCCGCCAACGGGGCCGGCGCGCACGACGCGGTGCTCGGGTTCTTGAAGACGCTCGTCGTCGCGTGCGTGCTCGGCGTCCTGGGCGCCGCGCTGCTGGCGGTCCCGCTCCGCCGCCACTGGATCCCCGACTCGGTCGAGAACGGGGTCTCGCTGGCGCTGATGACGCTCACGTTCGTGGTCAGCGACGCGCTCCAGCCGGAGGCTGGCCTGCTGGCCGTGACCGTCATGGGCTTCGCCGTCGCGAACACCGTCCCCGCCCCGCAGGTGCGGCACATCGTCGAGTTCAAGGAGAACCTGCGCGACATCCTGATCCCGGGGCTGTTCGTGGTCCTGGCCGCGCTCCTCCAGCCCGGCGACCTGTCGGAGATCCTGGGCTGGCGCCTGGCGGCCTTCCTGGGGTTCATGCTGCTGGTGGTGCGCCCGCTCTCGGTGTGGGTCTCCACCCTGGGCTCGCGCCTCGAGCGGCGCGAGCGGCTGCTCCTGGCCCTGGTCGCGCCGCGCGGGATCGTGGCCGCCGCGGTCTCCTCGATCTTCGCCCTGGCGCTGGTCCGCGCCGGACGACCGGAGGCGCAGGCGATCTCGGCGATCACCTTCGCGCTGATCATCGTCACGGTCTCGGTCTACAGCCTGCTCGCGGTCCGCCTCGCGCCGGCCCTCGGCCTGGCCGCGCGGGATCCCCAGGGGCTGTTGATCCTGGGCGCCAGCCCCTGGATCCGCGCCGTCGCTCGCGCGCTCCAGGACGTCGAGGTCCCGGTGGTCCTCGTCGACAAGAACTTCAGCAACGTGAGCGAGGCGCGCCAGGAGGGGCTCGAGGCCGTCCACGCCAACGCGCTGTCCGACTCGGCGATCCAGGAGCTGCCCCTGGGCGGCCTGGGGCGCCTCCTGGCGCTGACCTCCAACGACGAGGTCAACAGCCTGGCCGCGCAGCGCTTCGCCGACCTGTTCGGCCGCTCGCAGGTCTACCAGCTCCCGCCCAGGATCGAGGGGCCCGAGCGCCACGTCCCGACCCACCAGCACCCGGTGCGCTACCTGTTCGGCTCGGGCGCGACCTACGAGCGGCTCGCCGCCCGCCACGCCGCGGGCGCGCAGGTCAAGGCGACCGGCCTCACCGAGGCGTTCACGCTCGCCGACTGGACCGCGCGCTATGGCGATCAGGCCACCCAGCTGTTCCTCATCACCCGCCGCGCCGGCGCCCACCCGCTGGTCCGGATCGTGACCGCCGACCACACCCCCACCGCCCACCCCGGCGACCTCCTGATCGCGCTGGTCGAGGGCGAGGCCGCC
>CAZMSZ010000551.1:0-3998 GCA_964569055.1 uncultured Planctomycetota bacterium | reverse complement strand
GTCCGCTCGGGCCAATGGTTAGGGGCGGCTCGGCCGAAGCGGGGCGTCCGCTCGGCCCAATGGTTAGAGGAGAAGACCGCGCCGACGACGGCGAGCAGGCACGAGTGCAGCGCGAGCGCGCTCGCGCCCCCCGGGGCAGAGCAGGCTCAGTACTCTGCGACGAGGTGCTGCATGCTCGTGCAGATCGCTGGACCAGCTCGGCCGAGCTTGCGAGATCACGGGCCTCACGCGCCCCAAGCGCGGAGGCGAGCGGCCCTCGCAGGCGCGAGAGCCGCCGTCGGATGCCAGCCTGGCCAGTCAGGGCGCCTGCAGATGCCGATCTGGCAGCCTTCACCATTCCAAGCGACTTGCGCGGAGGTGTACTAAATTTAGCTAGAGGGAGGCGGAGTCGGAGTCGGAGTCGGAATCGGATTCGGATTCGGAGTCGGAATCGGATTCGGAGTCGGAATCGGATTCGGATTCGGATTCGGAGTCGGAGTCGGAGTCGGAATCGGATTCGGATTCGGAGTCGGATTCGGAGTCGGAGTCGGAATCGGAATCGGAATCGGATTCGGAATCGGCCTCGGCCTCGGAACGGACCCTCACTCCAGCGGCAGCACCCGCACCCCGCCCGCTTCGCCCACCTCGAGCCGTGCCGTCGGCGCGCCCGGACCCACGACCCAGCGATCGCCGTGGCGGCGGCGCGCCGCGTTCGGCGCGTACAGCCGCAGGCTGGCCTCGAGGAACTCGGCCTCCACGAGCACCGTCCTCCCCTCCGCGGCGAGGCGCCCCGCGACGAGCGCCAGGGCGCGCCGCTCGGGGTGATAGAACGTCGCCTGCTCGCGCGGGTAGCGGACGAAGTAGGCGTGCGCGTCACGGCCGAGCTCGGCGGTCGCCACGAGCGCGAGCGCGGTCAGCGCCAGCGCGCCGGGTCGGCGAGCGCGCGCCAGCGTCACGATCCGCGCGAGGCCCACCCCCGCCACCAGCGCGAACGCCGGGAGCGCGAGCGCCGCCCGCAGGGCGTTGGGGACGTCGCGGGTCAGCGCGGCCGCGGCGGGGGCGAGCAGGAGCCAGGCCAGGAGCGCTCGGGCCTGACGCGCGCCCGGCGCGGCGGACGCCTCGCCGCCGCGGGCGCGCCGCGCCAGCTCGTAGCAGCCCAGCGCCAGCAGCGGCGCATGCCACAGCGGCAGCAGCCCCACCCCCTCGGGCGCGAACCCGCGGCTGCTCGCGCCGCTGAACAAGAACCGCGGCGAGAAGTGGAGCACGTAGCCCCGCGCCGCGCGCGCCAGGCACGTGAGCGGCCCGGCGCCGTCGCCCCACACCGCGACCTCGCCCAGCCGCTCGGCCCCCGCGCCCGCGAGGGTCCAGGGCAGGAGCAGCGCCAGCACCACGGCCGCGGGCGCCGCGGCCAGCGCGGCGCCGCGCGCGGGGAGCCCCGCCGCCCACGCGAAGGCGAGCGCGAGCAGCGGCGCGACCGGCCGGGCGGGCGGGTAGGTCGCTCCCGCCAGCGCGAGCGCGAGCCCGCCGGCCAGGGCCCAGCGCTGGCCCCGCTGACGGGCCACGAGCACGAGCGCCACGCCCAGGGTCGCGAGCGGCGGCACCAGCGTGGCGCGCAGCGCCAGCCGGCCGAAGTGCCAGCCCCAGGGCGAGACGGCCAGGCACGCCGCCGCCGCCAGACCCAGCGCCGGACCGCCGAGCACCCGCCCCACCAGGTAGACGGCCAGCACCAGCGCCACGCTCCCGAGCGCGGCGGGCAGCCGCGCCGCCGCCTCCAGGCTCGGCGACCCCGTCCGGGCCGCGAGCGCGACGGCCGGGGCGGCCGCCCACACGTACGTCCCCTCGACCCAGCCGCCGCGCTCGTGCCGGAACGTGAGCGCGGGCGCGCCCGGGAGCTCGAGCGCGTCCGCGGCGGTCGCCGCCTCGTCGTGGTGGAGCGCCGGCGGAAGCGTGCCCAGCCCGGCACCCCGCAGCACACCGGCGAGCACGAGCAGCAGCGCCAGCGCCAGGAGCTCGCCCTTCGTTCTCGGCTGCACAGCGCCTTCGCTCACCGCGTCATTGTCGCTCGCGCCCTCCGCGGCGGCGTGCGAGCTTGCCCGCGTGACGATCCTCGCCTGCATCTCGGGCCACGGGTTCGGCCACTGGACGCGCAGCGCCGCGCTGCTCGAGCGGCTCGCCGCGCGCGAGCCCGTGCACGTGCGCAGCTGCGAGCCGGCCTTCACGCTGGTGCGGCGGGCGCCGTGGCCGGCCAGCGTGGCGGCCTGGGATGTGGGCCCCGGCTGCGCCCAGCGCGGCCCGCTCGAGGTGGACGTGGGGGCGACCGCGCGGGCCGTGCTCGCCCACGCGGCCGCCTGGCCGGCGCTCCTCGAGGCCTACCTCGGCGAGGCCCGCGCCCTCGCCCCGCGCCTGGTGCTCGGCGACGCGCCGCCGCTCGCGTTCGCGCTCGCGGCGCGCCTCGGTGTGCCGGGCGTGGCGGTGGCGAACTTCACCTGGAGCTGGATCTACGCCCCGTTCGTGGCGGCCGCGCCCGAGCTCGCCCTGGCCGTGGAGCTGCTGCGCGCGGCCGAGGGCCGCGCCACCCACGTGATCGAGCTCCCCGGGGGCGGCGGCCTGCGGCGGCTGGGCGCGCCGGGCCGCCCCACGCTCGGGGCCGCCCTGCGCCGCCGGCCCACCTGCGAGCGCGCCGAGGCGCGGCGCCGGCTGGCCGCGCTGGCGCCGCCCGGCGACCGCCCGCGCGCGCTGTTGACCTTCGGCGGCTACGGTGACGCGCTCGACCTGTCGGCCGCCGCCGCGGCCTGCCCGGACGTGGCGTTCGTGACGTTCGCCCCGCCCGCCGGCCCCCTCCCCGAGAACGTGGCCGCGCTCCCGCACGACCACGGGCTCCCCCACCAGGACCTGGTGCTCGGGGCCGACGCCGTGCTCGGCAAGCCCGGCTACGGCACCGTGGCGGAGTGCCTCACCGGCCCCACGCCCATGGTCTACGTCCAGCCGACAGGCACGTTCCGCGAGCACCCGCGCCTGGTGGACGCGATCGAGCGCTGGCTCCCCTGCGCGCCGATCTCGCCCGAGGCGCTGCGGCGCGGCGCCTGGCGCGATCCGCTCGAGCGGGCCCTGCGCGCGCGGGCGCGCGAGAGCGCGCCCCCCGACGGGCTGGACGAGGCGGTCGCGTTCGTGGCCCGCGCGCAGGCATGAGCGGCCCTGCCCTCGTCCGACCACGCCCGCGTCGCATCGGTTAGAACGTGCGGCGCTGGGAGGATCGATCGTCCATGAAGCGACCCTGGAAGCTGTTCACCGCCCTGCCCGCCCTGGTCGGCCTCGGCATCCTCGCCGTGCTCGTGGGCCGCGCGCCCCGGATCGACCTGATCGTCGACAACGGGCTCTCCGCCCCGATCCGCGTCGAGCTGCACGGTGAGGCGGTGGGCGACGTCCAGCCGGGCAGCACGCTGCGCGTGGAGGGGATCGCCTCGGGCAAGCTCGAGCTGGCCGCCGCCGAGCTCGCCGGCGAGGGCCGCCGGTTCACCCTCTCCGAGGAGGCGCCCGCCCCGCGGTTCGGCGAGCGGCGCGTCTACGTGTGGAACGTGGCCGGCGCCACGCCGCGCTACTGGATCCATTGGCAGGGCTACGGCGACCTCGAGGGTCAGCACCCCGACCCGCAGGAGTTCACCCCCGAGCAGCACCTGTTCGTGCTCCCAGCGGGGCTCCAACCCACCCTCGACGTGCTCCACCCCAAGGAGCTGCGCGTGCCCTCTGGGACGACGGGCGCCGTCTCGAAGGCGCTGTTCAGCCAACACTTCGTCGACGCCTACAACGGCGACGACGCCATGCAGCAGCGCCTGCGCGACCTCGCCGCGGAGGCCCAGAAGCGCCAGGAGCGCGAGGGCAAGCAGCGGAGCCGCCAGGCCGGGCCGTCGCCCATGGGCCCGCCGCGCTGACCCGGATCTTGCACGACGAGCTCGTGCAATCCGCGCTAGCCCGGATATTGCGCGACTTCGTCGCTCCATATCCGAGCTAACAGCGGCGGA
>CAZMSZ010000550.1:0-3998 GCA_964569055.1 uncultured Planctomycetota bacterium | reverse complement strand
ACGGGCACGGGCACGATTCGCTTGGCGCAGCGCTGTGTGGAATCGTCAGTCGTGCTCGCGCTCGTGCTCGTGCTCGAATCGGCGGCCACCCTGGCCGCGCCGGCGGCGCGCCGTCCGCGCTACCCCGCGCTCGCCAGCTCCAGCACCGCCTTCAGCAGCTCGCGCGGGTCGCCGCCCTTGGAGATGTAGCGGGTGGCGCCGGCTTCGCGCATGGAGCGCGCGGTCCCCTCGTCGTCATGGACCGAGATCCCGATCACGGCGATGCCGGGCCAGCGCTGCTTGATCCGGCGGGCGGCCTCGATCCCGTTGACGCGGGGCATGTTCACGTCGAGGACCACCAGGCTGGGGGCGTGGGTCTCCACCAGCTCGAGCGCCTCGACCCCGTCGGCGGCCTGGGCGACCACCTCGATCCGGGGGTCCGCCGCGAGGAGGTTGGCGATCCCCTCTCGCACCAGGCGGTGGTCGTCGGCGAGCAACACCCGGATCCGCGCGCCGCGGCCCTCGCGGTGCGCCTCGCGCCGGCGCGAGTCGGCGCGGCGCGGGCCGCGCGCCGCACCGCGGCTCTGCGACGAGTCGTGCAGCAGCGGCACGCTCAGCGTGATCCGGGTCCCCTCGCCCGGGCGCGAGCACACCGCCGCGTGCCCGCCCAGGGCCGCCAGCCGCTCGCGGATGCTGAACAGGCCCAGCCCCGAGCCGCCCGCGCCGGGGTCGAGCCGCGCGAGGTCGAACCCGCGGCCCCGGTCCTCGACGGTCAGGCGGACCTCGTCGCCGGCCCGCTCGACGCGGAGCGTCGCCGCGAGCGCGCCCGCGTGCTTGACCGTGTTGAACAGCAGCTCGCGCGCGGCCTCGAACAGGAAGGCGCGCACCTGCTCGTCGCCCGGCTCGGCCTCCGGCTCGGTGTGCAGCTCCAGCTGCAGCGCGTGCTGCTGCGCCATGCGCTGCGCCAGCCAGCGGAGCGCCGCCAGCACGCCGTCCTCGTACAGCACGGGGGGGCGGAGCTCGGCCGTGAGCGTCCGCGTGGCCTGGAGCGCCTCGCCCAGGAGCTGGTCGGTGCCCTGCAGGAGCGCGGGGTCGGGCGCGCCGCCTCCCAGCAGCCCGACTCGCATCCGGGCGGCCACCAGCAGCTGTTGGAGGTGGTCGTGGATCATGGCCGCGAGCCGCTTGCGCTCGCGCTGCTCGGCGGCCGTCAGCTCCAGCGCCAGCCGGCGCAGCTGCTCGGCCTGGCGGTGCAGCTTGGCCGTGCGCTTGCAGACCTGCTGCTCGAGGTGCGCGGCCATCTCGAGCAGCTGCTGCTCGGCGAGCACCCGGTCGTGGATGTTCGTGCAGGTCCCGTACCAGCGCTCGACGTCCCCGCCGCGGCGGAGCGGCGCCCCGTGCACGCGATGCCAGATCCACACGCCGTCCGCGGCGCGGCGGATCCGCACCTCGGCCCAGTACTCCTCGCCGACCGCGAGCGCGCGCCGCCAGGCCATCTGCGTGATCTCGCGGTCGTCGGGGTGCAGGCAGCTCACGGCGGCCTGCGGGTCCGCCAGCAGCTCCTGCAGGTCGCGCCCGATGAAGGCGGTCAGCCGGGCGTTCACGTACTCCAGACGACCGTCGGGGTCGGCGGTCCAGACCATGTGGCCGATCGACTCGGCCAGGCTGCGGAACTGACGCTCGCTCTGGCGCAGGAGGCGCTCGGCCTCGCGGCGGGTGGTCAGGTCCCGCGCGATCGCGACCACGTGCGGGCGCGCGCCGAGGTCGACGCGCGTGAGGCTGATCTCGACGGGGAGCTCCGCGCCGTTGCGAGTGCGGAGCTGGTCCTCGACCACGACCTCGCCCGTCCCGCGGAGCTGGGCGCAGACGGCGGCGAGGCGGGCCGGGTCGCGCGCCAGCTCGCTCACCTCGGCCGGAGGGAGGTCGAGGAGCTCGGCCCGCTCGTAGCCGAGCACCTCGCAGGCCTGGCCGTTGACCTCCCGCGCCGGCCGCAGCGCGGCCCCCGGCGCGGGGAGCGGGAACACGGCGATCGCGTCGAGCGCGCTCTGCAACAGCGCGTGGTAGCGGGCCTCGCTGTCGCGCAGCGCGCGCTCGGCGTCGCTCGCCTCGGTGGCGTCGAGGATCGTGGTGACGAACAGCTCGCCGAGCGGCGCGCCGTCGAAGCGCGCCACCCACGAGCGCCGGCTGCGCCGGTCGCGCACCTCGAGCTCGAGGCCGACGAACGGCTCGCCGCGCGCCGCGCGGGACAGCGGCCAGGCCTCGAGGGGCAGCGCCTCGCCCGTCGGGTCGACGACGTCGTAGCGCGCCGCCAGCTCGTCGAGCTGCGTCAGCGTCGCGGCGCTCTCGCCGGCTTCGAGGCCCGAGAGGGCGAGGGCCGCCTGGTTGGCGAACACGAGCCGGCCAGCGCGGTCGTGAATGGCGACCCCGCAGGGGATCACCTCGACCACGGTACGGAGCGCCTCCGAGGCCACGGCACGCGTGGACGCCCCAGGAGGCGCGAGACTCGGCTTCAGCATGGCGACCACCCCCGACCCATCGGGAGTCTAACGAGCATCCCCGGCCAGAGCGAACACCCGAGCCCGCCTCGGGGAAGTCCTGATTTGGCGGAGCCCGGTGCACTTCCGGGCGCGCCGCGTCCTATTCCTCACTTCGCCAGCCGGATCCCGGCGAAGGGCCAGCGGTCGTGCGGGTAGAAGAAGTTGCGGTACGTGGCGCGCAGGTGGTCGCGCGGCGTCGCGCAGCAGCCGCCGCGCAGGACGTGCTGGTTGCACATGAACTTGCCGTTGTACTCGCCGAGCTCGCCCGCGAACGGCGCGTAGCCGGGGTAGGGGCCGTAGGAGCTGGCGGTGTGCTCCCACAGGTCGCCGAGGAGCTGCGCGAACCCTCCCCCGGTCGCGGCCGCGCGGGGGTGGAGCGGGTCCTTGCCCGGGTCGTCGAGCAGGTTCGCCCGCGCGAGCGCCTCGGGCGGGAGCGCGGCGGCCGCGGCCTCCCACTCGGCCTCGCTGGGGAGCCGCGCGCCGGCCCAGCGCGCGAACGCGTCCGCCTCGTAGTGCGAGACGTGGGCCACCGGCGCGACGAGGTCGAGCGCGGCCAGCCCCGCGGCCAGGGAGTACTCCGACCAGCGCCCCTCGCCGGCCGGGCGCCAGTAGAGCGGCGCGCTCCAGCCCTCCTCCTGCACGCGCGCCCAGCCGTCCGCCAGCCACAGCTCCGGCCGGCGGTAGCCGCCGTCCTCCACGAACTCGAGGAACTCGCCGTTGGTGACCAGCCGATCGGCGAGGGCGTGCGAGCCGAGCAGCACCTCGTGGCGGGGGCGCTCGTTGTCGAACGCGAAGCCGTCGGCCGCGGCGCCGAGCGCGACCACGCCGCCGGGGCAAGCCAGGAACGTCGTCGGCGCTGGGGCGCCGGGCGCACGGGGCGTCGCCGGCTCGGCGCGGTAGGGCGGGTGGAGCGGGTTGCTCCCGAGGATGTGCTTGATGTCCATCAGCAGCAGCTCCTGGTGCTGCTGCTCGTGGTGCAGGCCGAGCTCGAGCCGGAAGGCGAGCTCGGCCGCGTCCGGGTGCCGGCCGAGCGCGCCGATCAAGCGCTCGATCGCGCCGTCGACGGCGCCGCGGTAGGCGTGCACCTCGGCCACGGTGGGGCGGGAGAGCGTCCCCCGACGCGCCCGCGGGAACGGCAGGCCGACGCCCTGGTAGTAGCTGTTGAACAGCGCGTGGTAGCCGGGGTGATGAGGCGCGCGCGCCGGGTCCGCGCGCCGGAGCACGAACGTCTCGAAGTACCAGGTGACGTGCGCGAGGTGCCACCGCGGCGGGCTCACCTCGGGCTGGGTCTGCACCACGTGGTCCTCGAGCGCCAGCGGGGCGCAGATCGCCGCGCTCAGCCGCCGCACGCGCCGGAAGCGCTCGACGAGGACCTCGGGCTCGACAGCATGCTCCACGGGCGCCCTCCTCGGCTAGGCTCTGTCTCGAAACTCGGACCGCGCCCTCGCTCGCCCTCGTCGCCGCTGACTTCGTTGCTCGTCGGGC
>CAZMSZ010000549.1:0-4002 GCA_964569055.1 uncultured Planctomycetota bacterium | reverse complement strand
GACCGGCCGCCTCGCCCTACCTTGGGCTGGGAACATCAGGCGTCGAGTCTCGGCTCTCGCCGTCCCGAAGCGCCGCCTTCAGCGATACCAGGCCGACCGCGATCCAGATCGCGTTGAGGCCGACCGACGGGAAGGCGCCGTAGTAGCCCGAGTTCACGCTGAGGAGCACCGCGCCGCCGATGTTCATGAGCTGGTAGTGGACCGACCGCCCCTGGAGGCGACCGGCCGACACCAGCCCGTAGGCCACGAGCAGGCAGCCGGCGCCGATCCAGCCGGTCACGTCGATGAGCAGGGAGGTGTTCATGGCGTGAGTGTATGGCGTACCGCCGCGCGCCGGCCCAACCAAGCAAGGCCAGGGCGACCCCGTCCGTTCACGTTGAGCGAAGCAGCGGGCACCCCACGCGCCTCGTGGCGAACGCCGAGACGTCCCCCCCACCCCAGAGCCGCGCGCGGCGCGGATCGGGGTCATCCCCGCTTGGCTACGACGAGGCGGGGCAGCGTCGCGGGCCGTGCCGCTCCACTCGTACGTCCCCCCCGCAGCCGGCCCGGCCCGCCCAGCCTCCAAGTCCCGGTGTCGGGAGGGGGGCCGGGGGTGCCGCGCGCAGTTCGGGCGCGCGGTTCGCTCGGGACGAGCGGGGCAGTCACACCATCAGGGGCAGCGCGCACGCTGTTTGAGCACGGCACCCCCGGCCGGCCCCCCTCCGGGTAGACCGACAAGGCCCGCGCGTCGTCACCAGCAGCCAACCAGCCAGCCCGCGCGCGTCCGATCCGACCGAGCTATCCCTGCGTCTCGGTGATCTTGGCGTGCTCGCGCAGGACGGCGCGCGTCTTCTCGTCGAGGATGTCGTGCCGCAGCTGCGGGATCACCTCGTGGCGCTGCAGCTCCTCCCACACGTGGGCGGGGCTCTGGCCGCGGGCGGCGGCCAGGCGGGCGACTCGGCCCTGGACGTCGGCGTCGGTGACCTTGATCCCCTCGCGCTCGGCGATCTCGTCGAGCAGGAAGAAGTGGCGCAGGCCACGCTCGACGTCGGCGCGGATCGCGGTCGCCTCCTCGGCGATCGCGCCGCGGGCCTCCTCCTCGGTCTTGCCCTGCTGGAAGCGCAGCTCGAAGGTCCGGCGGCGCTCGGCGCTCTCGACCTCCTTGTCGACGAGGTCGCTGGGGAGCGCGAACTCGCCCACGTCGGCCAGCAGCCGGGCGAGCGCCTTCTCCTCGATCTCCCGCCGGCGCTGCAGCTCGCGCTGCTGCTGGAGCTGCTCGCGCACCTCGCGCCGGATGTCGGCGATCGACTCGTGGCCGAGCTCCTTGGCCCACTCCTCGGTCAGCTCGGGCAGGAACACGCGCTGGATCGACTTGACCTGCACGCGCAGCATGGCGGGCTCGTTGCGCCCCTCGACCACGTCGTAGTCCATGGGGAGCTCGGTCTCGACCTCGCCCCACTCGCCCACCTTGAGCCCGGTCAGGCTGTCGGCGAGGTCCTGGACCGTGTAGCTGCCCAGCCGGTCGAGCGGGAGGCGGACCTGCAGGTCGTGCTCGACCTTGAGGGGCTTGAGCTCGGTGGCCGCCTCGGCCGCGCCCTCCTCCTGGGTCTGGGCGAACGTCTCGTACTCGTCGGCGAGCCACACCTCGACGTCGACGGCGAGCACGTCCTCGCCCTCGACCGGCGCCTCGGGGTCGGTCACCGGGCCGAGCTCGCCGCGGGCGCGGCGCACGTCCTCGATCGCCTTGTCGACGTCGGCCTCGTCGATCCGGATCGGGTCGACCTCGACCTCGAGCCCCTTGTACTGATCGGCCCCGAGCTCGAACTCGGGGCGGGTGTGGAGGGTGACCTCGAACCTCAGCCCCTCCTCGAGGGAGAAGGCCACGTTCTCGATCGTCCCCTCGCCGAGCAGGCGCCGCTCGCCGACCTGCTCCTGCAGGGCCTTCATGTAGCCCTGACGCAGCAGGTGGTCGCGCGCGTCGTCGCGCACGGCGTCGCCGTAGAGCTTCTCGATCCGGCTGCGCGGGGCCTTGCCCTTGCGGAACCCCTTGAGGTGCACGTTGCGGCGGAGCTGCGACAGGCGGCTCTCGATCTCCTTGCGCACCTCCCCCGAGGGGACCTCGACCTTGAGCAGCTTCTTGCAGGGCCCGAGGTCCTCGACCACCGCCGCGAGCTGCGGCCCCTGACCGCCATGGCCGTGATCGTGGTCGTGGTCGTGATCGTGGTCGTGGTCGTGGTCGTGGGCCATGGCGTCCTCGCCTGGGAGTCTCGGCAGGCGGGCGAGCTCGCGCCGCTGCCGCGCGGATCGCGGGAGCCCGCGACGAGGAGCTCCCTGGAGAAACGAAGGAAAGAGGTCCCTATAACGCCGAGCGGCCGACCCGAGGGTCGGCCGTCAGAAGCGGGCGATGAGATTTGAACTCACGACCCCAACCTTGGCAAGGTTGTGCTCTACCACTGAGCTACGCCCGCGAGTGGTAGGCGGGATTATACCGGACGGGCCGCGGGCGTCCAGCGCGGACGAGCGCGGGGGGCCGCGGGCGTAACTCCCGTGACCCGAGGGGGAAAGCCCCAGCTCACCAGCGGATGCTCACGATGGGCGTCTGGTCGTCGCCCCGGACGGTGACCGTCAGGTCCCCGTAGAAGTCGAGCCCGCCGGGGACGAAGGCCAGCCGGCCCGTGTAGCGGATCGTCTTCTCGCCAGCCACCTGGAGCGTCTCGCCGGCGAAGGCCGCGGCCTGGTTGCTGTGGAGCAGGAGGTCGACCTGCTGCAGCTCGTCGATCCGCAGCGCGCCGCCCTCGCCGGGCAGCACCAGCACCGTGAACTCGGCGTAGCTGCCGTCGCGGTCGAGCGTCACGTCGGTCTCGTTGCCGGGGAGCGCGATGCGGAGGTTCGAGCCGCGGTCGAGCTCGAGTCGGACGGGGACGCGCACCGGCCCCGCCTCGAGCTCCACTCCGGCCCCGTCGGCCCGCAGCTCGAAGGCCGCCTGCTCGACGGTCGCCCGGGCGGCGCCCAGGATCTTGGCCTCCACCCGCCCGGTCAGCACGTCGGCGCCGGTCAGCCGGACGGTCGCCGAGAGCCGCCCCTTGGCGGTGACCCCGTTCGGGCCGATCGTGGCCTCGTCGAGCTCGAGGTCGACCCGGCTGCCCGCGTCGATCGTGCTCCGCGCCTCGCCGGGCGCGGTCCCGCCGGTCCGCTCGGCGCCCGGGATCCGCAGGGTGTCGCCGACTCGGATCAGGCTCGAGCCCGCGGCGATCCCGTTGGCGGCGCGCAAGGCCGCCAGCGACACCCCGTAGCGGCGGGCCAGCTCGCCGAGCGTGTCGCCCGCGACCACGCGGTGGCCCGCCGGCACCACCGGGCGGCCGGGGAGGCCGGTGTAGGCCACCTCGCCCGGCTCTGCGGCCACGACGCCGATCGTGCCGCTCGCGCGCCGCAGCCAGGGCGCCTCCGGGTCGCTCGAGCGCGCGGCGCCCTCCACGTCGAGGTCGAAGCTGGCGGCGAGCCGGCCGGCCTCGACCTCGACCGAGGGGCTGGTGTAGCTCGCGTCGTCGAGGTTCAAGGTGCCGGCCACGTGCCCGCTGAGGTCGCCGAGCAGGGTCACGTCGCGCCCCGGGCGGCCGGGCAGGGTGAGGTCGAGGCTGGAGGTCGGCACGTCGAACGTCAGCCGCGAGCCCTCCCCGATCCGAGTGTTCACCTCCTCGTCCTCGAGCACGCCGCGGATCCCGCGGGAGGCGACCCCGACGTCGCCGCTCCAGGCGCCGGCGATCTTCAGGCGGTCGGTGCTGAGCTCGCTCACGGTGCCGGTCGAGGTGATCCGGCCGTCAGCCACGATGTCCTCGATCGAGTAGCCCTCGCCGGCGATCCCGCTCAGGGCGAGCGGGCCGTCGATCGCGAGCCGGTAGGTGCCGTCGCGCAGCACCATGGCGCCGCCCCCGGCGCCGATCGTGCCGACCAGGCGCCCGTCGCCCGAGAGGGCCACGTCCTCGCCGCGGATCCGCGCGCCGCTCGGGACGCTCAGGCGGATCG
>CAZMSZ010000548.1:0-4004 GCA_964569055.1 uncultured Planctomycetota bacterium | reverse complement strand
TGGACGTGCGCGAGACCCCGGGCCAGGTCCGTCGCCACGGCGAGCGCCTCGGACCACGGCAGCCTGCCGCCCTGCAGGCGCTGCTCGAGCGACCCCCCTTCGGCCAGCTGCATCGCGAGGAACAGCCGCCCGTCCGCCTCGCCTGCCTGGTGCACGCGCAGGACGTGGGGGTGCGCGTCCACCCGCGCCAGCGCCTCGCCCTCCCGCGCGAACCGCACCCGCAGGTCGGGCTGCCTGCTCTCGAGCAGCTTGAGGGCGCACACCGCCCCCGTCTCGCGGTGGCGCGCCCTCCACACCCGCGCCATTCCGCCCGCCCCGAGCGGCTCCAACAGCTCGTACGGCCCGACCGAGGTCACGCCCCGAGCCTACGGGAGCGGGCGGCCACCCGCCTCAGTGCCGGAAGTGACGGGTGCCGGTGAACACCATCGCGAGCCCGAGCTCGTCGGCCCGGGCGATCACCTCGGCGTCCTTGACGCTGCCGCCCGGCTGGACCACGCAGCTCACGCCGCCCGCGTGGGCGGCCTCGACCCCGTCGGGGAAGGGGAAGAACGCGTCGGAGGCGAGCGCGGCGCCGCGCGCCCGCTCGCCCGCCTTGCGGACCGCCAGCTCCACCGCGTCGACCCGCGAGGGCTGCCCGCCGCCCACCCCGACCAGGGCGCGCCCCTGCGCCAGCACGATCGCGTTGCTCCGCACGGCGGCCACGCAGGTCCAGGCGAAGCGCAGCGCGGCCTCCTCGTCGGCGGTCGGCGCGCGCCGGGTCACGACCTCCCACTTGGCGGCGGCGCCGCGGTCGAGGTCCTGCACGAGCAGCCCGCCCGCCACGCTCCGCACCGCCAGCCCGCCGGCCGCGGGGGCGCGCGCCGCCACCAGCCGCACCGAGCGGCCCCACCCCTTGCGCGCGCGCAGCCGCTCGAGCGCCTCGGTCGCGAAGGCCGGCGCGATCACCGCCTCCACGAACGGCCGCGCCACGAGCGCCTCGGCGAGCGGGAGGTCGACGGGGACGTTGACCCCCACCACCGAGCCGAACGCGGAGAGCGGGTCGCCCGCCCAGGCCGCCTCCAGCGCGGCGACCGCCTCGTCGCCCGCGGCCGCGCCGCACGGCCCGGCGTGCTTGATCACGCACACGCCGGGGCGCGGGAGGGCGTCGGCCAGGCCGAGGGCCGCGTCGAGATCGAGCAGGTTGTTGTAGGACAGCTCCTTGGTCCCCGCGTGCAGCTCGAGCGCCCCGAGCCCGCCGCCGCCCGGCAGGCGATACAGCGCGCCCCGCTGGTGCGGGTTCTCGCCGTAGCGCAGCGGCTCACCCACCCGCTCGGCGGCGAGGGCCAGCCGGGAGGGGAGCGCGTCCTGCGCGGCGGGCTCCTCGTCCGCGAACCTGCGGTCGAGCTCGGCCACGATCGCCTGGTCGTAGGCGGCGGTGCGGGCGAACGCCGCCAGGGCCAGCCGGCGGCGGGTGGCGAGGGTCACCCCGCCCTCGCGCTCGAGCTCGGCGAGGAACGGCGCGTACTGGGCCGGGTCGCTCAGCACCGCCAGGCGCGGGAAGCTCTTGGCGGCGGCGCGGAGCATGGCGGGCCCGCCGATGTCGATCTCCTCCACCAGCGCGTCGAGCGCCAGCCCCTGCTCGGCCGCCGCCTCGAACCGGTACAGGTTCACGACGACCAGGTCGAACGGCGCGATCCCATGCTCGGCGAGCTCCGCCTCGTCGCCCGGGAGCCGGGCCAGGATCCCGCCGTGGACCTTGGGGTGGAGCGTCTTGACGCGGCCCCCCAGGATCTCGGGGTGCCCCGTCACCTCGGCCACGTCCTCGACGGCGAGCCCCGCCTCGCGGAGCGCGCGCGCCGTCCCGCCCGTCGAGACCAGCGTCACGCCGCGCGCCGCCAGGGCGGCGCCGAGCGCCGCGAGCCCTTGCTTGTCGGCCGCGCTGAGCAGCGCGCGCCGGATCGGAACGGTGGTCATGAGCGGTCCTTTGGGGTTGCGGCGCGCCAGGGTAACTCGCGCCCGCGACGTACCGCCGCAGGAGCGCTACAGGGGCTCGCTCTCACCGGCCGCCGAGGCCGGGGTGCTCGCCGCGAGGTAGTCCGCGCGGGCCCGGTCGAGCTCCGCGACCAGCGCGGCGCGCGCCTCGCGGAGGCGGGCGAGCTCGGCCGGGTCGAGCCGCCGCCGCGCGGCCTGCACGCGGGCGCGCCGCCGGCGAGCCTCGAGCCGCTCGAGCCACAGCAGCGCCACCAGGCCGGAGAGGGGCAGGGTCCCGAGGTAGGCGATCGTCACCGACCAGGTGGCGCTCGCGTCGAGGCCTGCCAGCGGCGCGAGCGCGCGGTGCACCAGCGCGCCCTGCGCGGCGTAGCACACCCCCAGGGCGAGCAGGCCGCTGAGCAGCTTGACGGTCGAGCTGTAGACCGGGTGGACCGGCAACAGGCGCAGGACGAGCCGCGGGATGTGATACAGGACGAGGTGGTTGAGGATCCCCCAGGCGGCGAGCGGCGCGGCCCCGAGCCAGAGCGCCGTGCTGGGCGGCGAGGGCGCCTCGCCGGCCCGTGCCCGCACCGCGGCGTCGTCGAGGCCCGAGGCGGCGAGGGCGGCCCGGTAGTTCGCCAGGAGCGCGCGGACCCGCTCGACCCGGGCCGGGTCCGACTCGGCGAAGGCGTTCACCGCCCGCGCGATCACGGCCGTGGCCGCCAGCGGCCCGCCCGCCTCGCCCGCCAGCTCGCTCCCGTAGACCGCGTCGAGGTCGCGCACCAGCGGGTCGTCGCTCGGGCGCTCCACGTGGACCATGGCCGCCGCCAGCGCGGCGCGCACCGCCTCGGTCAGGGTGCGCGCCGGCGCGAACGGGTCGGCGCCGCCCGCGGCCAGGAAGGGGGCCACCCGGATCGGGGCGCCGTAGCGCACGTGGGCCCGGCTGCGGAACGTCTCGGGGTCGTCGTACACGAGCGCGACCGGGACCACCACCACCTGCCCGGGGGCGCGGGCCTCCGCGCCGAGGGCGATCCGGGCCAGGCCCGTCTTGAGCTGCTGCAGGCGGCGCTCCTCCTGGCTGACCCCCTCGGGGAAGATCAGGATCGCGCGGCCCGCGGCCACCGCCTCCTCGCAGGCCGCGAGGGCGGCGTCGTTGCGCGCCCGCGCCGCCTCGTCGATCGGCGCGTCCTCGCGTCGATAGACCGGCACCGCGCCCAGGGCGCGCAGGATCACGCCGCCCAGCCCCTGGAACAGGGTGGACTTGGCCACGAAGCCCACCCGCCGATCGAGGTAGGTCGCGACGAGCAGCACGTCGAGCAGCGTGTTGGGGTGGTTGGCCGCGAGCAGGAGCGGGCCGCCGGGCGGGACCTGCTCGAGCCCCTCGACGTCGAGGCGACGGAAGAACACCCGGAGGGCGTGCCGGAGGAGGGCGCGAAGCAGCAGGTACACCACGCGACGAGGCTCTAGGCTCTGTCTCGAAACTCGGACCGCGCCCTCGCTCGCCCTCGCCGCCGCTGGCTTCGTTGCTCGTCGGGCACAATGCGCTGCATTGCTGTCCCTCCTCGCGCTTCGCCAGCGGCGACGATTGCTTCGCGATGGCGCAGGCCGAGTTTCGAGACAGAGCCTAACCCGTCTGGGGAGCTGCGGTCAGACCAGCTTGAGCGTCTCGCGCAGGACGGCGATCGACTTGCGCCGGGGGTCGAGGTCCCGCAGCACGCGGACCGCCTCGAGCCGGACCTTGAGGTCGCCGTGGGCGAAGATCTCGCCGCGGAAGTAGGCAGGCGTGCGCCGATCCAAGTCGCGCAGCGCCTGCTCCACCTCGAACCGCCGCATCATGACCGGCGAGCCTCCTGCCCCGCGCGAGGCGCTCTGCAAACGTGGGCCCAGGCGAGCGCGGCGACGTCGGTAATCACAACCCTCTGCCCCGCAACGCCCATTCGACCCTCGCGCCTCGCCGCCGGTGCACGTTTTCGACACACCGACTGCCCCATGCTGTCGTGTCCGTGCGACGCGCACCAGCGCGCCCGGTTCACCTCCTCTCATCGGTCGGATCG
>CAZMSZ010000547.1:0-4034 GCA_964569055.1 uncultured Planctomycetota bacterium | reverse complement strand
TCACCTGGGTCGACCACGTCGCGCCGCTGCTCGAGAACCGCTGCACGTACTGCCACGACGCGCAGGACGCGAGCGGGGGGCTGGACCTCTCCAGCTACGCGGCCGCGCTCGCGGGCGGGGGGTCGGGCGAGGCGGTCGCGCCCGGGGACCCCGAGGGGAGCAAGCTGTTCCGCGTCGTCGCGCGCACCGAGCAGCCGTTCATGCCGCGCGGCGAGGGGCCGCTGCCGGCGGAGGAGCTCGCGCTGCTGCGCCGCTGGATCGCGGGCGGCGCGCTCGAGACGAGCAGCTCGCCGGCGCCGCGCCCGCGCAAGCCGGCGGTCGCGCCGCTGGCGCTATCGCCCGCCGCGCCGGGCGACGTGGCGCCGCTGCCGAGCGGGCTCTCGCTCGCGCCGGTGCACACCGGCTCGCGCGCGCCGGCGGTGGTCGCGCTGGCCGCCAGCCCGCGCGCGCCGCTCCTCGCCGTCGGCGGCGAAGCGGAGGTGCTGCTGCTCGACCCGACCAGCCACGAGCCGCGCGGGGTGCTCCCCTTCCCGGCCGGCCGGGTGCACGCGGTGCGGTTCAGCCGCGACGGGCGCCTGCTCGTCGCCGCGGGCGGTCGCGGCGCGGCCCGGGGCGAGGCCGTGGTGTGGGACGTGGCGAGCGGCGAGGTCCGGTTCCGGGTGAGCGACCCGCGCGAGGCGATCCTCGCGGTCGACCTGCGCGAGGACGCGGGCCAGCTCGCGCTCGGCGGGCCGCTGCGCGAGGTCCGCGTGATCGACGCCCGCAGCGGCGAGGAGGCGTTCCGCCTCGACGCTCACACCGACTGGGTGCTCGCGCTGGCCTACAGCCCCGACGGCCCCCTGCTCGCGAGCGCCGACCGGGCCGGCAACGTGTACGTGTGGGAGGCCCTCGGCGGGGCGGAGTACCTGGCCTTGCCGGGGCACGGCGCGCCCGTGCCGGCGCTCGCCTGGCGTCCCGACGGCGAGGTCCTCGCGACCGGCGACGGCGCGGGCAAGGTGCGCCTGTTCGCCGTCGCCGACGGCAAGCCGCTCGGGGAGTGGCAGGCCCACGCCGGCGGCGTCAGCGCGCTGGCGTTCGCGCCCGACGGGCGCCTCGCCAGCGCGGGACGCGACGGCCGCTTCGCGCTGTGGGGGCTCGACCGCAAGCTCGTGCGCAAGCTCGGGCCGGTGGGGGACGAGGCGTTCGCGGTCGCCGTGAGCCATGACGGCGCGCTCCTCGTCGGCGGCGACTGGACCGGGACCGTCCGCACGTGGCGGATCGAGGACGGGGTCTCGCTGGCCGAGAACCCCGCGCGGCTCCCCGCGCTGCCCTCCCGCCTCGACGGGGCGCGCGCCGCGCTCGAGGCCGCCGAGGCGCGCGCCCGCGCCGCGCACGCCCAGGCCGAGGCGGCGCGGGCGGCGCTCGCCCGCGCGCGCGCCGCGCTGGAAGCCGCGGAGCAGGCGGCGAGCGCGGCGGCGCGCGCCGCGCAGGCGGTGCCCGGCTCCCTCCAGGCCGCGCGCGCGAGCGTGAGCGCGCAGGCGGCCGCCCTCGAGGCGGCGACGGCGCGGGTCCGAGCGCTGGGCGAGGAGGGGGCGGACGCCCGCGAGGTCGCGCGGGCCGAGGAGGCGCGCCAGGCGCTCGACGCCTCGCTGGCCCGCGCCCGGGCCGACCTCGAGGCGGCCGAGGCCGCCGAGGCCCCACGCCGGGCGGCGCGGATCGCCGAGCAGGCAGCCGCCGACAAGGCGCTGGCGGCGGCCCGCGCCGCGGAGGGCGCGGCCGGCGCGGCGCTGGCGCCGCTGGGCGAGGCCGAGCGCGCGAGCGCGGACGCGCGGGCCGCGGCGGCGGGCGAGCTGGCCCGCTGGGAGGCGGAGCTGGTGCTGGCGGCGGCCTGGCGCGAGCGCGACGCGGCCAGCGCCGCCGCGACCGCGGCGGAGCGAGCGCGGTCGGAGGCCGGGGAGGCGCTCGCGCACGCGCGCGCCGCCGCGAGCGAGGCCGCGCGCGACCTCGCCGCGGCGACCGCCCGCGCCGCCGCGGCCCAGGCCCGCCGCGGCGCGACCGCGGCGCGCGCGTCGCACGCCGCGGCGCTCGCGGAGGAGCTGGCCGCCGCGCTCGCCGCCGCCGAGCGCTGGCGCCAGGCCTCGACCGAAGCGGACGGCGGGCTGCCGAACACGGCGGGCGCTCGGCTCGCCGACCTGCTCGCGGAGGTCGAGGCGGAGCGGCGGGCTGCCGCGGTCGCCGCGCCCGAGGCCGCCGCGGGCGCGGCTCGCTGCGCGTCCGAGCAGGAGGCGGCGCGCCTGCGCGCCGCCGAGCTCGCGGCCGCAGCCGAGGCAGCCGCCGCGGTCGCGGCCCGCGCGGAGGAGGCGAGCGCCGCGGCGCGCGAGCGCGTCGCGCGCGCGGAGGGCGCCCTCCGCGCCGCGCAGGAGCGGGTCGGCGGGCTCCGCCCCGCGGACTGAGCCTCGAGCCGTCCGGCGCGGGCGCGCGCGGCTCGATCAGGAGCCGAGCAGGTAGTCGCGCGCGCGCTGCAGCAGGCCCTTGACGGGCTCGTATGCGAACACGGCCAGCTCGCCGTGGCGGTGGAGCACCGTCTGCGGCCCGTAGCGTCCCCACGAGAAGCCGTCTCCGCGCGCCGCGCGCCGCAGGTCGATCACCTGCGCACCCTCGGGGAGCCTGGCCGCGAACTCGCGCAGCACCGGGTCCGCGGCGCGCTCGCACGCGGCGCGCTCGAGCACGCCCGGGTTCGTGGTCCACACGTGGAGCATGCGGCGCGCCCAGGCACGCTCGCTCAGCGGGCCGCCGTCGGGCTGCTCGAACGACCGGAGCAGATCGTCGAGGAAGGCGGCGAGGTCCTCGCTCTCGTAGACCATCACCGGCGGATCGTGGCAGGCGGCCCAGATCGGGCCGAAGCGCGTCGCGCCGGGCCCGAGGTCGACGACCCAGAAGTCGCCGCAGCCGTTGTGGGCGACCGGCAGCCCGTGGGGGAACGCGTCGCGGACCTCGACGTCGCAGGTCCGCCCGGTGAAGTCGACCTCGAGCGGTCCGCGGAAGCCGCCGCACACGCGGAGCAACTCCTCGACATGGGGCGGGAGCGGGCAGGGCAAGGAGGCCGCGAACCGTCGCAGCTCGAGCTCGCCGAGGCCGGGGAGCAGCTCGAGCGGGACCGGCTCGCCGTCCTCGTCGACGAGACCCCGGCGCCGGGCCATGTCGATCCGACTCACGAGGTCCATCGCCCCGCCCCTCTGCGCCGGCCGCGCCGACGACGCCGAACACTACGTCGCGCCGCGGTGGCCGTTGGCTCGCGGCGTCGGGAGGAGGCCCGGGCGCCACCTGCCGGGGCCTCCTGCGTCTGTTTGGCGGCGCCTCGGCGCCACCCCGCGACGCCGCTGTCTCCGCGGGCGCGCGGGGGCTTCGAGCGCTTGCCGCCGTGACAGCGGTCGCCTAGCCTGCCTGACATGTCGCTCACTCCGCTGTCGGGACCCGACACCGAGCTCGCGCGCCTCCTCCACGACCTGCGCCGGGTGGAGCTCGACACCCTCAAGGGGCTGCTCGCGCGCGCGCGAGAGCAGCGCGGCGACGGCGTGACCCTCGCCGACCTGCTGCTCGAGCACCGCGTGATGCCCCCAGCGGAGCTGAGCCAGCACCTCGAGACCGCCGCCGGGCGGGTGTACGACGCCGAGCCGACCCGCAAGGTGAACCGCTCCGAGGCGAGCGAGGGACTCGCCGAGCCGACCCGGCGCGGCGCGGGGCTCGGCGTGTCGAGCGGGGCGTGGGCCGTGGGGCCGCAGGCCGGCGCTCAGCGAATCGGGCGCTACCTGCTCCGCCAGCGGCTCGGCGCGGGCGGCATGGGGCAGGTGTTCCTGGCCGAGCACGAGGAGACGGGCGCGCGGGTCGCGCTCAAGACGCTCTCGTCGGGCGGCGACGAGGAGCTGCGCGAGCGCATGCGGCGCGAGGGGCAGGCGCAGGCCCGGGTCAGCGCGCACCCCAACGTGGTGCGGATCTACGAGCAGGGCGAGGACCACGGCCGCCCCTACCTCGTGATGGAGCTCGCCACCGGCGGC
>CAZMSZ010000546.1:1924-4043 GCA_964569055.1 uncultured Planctomycetota bacterium | reverse complement strand
GGCCCGGCCCGCTCGCTGTTGTCGGGCCCCTTGCGGGCGGCGCGCCCGATCGGGTGGATCGGCGGCAGGTAGAGCACGTCGAACCCCATGGCGGCGACCTCGTCGAGGCGGGCCTCGACGTCGGCCAGCGTGCCGTGCCGACCCGGGGGGCCGGCCGAGCGCGGGAACAGCTCGTACCAGGCGCTGAACGCGGCGCGCTCGCGGTCGACCTCGAGCGGGAGCTCGGCGCTCTCGCTGGCGAACCGCCGCTCGGGGTGCCGCGCGACCGTCTGCGCGACCCGCTCGTCGAGCGCCAGGCGCAGGCGCGCCTCGGGGGCGGCGTCCCGGTCGGCGAGCGTGGCCGCCCAGGCCCGCAGCAGGTCGGCGTCGAGCTCGCCGCGCGCCACGGCCGCGTGGCGCGCGAGCAGCTCCGCGCCGACCCGCAGCTCGACCGCGACGTCCTGGCCCGCCTCGGCGCGCCTGGCGAGGTCGCGGCGCCAGGTCGCGAACGGATCGACCCAGGCCTGGAGCGCGTAGCGATAGCGCCCGAGGGTCGGCGGGTGCACGCGCGCGCCCCAGCGGTCGTTCCCGAGCGGCCGCAGCGGCGCCTCCTCGAGCCAGGTCGCCTCGCCCTCGCGACGCAGGCGGAGCACCCCCGCCAGCGCGTCGTGCCCGTCGCACACGAGGTCGACCTCGACGTCGAGCGGCTCGCCGACCACGCGCTTCACGGCGAACCGACCGCCGTCGACCTCGGGGCTGATCGCCTCGAGGGCGACCCGCCGCCGCCCCTCGGGGAGGAGCCCGGGCGCTCCGGCCGCCGAGGGCCGCGCCAGCGCGGCGGGGCGTCCGGCGCGCTGCTCTCGATCCACGGCGTCCTCCTCCCGCCCGCGCGCGCGGGGCGCGCGGGTGCACCTTGCAACGCGCGTGCGATGTGGGAAAGGGCTCGGTCCGCGCGCCTGCGCGCGGCGGGCGCAAGCGCCACGGCCTCACGCTCGTGGGTCATGGGATGCCGCCGCAACCTCGCCACGCCAGGTCTGGCCGGACCGCCCCCGCGGGAGCGCCCGCGGCGGCACCCCGCTCGGGCCCCGGGGCCGTTGCAGGGGGCGGCACGAGGTTTGTTCCGTGGTCCCGCGGTTCAGCTCAGGAGGTGCATTTCACATGAAGCGGACCATCCTCAAGGGCATCGGTGCGGCGGCCGTGGCCGGCGCCGCGATCGGCCTGTTCGCTCCCGTCATGGCGCAGGAGCGGGGCGGCTTCGGGCAGCAGCCCGAGCAGGATCAGAAGCTCAAGATCGGCCAGAAGGCGCCGACGTTCACCCTGACCGAGGTCGAGACGGGGCAGCGCTGGAGCCTGCAGGACCACATCGGCAAGCACCAGGCGCTCGTCATCAACTTCGTCACGCCCAAGGACCTCAAGAAGAACCTCGAGCAGTCGGGGATGCAGCAGCAGCAGCAGGAGAAGGACCAGCAGCAGCAGCAGCAGCAGCAGGGTCGCTTCGGCCAGGGCATGGGCGGCCAGCAGGGCATGAGCGGCAAGGACACCGAGACCTCGTACAAGGCGATCAACGAGGCGTACGAGGACTGCAAGGACAAGAAGGAGGTGAAGTTCATCTCCGTGCTCGTCCCCGAGAACGCGCTGCAGCAGACCGGCCAGAGCGGCCAGCTCGGCCAGAGCGGTCGCCAGGGCCAGATGGGCCAGCAGGGCCAGATGAGCGGTGACCAGCTCTCGCAGGAGGCGAAGGAGATCGCGCAGAAGGTCGAGTACCAGCTGCTGCTCGATCGCGACGGCGCCATCGCCAAGCAGTTCGGCGTGAGCGAGGCCCCGCACTCGATCGTCCTCGACGAGCGCGGCACGATCGTGTTCGCCGCGGCCGGCGAGCGCCTGATCGAGAAGGAGCGCCGGACCAACGAGATCAAGACCAACTTCCTCGAGGAGGCGATCCAGTCGGTGCTGAAGGGCAAGCGCGTCGAGCACCCCTACGGCGCGAGCACCGTCCCGGCGAGCTCGCCGCGTCAGGGCCAGAGCGGCGGCAGCGACCCGTGGGGCGGCCGCAGCGGCGGTGAGGACTACTAAGCAGTAGTCGTCGTCTTCGATCGGAAGGGAGGCCCGGGTCGGCGACGACCCGGGCCTTCCGCCGTTT
>CAZMSZ010000546.1:0-1824 GCA_964569055.1 uncultured Planctomycetota bacterium | reverse complement strand
GGGTGGACACCACGCCGCGACATCCGAGCCACAGAACCCGTACGATCCGGCTCGGAGGCTCGCGTGACCAGACCCATCCTCCGTGTGCTCGTCGGGCTCGGCCTGGCCGCCGCGCTGATCGCGTTGATCCTGGCCAGCAAGGCCCCGCGCGGGCCGCTCGCCGTGTCGGGGCTGCTCGAGGGCGACGAGGTGCGGCTCGGCTCGCGGGTCGGCGGCCGGGTGCAGGCGGTGCTCGTGAGCGAGGGGGCGGCGGTCGAGTCGGGGCAGGTCCTGCTCACGCTCGAGCCGTTCGACCTCGACGAGCAGCTGGCGCAGGCGCGCGCGGAGCTCGGCGCGCGGCGGGCGCGGCTCGAGCAGCTCGAGCGCGGGTACCGGCCAGAGGAGGTCGCGCAGGCGCTGGCGCGGCGGGACGAGGCGGCGGCGTTCCTGGAGGAGCTGCGCCAGGGGCCGCGCCCGCATGAGGTGACGGCCGCGCGCGAGGCGCTCGCGCTCGCGCAGGCGGAGCTCGACCTCGCGGCGCGCGAGCGGGCGCGGGTGGGCGAGCTGCAGCGCGCAGGGACGACCTCGCGCGAGGCGCTCGACATCGCCGACGCCCGCTGGAAGACGGCCGGCGCGCGGGTCGCGGCCGAGCAGGCGCGCCTGGCGCTGTTGCTCGAGGGGACCCGCCCCGAGCAGATCGCGCAGGCCGAGGCGCGCCTCCGTCAGGCCGAGGCCGCGCACCGGCTCGCCGTCGCGGGGTTCCGCCCCGAGGAGGTCGCCGTCGCGCGCCACGAGGTCGCCGCCGCCCAGGCGCAGGTGGCGGCGCTCGTCGAGGCGCACGCCGAGCTCGCGCTGCGGGCCCCCCTGCCGAGCGTGGTGGAGGCCCTCGAGCTCCAGCCCGGCGAGCTGATCGGGGCGGGGGCCCCGGTCCTCGCGCTGCGCACCCGCGGGCGGCTGTGGGTGCGGGCCTACGTCCCTGCTCCGCTGCTGCCGCGCGTCGGCCCGGGCGTGCGCCTGCCGGTGCGCGTGGACGGGCTGCGCGAGCCGTTCATGGGGCGCGTGACCTTCGTGGCGCGCGAGGCGGAGTTCACGCCGAGCAACGTCCAGACGCCCGACGAGCGGCAGCGGCAGGTGTTCCGCGTGCACGTCGAGCTCGAGGACCCCGACGACCGGCTCCGGCCGGGCATGAGCGCCGACGTCGTCCTCGGCCCGCACGGCGACGAGCCGCTCCGGTGAGCGCGCCCGCGGTGGAGGCCGCGGCGCTCACCCGCCGCTTCGGGCGCTTCACGGCGGTCGACCGCGTGTCGCTGCGCGTCGAGCGCGGGGCGGTGTTCGGCCTGCTCGGCCCCAACGGCTCGGGCAAGTCGACCATGATCCGCATGCTGTGCGGCGTGCTCCCGCCGAGCGCCGGAGAGGCGCGCGTGCTCGGGCTGGACGTCGCGCACCAGGCCGAGGCGATCAAGCGGCGCATTGGCTACATGTCGCAGCGGTTCAGCCTGTACCCCGACCTGTCGGTCGCCGAGAACATCGCGTTCTACGCGGGGATCTACGGGGTCCCGCGCGAGCGGCTCGCGACGCGCACCCGCGAGCTCGAGGCGCTGCTCGGCCTCGGGCCCTACGCCGAGCGCCCGGCGGGGCTGCTGTCGGGAGGCTGGAAGCAGCGCCTCGCGCTCGCCTGCGCGCTGGTGCACGACCCCGACCTGTTGTTCCTCGACGAGCCGACGGCCGGGATCGACCCGGTCGCGCGGCGCGAGCTGTGGGACCTGCTCTACGAGCTCTCGGGCCAGGGCAAGACCATGCTCGTGACCACCCACTACATGGACGAGGCGGAGCGCTGCTCGCACG
>CAZMSZ010000545.1:0-4063 GCA_964569055.1 uncultured Planctomycetota bacterium | reverse complement strand
GGCCCGCGGCCGCCGAGGCCGCGGCGCAGGTCGCCGCGCGGGCGGAGCTGCCGCTCGCCGGCGCGCTCCCCGCGTGGGCGAGCGCGTCGGCGCGACGGCGCGCCCGTCGGCGCGCGCTGGCGCTGCTCGTCGTGGGGGTCGCGGCGCACTTCGCGTGGCCGCTGCTGTTCGACTGACTCAGCTCCCGGCGGCGGCCGCCCGGGCCTTGCGGCGCGCGCTCGCCTCCGCCGGGTACAGCGGGAGGATGTCCGCGCCGTAGCGGAGCGAGCGCACCGAGCGATACGGGCGGGTGAGGTCGAGGTCGAGGTAGACCTTCTTGGCGTCGACCAGCCCGAAGCTGGTGGAGAAGCACAGCTGCTCGTCGCCCTCGCGCAGGTAGCCCTTGCGCACCGGGTCGTGCCCGTAGACCACCAGGCGGTTGCGCTGGCCGCCCAGCTCCATGCGGCGCAGGAACCGGCGCACGACCAGCGGGCCCGCGTTGCGGCACCAGAACAGCTCGCCCAGGATCGGGCACTGGGTCATGTCGCGGATCGTGCGGTCCTCGTAGCCGCCGTACTCGACGTCCGCGATCTCCTCGAAGGTGGCCTCGAGCACGCGCGGCGTCCCGTGCGTGGCGACCACCCCGCGCCCGAGCACGCAGGCGATCGGGAACGTGCGGAACAGGTCGCGGTAGGCGAGCGCCTTCTCGCGCCCGACCGTCCGCTCGAGGTGCTCGGTCTCCGAGGGGTCCTTGTGGAACTTGCGGGTGTGCGGGCCGCCGATGTGGCTGTGCTCGTGGTTGCCGATCAGCGAGAACACCCGCCCCGGGAACTCCTGCTGCAGCGCCACGAACCCGTCCACGAGGTCGGCCGTGCGGTCCTCGTAGAACGTGCCGAGGTGCTCGGGCCAGCGGCGGCGCGGGTAGCTCGGGCCGTGCACGAGGTCGCCCGTGAACAGCATGAACGCCTCGCCGTCGGTCTCGGCCCAGGCCTGGCGGAAGGCGGCCACCACCGCCTGGAAGTCGCCGAGGTTGCCGTGCAGGTCGGTGCACAGGATCGCGCGCCCGCGCGCGGGGAGCTGGAGCACCTTGCCGTAGAGCGTGGCCCCCGAGGGGAGCGGGAGCGCGGGCGTCCTGGGCGCGGGCGGGTCGTCCTGGGGCTGACGGGCCGGGTCGCCGGCGGCGTGCATGACGGGCGCGGCCTCCCTTCGCTCGGCGGAGGCGCTATGGTACGCGCGGAGCGGCCCGTGCGCACGATCGATGTCGACCTCGCCTGCTGGCGCTGCGAGGCAGCGTTCGAGCGCGCGCTCGTGGAGCGCGACGCCCAGCTCGTGCCCCGGCGCCGCGCGGAGGGCGGGCCGTTCCTGCTCTACGCCTGCCCCGAGTGCGGGCGGCCGAGCCGTGTGGAGCGGAACCGCGCCGGGGCGCTCCTCGCCAGCCCGACCCCGATCGTGCCGCTCGCCGACGCGCTGGTGGCGGTGTTCGACGCGGACACGCGGGCGGACCTGGCGCGCAAGCGCGAGCACCTCGGCCGGCGCATTGGACGGCGCCCGTGGTTCTTCGGCGCCTACGCCGAGGAGCTGTGGGCCGCGGGGATCCGCCCCGAGCGGGCGGCCGAGGCGCGGCGTCCCGCCGGCGCCCGCCCGCCGCCTCGCCCGCGGCCGGAGCCCGCGGGTTCCGCGCCGCCTCCGCCCGAGTCGCCGCCGCCTCCCCCCGAGCCGCCGCCGCCCGAGCCGACGCCCCACGAGGTGCTGGGTCTCGAGCCCGAGGCCGGACGCGAGGAGGCGGAGCGGGCGTTTCGCGAGCTGGCCAAGCGCTATCACCCCGACCGGTTCGAGGCGCTCGACGAGGAGTTCCGCGCGCTCGCCCACCGCAAGTTCATCCAGCTCAAGGCGGCGCTCGACGCCTTCCCGTCTGGCGGCCAAGATTCGGGAATCGGGCCGTCGGCTCGGGTTCGGAGGAAGCAAGGACGCTAGTTACGCCGGGCGCGCGACATGCTTTCGCGCTACGTCATGACCCTCGCTCCGCTCGCGCACCGGCTCGGGCTCGGCCTCCTCGTGGCCGCGCTCGGCCTCCTCTCGGCCGCCCCCGCCCGGGCTCAGACCGAGGCGCTGTTCTGCCCCTGGGACGACCCCGAGGCGCGCTGCCTCGAGCTGCTCGAGCAGGCCCAGGCCACCGTCGACGTGGCGCAGTACAACATCCGCAACGAGCGCTTCTTCCAGAAGCTCGACGAGCTGCGCGCCCGCGGCGTGCGCGTGCGGATCGTGGTCGACGCCAAGAACGCCGAGAACCCCTGGAACACGCTCGACGACGCGTTCGAGGCGGCGGGGTTCGAGCTGCGGCGCTACCGCAACACGGCCTCGACCTACGCGATCATGCACCACAAGTTCACCGTGATCGACGGGCAGGTGGTGCTGAGCGGCTCCTACAACTGGAACGGCACCGCGCAGCTCGTGAACGACGAGAACATGGTCGTGCTGCGCGACCCCGCCCTGGCCGCGGCCTACGAGCAAGAGTTCGCCGAGCTGTGGGGCGAGGCGGCCGAGGCGCCCGGCGTGGGCGGCGGGCCGGGGGCGGAGGTGCTGTTCTCGCCCGAGGATCGACCGCGCGACGCGATCGTGGCCGCGATCCGCGCGGCGCGCACGCGCGTGCGGGTGGCCGTGTTCACGTTCAAGGACCGTGACGTGGCGCGCGCCCTCGCCGACGCCGCGCGGGCCGGGGTCGAGGTCACGCTCCTCACCGAGAGGAAGCAGGCCGACACCACGGGCGAGGACGAGCGGGTGGCCCAGGCGGGCGGCCGCGTGATCGTGGCCGCCAACACCTCCTCGCCCTTCTCGGCCATGCACCACAAGTTCTGCGTGATCGACGACGAGCTGGTGATCACCGGCGCCTGCAACTGGACCTGGACCGCGTTCACCAACTCCAACGAGGACGTGCTGCTCCTGCGCGACCCGGCGCTCGCGGCGCGCTACACGCAGGCGTTCGGGGCGCTCGTCCGCCGCTACGACCCGGCCGGCTTCCGCGCCGCCGACTACGGGATCGCGGCGGCGGAGGCGCAGGTGCACGTGGTCGTCCGCATGGACCGCACCGCGCCCGGCGACACGGTGCTAGTGGTGGGCGACCACCCCGCGCTCGGCGCCTGGGACCCCGCGGCCGGGCTCGAGCTGCACACCTCCGAGAGCACGTTCCCGAGCTGGACCGCGCGGCTCCGCCTGCCCGCCGGCGCGCAGATCGCCTGGAAGGCCGTGGTGCGCGACGCCGCCGGCGCGATCCGCTGGGAGCTCGGCGCCGATCGCCGGCTGGTGGTCGACCCCGACGGCGCGCCGACCTTCGTGGAGGGCGACTTCCGCGAGCTGGTGCCCGTGACGGTCCGGGCCTGCCCGCCCGCCGGCGCGCCGGCCGGGAGCGAGCTGCGCCTGGTCGGCGCGGCCCCCGAGCTCGGCGCCTGGGACCCGGCCGCCGGCCTGCTCCTGACCCCGCTCGCGGCCGAGCCCGGCGTGTGCGCCGGGACGCTCGTCCTGCCGGGTCGCACCGAGCAACCCTGCAAGCTGGCGCTCCTGGCCCCAGACGGCACGATCACCTGGGAGCAGGGCTGGGACCGGTGGCTCGAGGTCCACGACCAGGACGCTGCGCAGACGATCGAGCTGGGCGCGTTCGCGGAGTAGCGCCCGGCGCTGTCGGTGCCGAACATTACCCTGACGGCCGCCTCGAGGGAGGTGGCCGATGGCCGGCGACAGCGACTTCTATCAGTTCGCGACGCGGTTCCCCGCGGCCGCGCTGGTGCTGCTCGGCCTCGAGCCGGTCGGCGACTACGTGGCCGAGGCGGTCGAGGTGAAGCGATCGCGGAGGATCGACCTGCTGCTCCGACCGCGAGAGGAGGAGGAGCCGGGCGGGGTTCGGGCGTACGTGGAGCTGCAGGACTACGCGGACCCGACGATCGAGCGGCGCTTCCTCGAGGAGATCGTGCTCCACTGCACCAAGGACGAGGTCTACCGGCCCGTCGAGGCGATCGTGGTCTACACCGAGGAGGTCTTCCGCGCCGCCGCGCTGCCGGCCGACATCGGGCTCGAGGAGCGGGACGTGATC
>CAZMSZ010000544.1:0-4083 GCA_964569055.1 uncultured Planctomycetota bacterium | reverse complement strand
CTGCATCACGCGGGCGCTCTTGACGACCTGCGGCAGGAACATCTTCCCGGCGCCGAACAGGTCGCCCACCACGCCCATGCCCTTCATGAGCGGGCCCTCGATGATCTCGAGCGGCTCGGGGTAAGCGGCGAGGGCCTCGGTCACGTCCTCGTCCACGAAGCGGTCGATCCCGTGGAGGAGCGCGTAGGCGAGCCGCTCCTCGAGCGGCTTCTCGCGCCAGGAGAGGTCCTCGGTGCGCTGCTTGCCCTTGCCCCCCACGCGCTGCGCGTACTCGGTCAGCCGCTCGGCCGCGTCGGGGCGGCGCGCGAGGATCACGTCCTCCACCCGCTCGCGCAGGTCGGGCGCGATCTCCTCGTAGACCGCGAGCTGGCCGGCGTTGACGATCGCGAGGTCGAGGCCGGCCTGGATCGCGTGGTAGAGGAACACCGCGTGCATGGCCTCGCGGACCGGGTCGTTGCCGCGGAACGCGAACGAGACGTTGCTGATCCCGCCGCTGGTGCGCACGCGCGGGAAGCGCCGCTTCAGCTCGCGGACCGCCTCGATGAACGCCACCGCGTAGCCGTCGTGCTCGGCGATCCCGGTCGCCACCGGGAACACGTTCGCGTCGTAGATCACGTCCTCGGGCGGGAACCCGACCTGCTCGGTCAGGAGGCGGTAGGCGCGCTCGCCGATCGCGACCTTGTGCTCGACGGACGCGGCCTGCCCCTCCTCGTCGAAGCCCATCACGACCACGGCCGCGCCGTAGCGGCGGACCAGGCGCGCGCGCTCGAGGAAGGCGGCCTCGCCGTCCTTGAGGCTGATCGAGTTGACCACCCCCTTCCCCTGCAGGCACTTGAGCCCGGCCTCCAGCACCGCCCAGTCGGAGCTGTCGACCATGATCGGGAGCGCGGCCACGTCGGGCTCGGCGGCGAGCCGGTTGAGGAACCGCGTCATGGCGGGGGGCCCCTCGAGCAGCGCCTCGTCCATGTTGACGTCGAGCAGGTTCGCGCCGCCCTGCACCTGCTCGCGCGCCACCTCCACCGCCTGGTCGAAGTCGCCCGTCTTGATCAGGCGCAAGAAGCGCTTCGAGCCGGCCACGTTGGTCCGCTCGCCGATCAGGGTCAGGTTGGAGTCGGCGCGGATCGTGTAGGTGTCGAGGCCGCTGTAGACCGGCTCCTGGCGCGGCGTCGGCCGCTGGCGCGGCGCGACCCCGCGCACCGCGGCCACGAGCGCGCGGACGTGCGCCGGCGTGGTGCCGCAGCAGCCGCCCGCCACGTTGAGCCAGCCCGCGCGCGCGAACTCGCCGATCGCCTCGGCCAGCGACTCGGGGGTCTCGTCGAAGCCGCCGAACTCGTTGGGGAGCCCCGCGTTGGGGTAGCAGCCCGTCCAGATCGGGGCCAGCTCGGCCAGCTCTTGCACGTGCGGGCGCATGTCGCGCGCGCCGAGCGCGCAGTTGATCGTGACGGCCAGGAGGTCGGCGTGGGAGATCGAGGCCCAGAACGCCGCCAGGGTCTGGCCCGAGAGGATCCGGTTGGAGCCGGCCTGCGTGAAGGTGACCGAGGCGATCACCGGGATCGGCTCGCCGCGCTCGGCGCGGAGCTGGTCGATCGCGAACAGGGCCGCCTTGAGGTTGAGCGTGTCGATCGTGGTCTCGGGCACGAGCAGGTCGGCGCCGCCGTCGATCAGGCCGCGGGCCTGCTCGTAGTAGGTGGCGCGCAGCGCGTCGAACGTGACCGCCCGCGCGCCCGGGTCGGAGACGTCCTGCGACATGGAGGCGGTGCGGTTGGTGGGGCCGATCGAGCCCGCCACCCAGCGCCGCTCGCCCGGGTGGGCCGCCTCGAACTCGGCCACCGCCTCGCGCGCCAGGCGGGCCGCCTCGAGGTTGAACTCGTAGACCAGCTCTTCGAGGCGGTAGTCGGCGAGGGAGACCGCGTTGGCGTTGAAGCTGTCGGTCTCGACCACGTCCGCGCCGGCCTCGAGGTACTCGCGGTGAATGTCGCGGATCACGTCGGGCCGGGTCAGCACGAGCATCTCGCTGAGGTTCTCGAGCTGCGCCGGGTGGTCCTTGAACCGCTCGCCGCGGTAGTCCTCGGGCGAGAGCTGCCGGGCCTGGATCTGGGTCCCCATGGCGCCGTCGAGCACGAGGATCCGCTCGCCGAGCACCGCCTCCAGGGCCTGGCGGCGGCGCGCGGCGGTCTCGGTGGGGAGCGAGCTGGTCATGGGCATCGACGACCCTCCTTGGAGGGGTTGCTGGCCCGCCCGGAGGCGGGCGGGTACGAGTGAACTTAACCCGCCGCTGAGACCCCGCCGATGCTGACCGGGAGCCGCACGGGGCGTCGTGCGGCAGGAGCGCGGGGCGGAGCGGCTCGGTTCGGCGCGGACCTCGGCTCAGTCTCCGCGCCACTTGGGGCCGAGCGCGGCCTCGACCATGTCGGCCGGGATCTCCATGCGCTGGCCCAGGAGCTTGATCATGTGCTGCTCCTTGCGGGTCAGCTTCTGATCGGAGCGGAGGATCCGCACGACCGCCTTGAACGCGGCCTTGCGCGCCTCGGGGCTCTGCGGCTTGACGAACTCGGTCAACTGCCCGGCGAACACCCGGTCGAGGATGCTCTGGGCCTGCGCCGAGGTCAGGCGCAGGTTCTCGGCGTGCTTCTCGAGGAGGCGCACCTCGCGCTCGTCGAGCACGCCGTCCACCATGGCGGCCAGGGCGAGGTTGGTGAAGTACTGCTCGGGATCCATGCGCTCGCTCCGCCGGGCCGGCCCGGCGGAGCGATCATAGCGCGCTCCGGGCGGCCCCGCGGCCTGGTCAGTCGCGGCCGCCGGAGCGACGGGTCGTGGTGCCTTCGAGCAGCTTGCGCGCGGTGCGGCCGGAGGGGTTGTCGACCCCGCCCCCGTAGGTGTTGTCGTAGGTCGACGTCGCCCCGCCGCCCTGCGACGAGCCGCGGCCGCTGGTGGAGCTCGAGGCGGCGGTCGCGCTCGACGACCCTCGCGCGGGCGCCCGCCCGCTCCCGCCTCCTCCGCCGCCCGTCACCTGCACCCCGCCCAGGTCGAGGTCGTCGCTGGCGAGCTCCCCGCCCCACCCGTCCCGCAGCTCGAGCCGACCCTGATGGTCGCGCGTGAGGTGCGTGCGCGTGAAGCGGCACACGAGGTTCATGGCCGACTGCCACGAGACCGGCTGCGTGAGGCGCAGCGACACCTTGCGCGGCGGCCCGAGCCAGCGCACCGCCACGTCCGCCTGCGAGGCGAACAGCGGGAGCACGTCCCGCGCGAGGTCGCCGTCCTCCACCGAGAACAGCACGTGCCCAGGCGGCAGGCCACGCACGCGCGGCTTGCTCACCCGCGTGCGCCTGCGCGGCGCGGGCGCCGCCGCGGCCTCGCCCCCGCTCGTCGCCGCCGGCGCGGCCGGTTCAGCCTTGGGCTCCGCGGCGCACCCCGCCAGCACGAGCACCAACGCCGCGCCGATCCCCTGGCGGAAGCGCGCCTGCCCGGGCTCGACCTGATCCATGAGCGGTCCTCCTCTGCCCACACGAGACGTACACCACTTGGGCGGCTCGCGCCACGCAACGGCACGAAGTCATGCGGTGGCAAGGAGGCGTGGAGGCATCACGCGTGCACGGGACACCCATGGAGTGCGGCGCGCGTGTTCGTCATCACGTCACAGCAGTAGCCGGCGCAACACCTGCAGCGGAAGGGGATAGCACCACCAGATCGTCGACTTCCCGCCAGCGTAGTAGATGGGCCAAGCCAGGGAGACGAGGCTGGCGACCAGGGTGAGCGTCCGGATCCCGTCGACGGAGGAGGTCTGGTGGAGCACCCGAACGGAGAGGAACAGCGCAGGCAGCATGTAGGCGAGGCTCCGCGTGATGTCCGTCTGTGAGAGACCGCCGATCGCGAGGACGGCGAAGGTGAAGACGGCGCCCTTCCTGCGACGCTCGAGCGCGGGCGCACCTCGTTGGTCGTCGCGCCACTCCGCCCTGAGTAGAAGCCACGCGCGCCTGGCGAGGTCAAGGGCCAGTCGATCTCGTGGTAGGTGTTTGTTAGCGAGGCTGCCTCGGCACGGGGCGCTGCCAGGGAGTATCATGAGCTCATGCTCGACATGGACCA
>CAZMSZ010000543.1:0-4101 GCA_964569055.1 uncultured Planctomycetota bacterium | reverse complement strand
TCTTCCTCTTCCTCGTCGTCCTCCTCCAGCGCCAGGTCCTCCGGCCGCAGCTCCTCGCGCGGCGGCGGCAGCTCGTGGGTGGCCCACAGCGCGCTCCGCAGGCCCTCGGCCGCGGCGCGCAGGGGGGCGGCGCCCTCGTAGCGCTTCGACTCCACCAGCGCCGAGGTGATCCCGGCGACCGTGGCGAGGAGCGTCAGCTTCTTGCGCCGGGCCACGCGCGCCACCAGGCGCTCGAGGCCGCGGCGGAGCGCGTCCGTGGCGGGGAGCTCGGCCGCGGCCTGGGCGAGCAGCTCCTCGAGCTCGGCCACCGCGTCGGTCACCGCCTCGTCCGCCGCTTCGGGCGTGTCGATCGCGCGCAGCTCGGCGCGCAGCGCGGCCAGGGCGTCGGCCAGCTCGACCTTGCGCACGATCTCGGCGCAGGCGCGCTGCAGCGCCGCCCGGGCGTCGTCCTCCAGCCACTCCTCGCTGCCGGGGGCCAGGCAGACGAACGCCTCCTCCCACGAGCCGACCCCGAACGCGGCCAGGGTCGCGGCCACCAGCTCGGTCGGCGCCCCGACCGCGACGGCGCGCGCCAGCGCCTCGAACAGGATCACCGCGTCCGCGAGCCGCTCGTCGTGGCGCTCGCACGCCTCGGCGAACAGGTAGTCGAGGAGCAGCGGCTCGCCCGGCTCGTCGTAGAGCGCCTCGCGGACCAGCGCCACCTGGCTGGGCGCCGGGCGCTCGCCGTCCGCCGGCGCGCCCGCCGCCTCCCACCCGGCCCGCCACAGGGCCTCGGCCTCGCCCTCCAGCGGGGCCGTCGTGGCCGAGCCGCCCGCCCAGCTCCACATGGCCCGGGTGGCGCTCACGCCGGGATAGCGGCGCACGAGGTAGCTCACCACCTCGCCCGCGAGCTCGACCTCGCTCACGCCTCACCGCCCGCGCCGACGGGCGCGTCCTCGGCGGCCGGCGTCGCCTCGAGGGCGCTCGCCGCGCGGGCCAGCGCCCCAGCCTCGTCCCGGGTGAAGCGCACCACCCGCGCCGGGTTGCGGTCCTCGGTCAGGTAGCCCTTGACCGGCCCGAACACGACCTCGAGCTCCTCGGGGGTGGCGGTCGGCAGGTAGACGCGCAGCACCCGCGGGTCGTAGAAGCGGAAGTAGACCTGCCCGCCGCCCTCGCGCTGGACCATCAGGAGCTTGCGGAAGTGGCCGCGCAGGTCGGCCAGCGTCGCGTCGGCCACGACCCACGTCGCCCAGCCCTGGCCCCAGCCCTCCTCGAGCAGCCACGCGGCGAGCGGCGCCTCGGGGTCGACCGCCACCAGCCACGGCCCCGCCGCCGCGAGCGCCGGCGCCGCGCCCTCGTACAGGCACTCCGCCTCGACCTCGCCGCCCGCGAGCCGCGCGGCGATCCCCTCGTCCTGCGCCGCGTCGACCAGCGCGAACACGTCGCCCTCGAGCTCGTCGGAGGCGCTCGCGAGGGCCCGCTGCATCGCCGCGGCGCTCACGCCGCCTCGCCGCCCGCCTGCTGGCGTTGCTTGGCCTGCTCGCACTTCTCGCAGAACGGCGTCCCGCGCCGCGCCGCCCCGCGCAGCGCCTCGACCTGCAGGGCGACCAGCGGGTCCGCCATGCGGAACTCGTACTTGTCCTTGCTCGTGGGGCAGAAGAAGCTGTCGCCCGCGCGCTCGACGTCGGGGTGGGCGCAGCTCACCTGCCCGGCGCGCTCGGGGAAGGTCACCTCCACCATGCCGGGGACCTTGCTCATGCCCTTGGCGTAGCCGGCCTTGTTGAGCCGCACGCGCTGCTCGGTCCCGTCGGGGAGCTTGAGCAGGCACGGCTCGTTCGCCACGTAGCCGCCGCCCTCGTCGCGCAGCACGAGCTTGACCATGGGCCGCGCCGCGATCTGGAACGGGCGGGTGACGTTGAACTTGATGCTCCACTCCTGCTTGGAGAGGCCGCAGGCGGGGCAGTTCGCGTCGTCGCTGATCGTGTTGCCGCAGTGGGGCCAGGGCACGGGCAGCTCCTGCGCGCGAGCGCCCCCAGAGCGTACCGCGCGCGGCGGGCCGCTGCCACCACCACGCGCTCAGGCCGTGATCGCCTCGAGCTCCTCGATCACCAGGGCCGCGGTCGGCGGCCGGTCGTCGGGGTCCTTCTGCAGCAGCCAGGCCACCAGCTCCGCCAGCGCCGCGGGGCAGTCGGGCCGCAGCGCCTCGAGCGGCTCGGGCTCCTCGTCGTAGATCTGGTGCAGGATCTCCATCCCGGGGGCCGTGAACGGCGGGCGCCCGGCCACGACGTGGTACAGCACCGCCCCCAGCCCGTACAGGTCGGCGCGCGCGTCGACCCGCTTGGAGTCGTGGGCCTGCTCGGGCGCCACGTAGGCCAGGGTGCCCATGCCCTGCCGCGTCTTGGTCAGCGCCTCCACCGACTGCGTGTCCTTGGCGAGGCCGAAGTCGACCACCTTGACCACGCCCTCGCCGGTGATCAGCACGTTGGCCGGCTTGACGTCGCGGTGGATCACCCCGACCGCGTGCGCCGCCGCGAGCCCCTTCGCCACCCCCAGCCCGACCCGCAGCGCGCCCTCGATCGGCAAGCCCCCGCCCGCGCGCTGCAGGTGATCGCGGAGCGAGGCCCCGCGCACCAGCTCCATCACCGAGAACGCGACGGGCCCCTCCACCCGCGCCTCGAACACGGCGACCACGTGCGGGCTCTGGATCCGCCGGCACACCTCGGCCTCACGCAAGAAGCGCTCGCGCTCGGTCGGGTCGACCTGCTCGTGGAGCATCTTGAGCGCGACCTCGCGCCCCGACCCGCGGTGGCGCGCGTGGAACACGGTCCCGGCGGCGCCCTGCCCCAACTCGCCGAGGTTCTCGTAGTCGCGCCGGATCCCGGTCGGTTCGCTCCCGCTCGGCGCGGCCGCCAGCGGCCGCGCCAGCAGCTCGTGGCGACCCACCTGCAGCACGGCCCCCGGCGGCACCGGCACCGGCTGCCCCGGCGGGAGCGGCCGGCCGCCGAGCGCGCTCCCGGTCGCGCTGAGGTCGGTGGCCCACAGCCCGTCCGCGCGCAGCTCGAGCCCGAGGTGGCGCGGCGAGACGAGGGGGTCGTCGGCCAGGCGGACCTCGGCCTCGGGGCCGGCGCCCACGAGCAGCCGCTCGCCCGCCGCGAGCACCCACCGCCCAGCTGCGCGCTCGCCGAGCCGGGCCAGCACCTCGGCCTGCACGCGCTACTCCCCGGTCGCGCCGCGGGTCGGGCCGTGGCCCAGCGCGACGCGGAACCCGGTCTTGGCCAACCCCTGCGTCTCGTCGGTGCCGAGGTCGAACCGCCCCGTCACGGTCGCCATCATGTGGGGAAGATACCAGGCGCCGCCGCGCAGCGCGTGCCACTGGCCCGTGGCTGGCCCCTTCGGGTCCTCCGCCGGCTCGGGCCCGAGCGGCGCCAGCCAGTCGTGCACCCACTCGTGCAGGTTGCCGCCCATGTCGAAGCACCCCACCGGAGAGCGGTCTTCCCGCATGGCCCCCACCGGGCTGGTGTGGGTGAAGGCGTCGCCCAGCCCGCTGGCGTTGGGGGCGCCCTCCGCCGGCTCGTCGCCCCACGGGAACCGCCGCCCATCGATCCCGCCCGCCGCGTACTCCCACTCGGCCTCGGTCGGGAGCCGCAGCCCGGCCCAGGCGCAGTAGTCGGCGGCCATGGACCAGGAGACGCCGAGCGCCGGGTGGTCCTCGCGCGGCACGAACGGGACGGGCCGCTCGACGTAGACCATGGCGTCCGCGCCGGGCTTGCTGCGGAGGTCGAACGTGATCCGGCGCGCGGGCGCCTCGCGCGCGGTCGCCTGGCAGAACGCCATGAGCTGGGCCCAGGTCACCTCGTAGCGCCCAATGAAGTAGCCGCGCGTGAGCGTGACCTCGTGAGGGTGATCGCCGGGGAGCCGCGTCGGGTCGACCAGCGCCGGCTCGCCCCCCATGCGGAACGTCCCCGGCGGGACCCACACCAGCTCGGACCCGTCGCGCGTCCAGCGGTAGACCCCGGGCTCGCGCCCGTAGACCAGCCCCTCGGGCAGCGGCAGCGGCGGGCGCCGCGCCGCGGGGAGCGCGGTGAACCAAGACGGCGTGGGGATCCGCTCGACCACGCGCGT
>CAZMSZ010000542.1:0-4114 GCA_964569055.1 uncultured Planctomycetota bacterium | reverse complement strand
GGGCTGCGCGCGAGCACCTGCTCGAGGGGAGCCCGCACCAGCCGGACGCGCTCCTCGGGGAGCGCGACGTCCCACAACATGGCGAGCGCGCGGTTGGGGCGCGAGGAGTCGATCGGCGCGACGTCGGCGCTCGCGAAGTAGGCCTCGAGGACCTCGAGCACGCGCTCGCGCGGTCGCCCCTGCCGGCGCAACGTGATCGCGTAGTAGAGGTGAACGTCGGACGTGGCGGCGACCTTCACCGCCTCGGCCAGCTCGCGCTCGGCCTCGGCGTAGCGGCCGAGCCGGAGCAGCACCACGCCGCGGCGCGCTGCCAGCGCCGCTCGCTCGATCGGGTCGGTCAGCTCGGGCGCGAGCGCCGCCGCGAGGGCCAGCGCCTCCTCGCTGCGTCCCCGCTCGTCGAGCCGCCGGATCAGCAGGAACCGAAGCTGCTTTCGCAAGTCGGCGGGCGCCAGGGCGACGGCGCGTCGGAGCGTGGCCAAGAAGCGCTCGGCGAGCGCGGCCTCGAACGGGTAGCCCGAGAAGGCGGAGTGGAACACGACCGCCGAGCTCTGCGCGTCGAAGTGGTCGGGGGCCAGCTCGGCCACGCGCAGCACCCGCTCGGCGCCTCGATCCAAGTCGCGGACCGGGAGCCCGAGCGGGTCCAGGCGGCGCGCGAGCGCGCCGATCGAGGCCGCCGGCAGCGCCGCACGGTCGAGCGCGCTCACGAGCTCGAGGTCGTCGAGCAGGAGGTCGAGGTCGGCCTCCCCCAGGGCCCGGGCGTCGCGCTCCAGCGCGGCGAGCAGCGGCGCGACCCGCGCCAACGCGCGCTGCGCCAGCGCCGCGCCGGCGTCGCCGAGCGGGCGCGGTCCGCGCGCGCGTAGGTGCTCGCGCAGCGCCGGGGCGGGCCGCTCCCCGAGCTCGAGGAGGGCGGCGACCCGCCGCGACAGCGCGACCGCCTCGAGCCGCGCCAGCAGCGCGTCGCTCAGGCGCGCCCGCGCGCGTCCGAGCCGGGCCAGCGCGCGCGGGAGCGGCGCGGTGGGGTCGGCGAGCTCGAGCAGCCCGCGCAGCGCCTCGGTGCGCGGGTCCGCCGGGCCGGGGGCCGCTTCGAGCGCGACCAGCGCCAGCCGCGCGCGCTCGGGCTGCTCGTCCCAGAAGGCCCGCAGCCCGGTCACCAGCTCGAGGTCGTGGTCCGCCCCTGCGAGCGCCTGCCCCGGGTCGAGCCGCGCGCGCCAGGTCTGGAGCTGCTCGGGCGAGGGGAGCTGCTCCTCGCCGCCCTCGAGCACGCGCCTCAGGCGCGCGATCCAGGCGGGCGGCGGCAGGGCCGGCTCGAGCTCGAGCGCCAGCGCGCCCGCGATCAGGGTCGCCAGCAGCAGCAGCGCGGCCGCGAGCGCAGGGGCCGCCACCCCGGGCCGCGCCAGCGCTGCGCGCCAAGGCACGGTCAGCGCGCCGCGCAGGGCCGCCGCCAGCGCCGCGCCGTCCGCGTAGCGGGCGGCCGGGTCGAGCGCGAGGGCCCGCCGGGCGACGGCCGCCAGCGCCGGGGGCGCGGTCGGCAGCGGCGGCGCGCCCGTGCGGTGCTGCAGCCGCAGCGCTCCGAGCGTCGGGCCCGGGAAGGGGAGCCGCCCCGCGAGCACGAGGTGCAGCACCACGCCGAGCGCCCATACGTCGGTCGTGGGCCCCACGGCGCGCTCGCCGCGGAGCAGCTCGGGCGGCATGAAGGCCGGGGTGCCGACCGCGCCGCCGGTCTCGGTCAAGCGCTCGAGGTCGGCCGCGTGGGCCAGGCCGAAGTCGGTCACCCGCAGGCGCCCCTCGCCGTCGACCAGCAGGTTGGCCGGCTTGAGGTCGCGGTGCACCACGCCGCGGCGGTGGGCGTGCCCGACCGCCTCGGCGGCCGCGATCACCCACTCCACGCGCCCCGCCAGCTCGCGCTCGGGGAGCGCGTCGGTCAGCGGGCGCGCCCCCTCCACCAGCTCCAGCACGAGGTAGGGGCGGCCGCGGTCCTCGCCCGCGCTGTAGACGCGCACGATCCCCGGGTGCTCCAGCCGCGCCGCCAGCTCGCCCTCGCGCTGCAGTCGCTCCACCGCCGCGCGCTCGAGCCGCAGCACCTTCACGGCCACGCGTCGCCCGAGCTCGGGGTCGAGGGCCTCGTAGACCACCCCGTTGCCGCCGGCGCCCAGCGCGCCGAGCAGCTCGTAGCGCCCGGCGATCCGCTTGCCGCGCGCGGGCCGCGCCGGCGAGCTCACGGGGCGACGCAGGTCGACGGTGGCCGCGTCCGCCCCGAGCGGGAGCGCGGCGGTCGAGGCGTCGGCCGCCGCGGCGCGCGCCGAGCCCGCGCCCTCCGGCGCTCGATCCCCCGCGTCCGCCCGCGGATCGCTCACGTCGCGAGCGTAGCGGCGCGTGGAGCGGGGCGCACGGCGCTCAATACAGTCGGGCTCCCCCGACCCGCTCGGGGAGGCGCGGCGCGCCGGTGTAGGTCGCGAACAGCTCGCGCACCCGCACCATGGGCACGACGTAGCTCGTGCCGTGGTGGGCGACCCCGACCGAGACGCCGATCAAGCGCCCCTCGCGGTCGAGCACCGGCGCGCCGACCGCGCTCGGCGCCAGCGGCGCGTCGATCGAGAGCACGCAGGGATAGCTGCGAGGCGGCGTCCCCGCGGCGAAGCCGCGCCGGGCCTCGAGGGCGGCGCGCACCTGCTCGACCAGCTCGGCCAGCGGCTCGATCCGGAGCCGCTCGCCGAGCTGCTCGGCCAGCTCGAGCAGCCCCTCGACCTGCTCGGGCACGCCGCCCTGCTGGATCCGGGCCAGCACGCTCGCGGACGTGGGGCGGGCGTCGACCGACACGATCCCAGCCGCGATCAAGCCCTCGCGCCCGCGCACCCAGGCCACGCTCCCGACCGGGCGCAGCGGCGCGTCGGCCGACACGGCCGCGATCGGGTCGGGCAGCCGGAGCAGCGCGAGGTCGTCCGCCTCGGCGGTCGCGATCACCTGCGCCGGGCGGCCGCCGACGGCGACCGTGGTCCGCTCCCCGAGCAGGCTCGCCTTGGCGACCGCGTGGAGGTGATCGATCGGGGTGAGGTGGAGCCCGTCGTCGGTCAACAGCCCAGGCACCTCGCGAAACGCGCAGCCCCGGGCAAGTGCGGCCTGACGCGGCAGCGCACGCGCCATGCGGGCCAGGGCCTCGCCCGGCGCGTCCTCGCCGGTGCGCGGCGCCACCAGATCCCCGAGCCGCTCGTCGAGCTCGGCGAGGGCGTCGCCCTCGAGCGCCTGCCGGCTCGCCTCGGCGACCCGCTGGGGGAGCTGGCGGGCGATCGCGTCGGTGGCGCGGAAGAACGAGCGGAGCACCGGGTTTCGCCCGGGGTCGAGCCGCCGCCCGCCCGGGAGCAGGATCACGCCCCCCTGCAGGTCGGCGAGCCGCTCGCGCACCGCGTCGATCGGGATCGTCATGGAGACGGCCCGCTCGAGCTCGACCGCCCCGTTGATCCCGACCAGGCGCCCTTCGAGGTCGATCAGCGGGCCGCCGCTGTTCCCCGAGAAGATCGGCACGTCGGTGCGGAGCGCGTCGCCGTAGTCGAGCACCCCGAGCACCTCGGGCGCCTGCGCGGCCCCCTCGAGCACGCGCCCCAGCGAGATCGTCGGGGCCGGCGTCGTCCGCAGCCCCCCGGGATAGCCGGCCGCGACCACCCAGCTCCCCGGCGCCGGCCGCCCGGCCGCGAGCGCGAACGCCGGCACGGGCCGCGCGAGCGGCTGCTCGGGCTCGAGCACCGCGAGGTCGCGCGCGTAGTCGATCCCCCGCCGGCGCGCCAAAACCGTCCGACCGTCGGCCCACTGCACGAGCGCATACCGCGCCCCGGCGACCACGTGCGCGTTGGTGACCACCGTGCCCGCGTGATCGACGACCGCCCCCGAGCCGAGCCCGATCAGCCCGAACACCAGCACGGTCCGCTCGGTCGCGTAGGCGCCCAGCTCGACCACCCGCCGCTCGAGCGCGGCGACGTCGTTCGTGCCCGCCGCCTGGGCGTGAGCCGCCGCCGGCGCGAGCAGCAGGAGAAGCGCGAGGAGCGCCGCGTGAGTGCGCATGGGAGCCTCCTTCGGCGAGGAGGCTACTGCACCGAGGAGGTCACGGCCAGGAGGGGCTGGG
>CAZMSZ010000541.1:0-4127 GCA_964569055.1 uncultured Planctomycetota bacterium | reverse complement strand
GTACCCGCCCACGTCCGGGAGCTCGGGCATATCGGGTGTGGCTCGCCTGGGTCCCGCGCCGCCACAACCGCGCGCGCCAGCGCTGCGACCGAGCGCCGCTGCGGCGTTCGGTCGCAGGGCCGCGTCGCGCGCGTATGACGGCGAGAGCGGCGGGCGAGCCCTCGCCTTCACGGTCGCGTGACCGAATTGGGAATTCGGACCCAAAAGTCCAATGATCGCCGCGCGCGCTCCGCGGGCACCGCCCTTGCACGGGCCCCGGGCGCAGGCTCGATCGCGCGGGGAGGTCTCGCGGGTCGCTCCTGCGCTCGAGACACGCGGCCCCGCAGGCGATGCGGGTAGTGAGGGCACATGAGCGGTTCGAGGTTCCAGCGGCGGCTGCGGGGTGCGCTCCTCGGCCTGGGGGTCGCATGCGCCCTCGTCGGCTGCGAGCGGTCGGGCGAGGGGCAGGCGGCGGCGCGCGCCGCCCTGGCGGGCGAGGTGGTGGGCGAGGAGGTCGCCGTGCTGACCTCGCCGCCCCACGTCCCGCCGCCGATCACGCGCGACCACCCGACCAAGGTGATCGTCGAGCTCGAGGTGCGCGAGCAGGTGATGTCGATCGCGGACGGGGTCGACTACACGTTCTGGACCTTCGGCGGGACCGTCCCCGGCAGCTTCATTCGCGTGCGCGAGGGGGACCTCGTCGAGTTCCGCCTCAGCAACCACCCCGACAGCCGCATGCCCCACAACATCGACCTGCACGCGGTCGCGGGCCCGGGCGGCGGCGCCACCGCGTCGTTCACGGCCCCGGGCCACACCACGCAGTTCTCGTTCACCGTCTTGAACCCGGGCCTGTACGTCTACCACTGCGCCACGGCGCCGGTCGGCCTGCACATCGCCAACGGGATGTACGGCCTGATCCTGGTCGAGCCCAAGGAGGGCCTGCCCCCGGTCGACCGCGAGTACTACGTCATGCAGGGCGACTTCTACACGCAGGGCGCCTACGGCGAGAAGGGCCTGCAGGGCTTCAGCATGGAGAAGGCCCTGGCCGAGACGCCCGACTACGTGCTGTTCAACGGCGCGGTCGGGGCCCTGTCCGGCGACGAGGCGCTCACGGCCGAGGTCGGCGAGCGGGTCCGGCTCTACGTGGGCAACGGCGGCCCCAACCTCGTCTCCTCGTTCCACGTGATCGGCGAGATCTTCGACGTGGTGTACCGCGAGGGCGGCACGACGCCGAGCCACGACGTGCAGACCACGTTGATCCCGGCGGGCGGCGCCTCGATCGTCGACTTCACGATCGACGTGCCCGGCACGTACGTCCTGGTCGACCACTCGATCTTCCGCGCCTTCCACAAGGGCGCCCTCGCCACGCTCGACGTGGGCGGCGACGAGGTGCCCGCGATCTTCTCGGGTCGCCAGGACGACCGGCCCTATCAGCCCGAGGGCGGCGAGCTGCGGGAGATCGTGGGTGGGCAGCCGTGAGCCGCGCCGCCGCCAGCCTCGCCCTGGCCGCGGCCGCCCTCCTCGGCGGCTGCCCCGGGCCGCTCCGGCCCGATCCCCCCGCGGGCCGGGCCGAGCGCAGCGAGGGGGAGGCCCACACGCGCCCCGCGCCGCGGCCCGCGCCCCCCGCCCCCGCCGCGCCCGTCGAGGAGCGGGCAGACGAGCGGACGGCGAGCGAGCCGTTCGCCCCCACGCCGCTGGTCACGCTCCCGGGCGGGGTGTTCCGCCCCATGCTGCAGGCGGGCGCGCCCACGGTGAGCGTCGAGCCGTTCGCGCTCGAGCGGCACGCGGTCACCAACCGGCAGTTCCTGGCCTTCGCGCAGGAGAACCCCGGCTGGCGGCGCTCGCAGGTCAAGGCGCTGTTCGCGGGGCCCAGCTACCTGCAGCACTGGGGCGGCGACCTCGCGCTCGGGAGCGCCGACCCCGAGGCCCCGGTGGTGAACGTGTCGTGGTTCGCGGCCCGGGCCTACGCGCGCTGGTGCGGCCGGCGCCTGCCGACCCTCGCGGAGTGGGAGTACGCGGCGGCGGCCGGCGAGACCAGCGCGGACGGGCGCTCCGAGCCGGGCTTCGCGCGCCGGATCCTCGCCTGGTACGCCCGTCCGAGCCGCACGATCGGGCAGGTCGGGAGCGCCTCCCAGAACGTGTACGGCCTGACCGACCTGCACGGGCTGGTCTGGGAGTGGGTGGACGACTTCAACACGGCCCTGGTGACCGGCGAGTCGCGCAGCGACGGCGCCCTCGATCGAAACCTGTTCTGCGGCAGCGGCGCGCTCCGCGCCGCCGACCCCTCCGACTACGCCGCCTTCATGCGGTTCGCCTTCCGCAGCAGCCTAAAGGCGCCCTACGCGATCAAGAACCTCGGCTTCCGCTGCGCGGCGGACGCCTCCCTGGAGCGTGCACCATGAGGTCGTCGTGTTCCCTGGTCTCCCTGGCCGTGGCCCTGCTCGTGAGCGGCTGCTCGAGCGGCGGCCCGAGCGCGCCCGCCGAGCTCCCGCCCGGCTCCGACGCCCCGGCGGCCGCGGGCGGCTGCTGCGCGGCCGAGGCCGGCGCCGAGCCGGCCGCGCCGACGCCGTCCAAGGGGTCGTGCTGCCAGGCGCCGCCCGCCGGGGAACACGCGAGCGCGTCCCTCCCGGACACCTCGGTCTACCAGCTCGCCTCGAGCTGGGCCGACGCGGCCGGCGCCACGCGTCGGCTGGAGGAGCTGCGCGGGCGGGTGGTCGTGGCCGCCATGATCTTCACCCACTGCACCTACGCCTGCCCCCTCACCCTGGGCGACCTGCGGGTGATCGACGACGCCCTGGGCGCCCAGGCCGCCGAGGTGCGCTACCTGTTGGTCTCGCTCGACCACGAGCGCGACCTCCCGCCGGCGCTGGAGGCGTACGCGCAGCGGAACGCCCTCGACTCGCGCTGGACCCTGCTCCACGGCGGCGCCGACGAGGTGCGCGAGCTGGCCGCCGCGCTGAACGTGCGCTACCAGCGCGCGCCCAGCGGCGACTACGCCCACTCCAACCTGATCCACGTGCTCGACCCCGACGGGGTGGTGGTGCACCAGCAGGAGGGGCTCGGGGCCGACCCCACCGCCACGGTCGCCGCGATCCGGCGTGTGCTCGCGGCGCCGACCGCCGCCAAGTAGGCGGGCCCCCCAAGCGCGCAGGCCTGGCGGCGGCGGGTAGAGTCCCGCCGTCGCCGTGCGTACGGGGAGCCTGCCATGCGTCGCATTCACGCGTTCGAGTTCAACGACCGCACCGAGACCCCGCGCCCGGTCCGCGAGGCGATCGTCGAGACCCTGGGTGCCGGGCTGCGCTGGGGGCGGATCTACGACGGGGTCGGCCCGGTGTTCGCCGAGTTCTGCCAGGCGGCGGGCGCGCGCGAGGTGCTCGACCTGTGCAGCGGGAGCGGCGAGCCGGTCTCGATCCTGCTCGAGGCGCTGAAGCGCGCCGGGAGCCCGCTCCCGCGCTTCGCCACCTCGGACCTCCACCCCAACGTGCCCGCCATGCGCCGCGCCGCGGCCCGCTGGGGCGAGCGGGTGGCCGTGATCGAGGAGCCCGTCGACGCCGCGGCCGTGCAGCCCGAGCACGACCGGCCCGCGCGCACGGTGATCAGCGCGTTCCACCACTTCACGCCCGAGCTCGCCGCCCGGATCCTGGCCGACGCGGTCGCCAAGCGGCGCGCGATCTTCGTGCTCGAGCCCTTCGACCGCTCCCTCCGCGCGCTGGCGGTGATCCCCGCCATGGTCGCGGGCCTCCTCGCCAACCCGTGGGTCGCCCGCCGCGACCGCGCCGCCCGCGCGCTGCTGACCTACGCCCTCCCGGCGATCCCCCTGGCGGGCGCCTGGGACTTCGTGATCAGCGTCCTGCGCGAGCACACCCGCGAGGAGCTGTTGGCCCTCGTCGCCCCGCTCGACCCGAACTACCGCTGGGAGTACCGCGAGGTCCCGTTCTTCCCCGCCGGCCGCGCCGTGGCCTTCTACGGCGTGCCGCGCGCCGCTCCACGCCCGGGCGCGGACGTTGCTGGCTCCTGAGCCCGGTGCTAGGATTCCCCCCTCTTCGGCGGCATAGCCAAGTGGTAAGGCGACGGATTGCAAATCCGTTATCCCCCGGTTCGAATCCGGGTGCCGCCTACGTCGGAAGCGGCTAGAGGCCAGCGGGTGA
>CAZMSZ010000540.1:0-4131 GCA_964569055.1 uncultured Planctomycetota bacterium | reverse complement strand
TGATCCCGACGCAGCTGCCCGAGTCCTCCCAGAGCAGCGCCAGGAAGCGCAGCAGCACCACGAACTGGCTCTCGTTGCGGACGCAGGCAGGGCTCTCGAGGAGCGCCTCCACGCGAGCGGCCATCTCTTCGAGGATGTCGGCCGCGAAGTCGAGCGCCTGGTCGTTCTCGTAGATCCCGCTGCCCCACGCTCCCATGCGACCGCTCCCGGGATCCCTGTTGCCTCGATCAACCCGGGCCGAGCGTCGAAGCGCCCCGCCCCAACCAACCCTCTCGCCCGGGCCGAGCGTCGAAGCGCCTCGCCCCAACCAACCCTCTCGCCCGGGGCCGAGCGTCCAAGCGGGTCGCCTCAACCAACCTTCTCGCCCGGCGCGAGCGTCGAAGCGCCTCGCCCCAACCAACCCTCTCGCCCGGCGCGAGCGTCGAAGCGCCTCGCCCCAGCCAACCCTCTCGCCCGGCGCGAGCGTCCAAGCGCCTCGCCTCAACCAACCTCTCGCCCGGCGCGAGCGTCGAAGCGCCTCGCCTCAACCAACCCTCTCGCCGCCCGGGGCCGAGCGTCCAAGCGGGTCGCCTCAACCAACCTTCTCGCCCGGAGCGAACGCCCAAGCGGGTCGCCTCAACCAACCTTCTCGCCCGGAGCGGGCGTCGAAGCGGGTCGCCTCAGCCAACCTTCTCGCCCGGAGCGAGCGTCCAAGCGGCTCGCTGAACCACCGAACCTCGACGCCAGGAGAGGCAGTCATCCGAGCCACCGCCCCCATCTGAGATTCCTCGGCGCCCCCCACAAGAGCGGGCCCCTCACACCACAGCAGCCGAGGAATCTCAGTCGGCGTGCAAGACGTGGATCCGGCCGCCGACGAACACGTACAGGCGGCCGTCGAGGACCACCGGCGGGACGTTGATCGGCTTGCCTCCGAAGGGGTGGCTCCAGGCCGCCTCCCCGGACTCGCGGTCGATCGCGTAGAGCAGGCCGTTGGCGCCGCCGACGAAGATCGCCCCGCCGCCGGGCGGGAGGGTCGGCGCCGTCAGGTTGCTGGCGGCCTTGAACGCGCCGCCCTCCCACAGCGACTTGCCCTCCTCGTCCAGGGCGCGCAGCTCGCTGCCGGTCGTGTAGTAGACGGCGCGCCCCTCGACCGCGATCCCGGTGATCGGCTCGCCCGAAGGCTCTCCCAGCTCGCGCACCCGCTCGAGCATGCCCTCCCCGTCCACTGCGACGAGGTGCAGCCGCCCCGAGCGCGTGCCGAGGAGCAGGTTGCGCCCGACGGGGATGGGGCCGATCACGACGTCGTCGCCGAGGTCGAGCCGATCGACCGGCTTGCGGTCGCGCCAGTCGAGCGAGTAGACGCGGTTGTCGGTCGAGCCGACGATGCAGAACCGGTCGCCCCAGAAGAACGGGGTGCTGACGACGGCGTTCTCGGTGGGGAAGCGCCACTCCACCTGCCCCGCCTGCTCGCCGAGGAAGGCCACCTCGCCGCTCGACGTGCCGACCGCGATCAGCTTGAACACCGACTTGTGATACGGGCGCGTGGTGACCGGGCTCCCGAGCTCGCAGCTCCAGATCACCCGACCGGTGAGCGCGTCATGCGCCGTGACGTTGCCGAGCAGGGAGGAGGCCAGGACCACCTTGCCGTCCACGACGTAGAGCGCCGGCGTCGGGTCGCCGTACAGGCCGACCTGGTGCGGGTGGGAGGGGCCTTCGCGGCAGGAGGGCCCCTCGGGGCACATCCAGAGCGGCTTGCCGCGGCGCAGCTCGAACGCCCGCAGCAGGCCGGCGTGGTCGATGAAGTACGCCAGCCCGTCCCGGCTGCGCACGACCTCCACGGCCCGCCCCGGTACGGGGGTGATCGGCTCGTCCTCCGGGGTGGGGCCGAGCGGGACACGGACCGTGCCCAGGGCCGGGGGCTTGGCCTCGATCTCCTCGCGGACCAGCGTGAAGTCGGGGTAGAGCAGCGCCTCGGCCGTCGCGGTGAACGTCTCCTGCGCGGTCACGAACCCCCGGCGCTTGACCTCCAGCACGACCGGCTGGTTGGGCGGCAGGAACACCACCCCGGGGGTGGTCCCCGCCGCCTTGGACTGGCCCGCCACGTGGATCGAGGCCCCGGGCGGGAACGAGTTCACGATCGCGGGGAAGCGCACCTGCTCCAGCCGGCCCGCCAGCTCGCTGAAGTCGTACTCCGTGTCGGCCAGGATCTTGGTGAGCCGCGCGTGCAGCTTGCCGGCCTGCTCGAGGTACCCCTCCCACAGGGGGCCGGACGAGCCGCCGGGGCGCTTCATCTCCGCCTCGGCCCGCAGGCGCAGGTCGGCCAGCTCGGCGAGCTTGGCGTCGGCCTCGGCCTTGTACTTCGTCAGGGCGTCGCGGTGCTGCTGCTCGCGCTCCGCCCGGCGCGCCGCGTCGCGCTGGCGCTCCGCCTCCTGCTCCTCCTTGCGCCGGACCTCCGCGATCCGCTGCTGGAGCGACACCTTGAGCTGCTCGGCGTTGGCCACGTAGGTCGGCGCCAGGACGTGCTTCGCGATGAAGCCGTCCACGTCCACCACCAGCGCCTCCAGCTCGTCGGCCGTGGTGGTCGGGTTGGCGCGCAGCGCCTCGTAGCGGCGGGCGAGGGCGTCGTGGTCCATGCGCGCGAGCAGGTTGAGCAGGCCCACGAGCAGCAGCGGGACCGCGAGCACCACCGCCGCGATGATCAGCTTCTTCTTGCGCCGGGCGCGCTCCTCCTCGGTCAGCTCCGGCTTGGCCGGCGCGGCGGGCGCGGCGGCTCCGCCGCCCTTGGCCGCGTCGATCAGCGCCGTCGGGAGGTCGAGGCCGGCGTGCGCGGGCTCCTCGTCGATCTCGAGCGTGGCGTCGGGGTCGTCGCCGGCGTTGAACACCTGCGAGGCGGTGCCGAAGGTCACCCCGCCGCCGCCGCCGTGGACCTGCACCGTCGCGTCGTCGCCCTCGGAGGCGACCCGCACCGTGGCGTCGCCCTCGGGGTCGACCTTCACCGTCCGGTTCGCGGGCGACGAGACCATGGTCTGATCGCCCTCCTCGAACCCCGCGTCGGGCGGCGGGGGCGCCGCGCCGCCGCCGCCCTCGCCCTCCTCGGCGAGCGGCGCGTCGGGCCGGGAGAGGACCTGCTGCAGGTCGTGCGCGAGCGCCTTGGCGCTCTGGTAGCGCTCCTTCTTCTTCTTCTTGAGGCAGCGCTTGACCACCTCGCACAGCGAGTCGGGCAGCGACTCGTTGTAGATCTTGGGCGACTCGGGCGCGTAGAAGAAGTGCTTGAGGAAGATCTCCTGCAGGTTCTTGCCGTTGAACGGCTTGACCCCCGTCATCAGGTAGTAGAGGGTCACGCCCACCGAGTAGATGTCCGAGCGCGCGTCAGTCGGCTTGCCGCCCGCCTGTTCGGGCGACATGAAGAACGGCGTGCCGACGATCTGCCCCGTGACCGAGACCTTGGCCGAGGAGTGGACGTGCTTGGCGAGGCCGAAGTCCATCACCTTCACCTGGTTGGCCGAGGTGAACATGATGTTCTCGGGCTTGATGTCGCGGTGGATCATGCCCTTCTGGTGGGCGTGCGAGAGCGCGTCCACCGTCTCCAGCATGAGCTGCGTCGCCTGCCGCCAGTCGAGCTGTCCCTTCTCCTTGACGAGGTCCTCGAGGGTCACGCCCTCGACGTACTCCATTCGGATGAAGAAGTAGTCGCCGTCCTGCCCGACGTTCTGGATCGCCACGATCCCGGGATGGTTGAGCTGCGCGCAGGCCTGCGCCTCGCGGAAGAACCGCTCGATCGTGTCCTCGGACCCGGTCAGCGCCGGGTTGAGGATCTTGAGCACGAACTCCTGCTTGAGAGTCTCGTGCACCGCCAGGTAGACGACGCCCATCCCGCCCTGGCCCAGCTTGCGCTGGACCCGGCAGCCGTCGATCACCTTGCCGATGATGGCGTCGGTCCCGGTCGAGCTCTCCTCGGCCGCGCCGTCCGCCCGCGCCTCCGTGGTCGTATCGGTCGACATGGCCGAAGCCTAGCAATGCAGCACACCACCGGCAAGGCGATCTGCGTGGTTTCTGGGGGGGGGGGGGGGGGGCCCCCCGGGCCCGCCGCGCCCGCGCGCCAGGGGGGGCGCGGCCGGGGCCGGGGGGGCGGGGGGGGGGGGGGGGGGGGGG
>CAZMSZ010000539.1:1343-4145 GCA_964569055.1 uncultured Planctomycetota bacterium | reverse complement strand
TGCCCGACGAGCAACGAAGCCAGCGGCGACGAGGGCGAGCGAGGGCGCGGTCCGACTTTCGAGACAGAGCCTAACGTAGCTCAGCGCCTCGCCCCGCCCGCGCGCTCCCGCAGCAATCAGCGATCTTGCGCGAGGAGGAACTCCACGAGGTCGTCCACCGTCGTCGCGGGGAGGTGGGGGAAGCCGGGCATGCGCGAGTCGGGGGTGTCGAAGCGGGGCTCGCGGATGTGGTTGTGGAGCCAGGCGCGCAGGCGGCCCTGGCCGCGGGTGGCGAGGACGGTCGCCAGGCGCGGGCGCTGGGACATGTAGAAGCTGGCCTCCGAGGCGAGGAGCGCCGTGAGGTGCGCCTCGTAGCTCGGTGAGCTCAGCCGCGCCGCGAGCCGGCCGGGGAGGCCGTCGAGCGGGGGGCCTGCCGTGCCGCCCTCGCCGCGGAGCGCGTGGCAAGGCGCGCAATGGTGGACGAAGTGGGCGGCGCCGCGAGCGGCCGGGGGGAGCTCCGCCACGGGCTCGGCCGCGGACCGACGCGGCGGCGCCGTGGACGGGACGAGCTTGAACACGCGCCCGGCGCCCCGCTGGAACGCGGCGTTGGTCTCCCCGAAGAAGTCGGTGAAGTAGACCCCGTCGGGCCCTTCGGCTACGCCGAGGACGGTCGCCTTGGTCTGGCCCGTGTACTGGAGGAGGGGCGTCGGGAGCGCGGCGAGGAGCGAGGTGGCGGGGTCGATCGTGGCCTCGAGGAGCATCTTCGGCTTGTGCCGCCCCGCCGGGATCGCCTGCCCGAAGGCCCCGATCACGAGGCGCCCGCGGGTGCCGGGGCCGAGGACGTCCGTGCGGAGGAACGTCGTGCCGCAGGGCGAGACGTTGAGCTCGGGGCCCCAGGTGTAGAGCGCGTTGACGCGGGTGCTGTCGTCGGTGCCGTCCCAGCAGTAGTCGACGCCGCGCCGCAGGTGGACCAGGCGGTCGATCCGCTCGCCGTTGTCGGCGCCGAACGGCTCGCGCGTGTCGGGGTGGAACGTGATGTCGAACACGTTGCGCAGCCCGAGCGCCCACACGTAGCTGCGCGCGGCCCGCGGGCGGGCCGGGTCGTAGAACGGGTTGTCCACGCAGGCCGAGCCGTCGAGCTCCATGCGCAGGATCTTGCCGGCGAACCGCTCCGGATCGCGCGGGAGCGCGTAGTTCATGGCGTCGCCGATCGAGACCCACAGCTTGCCGTCGGGACCCACGCGGGCGGCCTGGACCTGGTGCGCGGCGGAGGCGGGCTCGTCGGGCGCGAACAGCGTCTCGACCCGCGCGCAGCGCCGCCCGCCCGGCGCGCTCACCAGCCGCAGCACGTGGTTGCGGAGCAGCCCGCTCTCCTCGTCGCGGAGGGCGGCCGTGAGGAGCAGGTCCTCGCTCCCGGGGATCGTGGCCAGGCCGTTGAGCCCGGTCTCGTCGCTGTAGCCCTTGGTCAGGTCGGGGCGGAAGTTGATCAGCCCCTCGGCGAACACCTCGACCCGACCCGAGCGGGTGACGAGCTTCACGACCCCGTGCAGCTCGTTCACGTAGAACAGCGGCGCGTCCGGACCCGGGCCCGGGCGCTCGACGAACGCGATGTTCACGGGGAACGTGAACCCGCCCGCGACCTCGATCAGGTCGAAGCCGGGGCGCACCTTCCAGTTCGGGAGGTTCGTCGCCGGAGCGCCCTCCCAGGGCGCGACCTCGCGCAGGCGCAGGTCGCGGTCGTAACTCTGCCGTGGCACGGTCGGCTCGCGCAGCCCGACCGCTACGAGGACCGCGCGCGCGATCCGCCCGCCCGCCCGCCGACCGACCGCGGCGACCACACCGCCGCACAAGAACGCCGCGACGATCGCCGCGATCACGCGGACGCGTCCACCCGACTGCATGCTCCCTCTCCGCTGCTGGAACCCTTCACGCGCGTGTGGAGCAACTCGACAGCCCGTTCCCCTCACGAACGCCGCGACGGAAGATGCGAGCCGCCTCGGGGGCGAGGAGGGGGAGGCTTCCGCGGCGTACAGGGAAGATCCCCCGCGGCGGCGAGCGCGAGGAGAGCACGCGACCGCGCCAAGCGCAACCTGGCGGCGCGCCTCTCAGCCCACCGCGGCGCGCAGGGCCTCCACCGCACGGTCGAGCTCGGCGGGGGTCGTCTCGGGGCCGAATGAGAAGCGGAGGCGACTTCGCGCGAGCTCGGGGGGGACCGCCATGGCGGCGAGGACGTGCGAGGGCTCGAGCGCGCCCGAGGAGCAGGCCGAGCCCGACGAGGCGTGGACGCCCGCGAGGTCGAGCGCGGCGAGGAGGGGCTCGCTCTCCTGGCCCGCGATCACGACCGCGGTGGTCTGGGGGAGGCGCGGCGCGCTCGAGGCGAGCACGCGCAGGCCGGGGACCTCGGCCACGAGGCGCGCCTCGAACCGCTGGCGCTCGGCGAGGAGCGCCCCGGCGCTCTTCGGCTCGAGCAGCGTGCCCTCGCCGACCCGAGCGCACGCCGCGCCCAGGGCCGCGATCGCGGGCACCGGCTCGGTCCCGGCGCGGCGGCCCCGCTCCTGGCTCCCGCCCAGCAGCAGCGGGCGCGGCTCGGGCGCGCGGCCGCGGTGGAGCAGGGCGCCGGCCCCGCGCGGCGCGCGCAGCTTGTGGGCCGAGAGCACGAGGTAGTCCCAGGGCGCGTGGCCCCACACCCGCTCGATCCGCCCCGCCGCCTGGCTGGCGTCGACCAGCAGCGGCACACCCGCCGCCGCGCAGGCCGCGCCGAGCGCCTCGAGCGGCTGCACCGTGCCGACCTCGTTCTGCGCGGCCAGGACCACGGCCAGCGCG
>CAZMSZ010000539.1:134-1243 GCA_964569055.1 uncultured Planctomycetota bacterium | reverse complement strand
ACGATCGCGCGGGCGCGCCGCCCGGGGGTGTGAATGCTGGACGGGTTGGCCCAGCCGAGCTCCATGGCCCGGGTGTAGACCGCGACCAGGCGCGGGTCGGGCGGATTGCTCGCGTTGTGGTCGAGGTAGATCACGCCGCCGGCGCGCCGGACGGCTCCAGCCCCGGCGCCTCGTCCGGCTGCCCGAGCGCGTCGAGGTACACCCGGCGCACCGCCTCGACCTCCGCGTCGAGCCGCTCGAGCGTCCACTCCGTAGTGGCGATCGGCGGGAGCACGTCGACCTCCACCACCCCCGGCACGATCCGCCCGCCCGCCAGGCGCTCGCGGCAGCCGCGGAGCACACAAGGCACCAGCGGCGCGCCGCTCTGCACCGCCGCGTGGAACGCCCCCTTCTTGAACGGCCCCAGCCGCCCGTCCCGGCTGCGCGTCCCCTCGGGCGCGATCATGGTCCGGTAGGTCCCGCTCCCGAGGCACTCCGCCACGTCCGCCAGCACCCCCTCCCACTGGGCGCGCCGCCGCCGGTCGATCATGGGGTGCCCGCCGATCAACCACATCCACCCAATGAACGGCACCCGCACCAGCTCGCGCTTGCCGAACACCAGCGTGTCGCTCGGCGCGAACGTGGCGTTCACGAAGAAGTCGAGCGTATTGACGTGGTTGAACAGCAGCACCGCCGGCCGCGCGCCCAGGTGCTCGCGCCCACGAACCACCACCCGCACGCCCGCCAGGAACAGCACCCACCGGCTCCACAGCCGCGCGTACACCCGCACCACGTTCGACCGCCAGCGCCGCGTCGGCCACAGCAACGCGAGCGGGAACATGGGGAAGAACAAGGCGGCCATGCCGAGCACGCCGCCGAAGACCGTGATCGCCTTGCGCATCGCGCAGAGATTGTAGCGGGAGGCGCGGCTCCTCCCAGCGACAGCCACGAGCGAGCGAACCGCCAAGGGCTGGCCGCTGGCAGGCCAGCCAGCCTCTCCAGCCACGCACTCACCTCCTCGCAAGGAGTGGCGCCCCCAGCGACAGCCACACACTCACCTCCTCGCAAGGAGTGCCGCCCCCAGCGACAGCCACACACTCACCTCCTCGCAAGGAGTGCCGCCCCCAGCG
>CAZMSZ010000538.1:1616-4152 GCA_964569055.1 uncultured Planctomycetota bacterium | reverse complement strand
GACGAGCGCCTCACGGCCCGCTGGGCGCAAGCCGCGGTGGCGCTCGTCGTGTACCCGGCCGTCGACCGCGGCGAGGAGTCGGCGGCGCGCCTCCTGGCGGGCGCGATCGCGGCGTACGAGCGCGGGCGCACGAACGTCCCCGAGGCGAACAGCATGGACGAGCCGGCGCTCGGCGGCGCCGAGCCCGGAGGCACGCCCTACCTGTGGCAGGTGCGCGTCACGCGCGGGGCCGAGGGGCACGTCACCTTCGCCTTCTTCGCCTGCTTCGGGATCGGCGCTCGGCTCCAGCTCGTTCAGCTCGTGGCGGACAGCCCGCGCGCCTTCACCCGCGCCATGAGCGAGGTCACGCCCGCCTTCGCCAGGGTCGCGCGCTCGGGCGTGGAGGCGCCGTTGCGCGCCGCTCCGCTCGCCCAGGGCCAGGAGGTCCGCGCGTTCCACCTCATGCTGCGCGTACCCGCCGACTGGGAGCGAGTCACGACCCGCTCGAGCAACGTGGCGATCTTCGAGGTGCCGGTCCCGTTCAGCGAGGACGGCAAGTCCGCCTACCCGGTTCGCGTCGTGTTCGACGTGCAGGCCCGGCCCCCGGTCGACCTGCAGGCGCGCGTGCAGGCGCGCCTGCGCAGCGGCGACGTGCCGACCCTCGGCCTCGAGCTGCCCGCCGGGACGACCCCCGCGCTCACCGAGCTGGTCGAGGCCCGCCATGCTTCCGGGCATCCGCTGGTGCGGGTCGGGCTGGAGCATAGGGTGGCGGGAGGCCGCTGGGCCGCGCGCACCTTCGGCTGGGCGCTGGAGGGCCCCGGGGGCCACCTGACCGCGACCGTCGCCCTCGGCACGAACCAGCTCCCGGTGAGCCGCGGCTCGGACCAGATCATGATCCGCAACTTCCCCGCGGCGGTGGCCGCCGTCGAGGCCGTCATCGCCGGCGCCCGCTGGGACGGCACGCCGACCCCGCGCCCAGACCTCGACGCGTGGCTCGCGAGGCGCAAGCGCTTCCGCTATCAGCGCCAGGTCTCACGCTTCGGCTCGGGCGTCTCCTTCTTCAGCGAACGCCGCGTCGAGTGGAGCTTCCACGAGGACGGCACGGTCGACCTCGACGAGGAGAACGAGGCCGGCGTGACCAGCTCGCACGACAACCCCACCGGCGGCCTGCCCGGGTTCGTGAGCTCCTACCACACCCGCGCCCCCCTCCGCGGCCGCGCTCGCTTCCGCGCGGTGAGCGCCGGCGGCCGCACCTACGTCGTCCTGACGCACGCCGGCGGGGTCACGACCGTTCACCCCGCGACCCTGAAGGACGACCGGTTCGAGCTCGACGGGCTCGAGGACGGGACGGACGAGCGCGTGGACTGAGCGGCGAGCCCCGAGGGCGATGGAGACGAAGGGATTCGAACCCTCGACCTACGGCTTGCAAAGCCGCCGCTCTCCCAGCTGAGCTACGTCCCCGTCGAGGCGGAATGATAGCGCAGCGGGGGGCGCGTGCGGAGGGCGCGCTCCTGGGCGCGTGGGGTCTCGAAGTGTGCGGCCCGGGTTACGGTCTCGGGGTCATGGCGCTGGTTCAGCTCGACGCCCCCAACCTGCTGACGCTCTCGCGGCTGGGTCTGGCCGCGCTGGTGTGGGTGGCGCCCGGGAGCCCCGGCTGGGTGCTGAGCGTCATGGCCGTGGCCGGGTTCACCGACATCCTCGACGGGTGGGCCGCGCGCATGCTCGAGGCCGAGGGGAAGCGGCGGCGCGACGAGGGCGCCTGGCTCGACCCGCTCTGCGACAAGGTGTTCGTGCTCTCGACGCTCGCCGCGGTGTGGACCGCTCGGCAGCCACCCTGGGTGGTGCTCCCGCTGGTCGCCGCGCGCGAGCTGCTGCAGGCCCCGCTGGTCCTGGCCTATCACCTCGTCCCGGCGCTGCGCCGCCACGGCCGCTACGAGTTCCGCGCGGCGCTGCTGGGCAAGGCCACCACCGTGTTCCAGTTCCTGGCGGTGGCCGCGATCCTGTTCGCGCACCCGCTGACCTACGCCTTCGCGCTCCTGGCCGCCCTGAGCGGCGCGCTGGCGGTGAGCGTGTACGTCGTCCGCGCCCGGCGACTGCTCGCCCGCCCGCCCACGCCCGTCGACGCAGCCCGGGCGCGGGAGCTCGAGCGCACCGGCACCTAGCGGCAGGTGGTCGCGCGCGCACCAGGCCTGGATGGCTGCGCGTCACGAGCCGGCCGCAGCCGCGCCCAAGTGCCCTGACGTGGTTCGGGGCCGTGTGGCCCCCAGCGTGCGTGCCGCGCCCGGACCCTGTCGCACAAGAGAGGTAAACGATGCGTAACTGGGCCTCCGCAAGGCTGACTCTGGACCGCGGCGAGCGTCGCCGCTTCACCCTGCTCGAGCTGGTGGTCGTGCTCTCGATCCTCGTGCTCCTCGCCGGCGGGCTGGTCGCCCAGCTCGACGTGCTCTCGCTGCGCGCGAACAAGGGCGCGGCGGCGAGCGACATGGCCGGGATCTCGCGCCTGCTCCAGACCTACAAGATCACCAACAACCACTACCCGAACCGGTTCGACTCGCTG
>CAZMSZ010000538.1:0-1516 GCA_964569055.1 uncultured Planctomycetota bacterium | reverse complement strand
GGCGCTCCCGCCCCCGGCGAGGGCGACGCCGACGCGATCATGCAGCAGTTCTATCCCCAGACCGCGGGCGTTCCGCCGACCGGTAAGCGGGTGGTGGTGTTCGGGCTCGGTCCGATGTGCACCCTGATCGGCCGGAGCGGCATGATCCAGGAGGCCCCGCTCTACGCGAACAGCTCCGACCGCACGCTCTACTACGCGCGCGACCTCGTGTGCTTCGAGGTCGACGACGGCGGCAGCCGCGCGCGCTTCCTGGGCGCCCTCGGCGGCGACGGCGACCGGCTCGACGAGGAAATCGAGGAGTACTACGAGATCGAGTAGCAGCCGACCACCGCGCGGCGCGGGCCGCCCCGACCAGGGCGGCCGCGCCGTGCAGCCGCTTCGTGATCCCGTCCCCATCGATGCCGGCCGGCGGCCCTCGGCCTGACGCAGCGCGCGCCAGCGCTGATGCGCCCCGCGCCAGGCCGTACAGTCCTAGCGGTTGACACCATTGAACTTAGGTCGCGGCGCGCCTCTCGCAGTGCGGGTTCGCCCCACGCGAACCCGGAGAGTCGCCATGAACGCCCCCCGGCCGAACCGCTCGGCCTTCACCCTGCTCGAGCTCGTCATCGTCCTCATGATCCTGGCCGCCCTGGCCGGGCTCGTGATCGCCCAGGTCGCCCAGCTCGGCCGCACGACCGACATGGCCTACACGGCCAAGACCCAGGCCGACGTGGCCGAGAACCTGCAGCTCCACTTCGTGCTGAACAAGCGCTACCCGACCCACATGGACTCGCTGCTGGTCGACATCGGCGGCGACGGGATCACGGCCGGCGGCGACGGGCTCACCAGCGACGGCGTGTACGTCCCGGCCGAGAACGTCGGCGGCACCTGGCAGGCGCCGAGCGGTGAGATCCAGCACCGCGGCCTGCCCGACTCGGGCCCCCACCTCGACCGCGCGCTGGCTCCTGGGCAGCTCACGCTGAACCAGCGCTACCGGAGCTTCACGCGCTGCGGCTTCGGCCTCCTCATGGACCACGACGAGAACGCGACCAACTCCAACCAGAGCGGCCTGATCACCCGCACGCTCACCAACGCGGCCACGGACTGGTTCGCCGTGCTGACCGACGACGGACTGGCAGGCAGCGACGCGCAGAAGATCATCGGCCAGCTGTTCCCGGCCACGTTCAACAGCACGACCGGGCTCTACTCGATCCCGACCAACCTCAGCGTCGTGGCCGTCGGCGTCGGCCCCCGCTCGTCCTGCATTCCGGACACCATGCTCAACGCGCCGCTGTACCCCGGCTGCGACGGCAGCTACTACGGCCACTACGTGGCGTTCTTCGCCTGCTACGACACCGGCGAGCGCGCCAACCTGATCGGCGTCGCCGACTCCTACGGCCGCCTGCCGGTCTACTCGATCCAGCAGTTCAACGAGTCGCTGCCCAACAACCAGCGCCGCGGCTAAGGCCCCGGCTCGGCGCTTCAGGCGCGGGTCCGTATGCCGTAGGATCCGCGCCTGAACCCCGTACGCGAGTCT